>DATMEB010000220.1:0-20789 GCA_035557095.1 Nocardioidaceae bacterium | reverse complement strand
CTGGACCACCGGCCCGACGTCGTACTCCTCGACCTCGACCTCGGTGCGGCCGGGGACGGCACCGCACTGGTGCGTCCGCTGACCAACGCCGGCTCCGCGGTCGTGGTCGTCACCGGCGCCAGCGAGCTGACCCGGTGGGGGAAGTGCCTGGCCAACGGCGCACGCACGGTGCTGCCCAAGTCGGCAAGCCTCGACGTGATCGTCGACACCGTGCGCCGGGCGGCCTCCGGTGAGCTGGTCATGCCCGAGGCGAGACGCTACGAGCTGATCCAGAACTGGCAGCGCCAGCGCAACGACAACCAGGACATGCGCGCCAAGCTCGACCGGCTCACCCCCCGCGAGGAGGAGGTGCTGGCTGCGTTGTCCGAGGGCAAGCGCGTACGCGACATCGCCTCGGAGTGGTACGTGTCGGAGGCGACCGTGCGGACCCAGGTCAAGTCGGTCCTGGCCAAGCTCGGGGTCACGTCACAGATCGCGGCGGTCGCCTTCGCCCGCGAGCTCGACTGGCGCCCGTCCGGCTGACTCGGCCGCCGTTCGCGACCCTGCGTCAGTAGGCGCCGGAGCGGGACAGGACGGCGCGTCCGGTCTTGAACAGGATCTGCAGGTCCAGCAGCGGCGACCAGTTGTCGACGTAGCGCAGGTCCAGGCGCACGGCGTCGTCCCACGACAGGTCGGAACGTCCGCTGACCTGCCACAACCCGGTCAGTCCGGGCTTGACGGCCAGACGTCGGCGAACGTCGAACTCGTAGCCGGCGACCTCGGAGGGCAGCGGCGGACGCGGCCCGACCAGCGACATCTCGCCACGCAGCACGTTGACCAGCTGCGGGAGCTCGTCGAGCGAGAACCGCCTCAGCACCCGGCCGACACGCGTGATGCGCGGGTCGTTGCGGATCTTGAACAGCGCCCCGTCGGACTCGTTCAGCCCGACCAGGTCCTCGCGACGCTCCTCGGCGTCGACGCCCATCGTGCGGAGCTTCAGCATGGTGAACCTGCGGTTGCCGCGCCCCACGCGCTGCTGCCGGAACAGCGCGGGCCCGGGGCTGTCGAGCCGGACGGCGGCCAGCAGAACCAGCAGCAGCGGTCCGGCCAGCACCAGCGCTAACGCAGCGGCGACTCGGTCCATGACCCCCTTGGCGACGCGCCGCACGCCCTGCAGCTCGGCGTGGTCCACATGCAGCAGCGGAAGCGAGCCGACCGGCTGCACCGTGGTGCGTTGCCGCGACACGTCCAGCAGACCGGTCCCCACCAGCAGGTCGGTGTCGGAGCGTTCGAGCCGCCAGCCGAGCCGGCGAAGCGCCCCGGCTTCGAGGTGGTGGCACGGCAGCACGACGACGGCGTCTGCCTGAGTCTGCGCGGCTGCATCGTCGATGTGCTCCAGGCCCTCGAACATGGGTACGTCGTAGCCTCGGCCCGGCACCGCCTCGGCCACGCACACACCGGCGACCTGGTAACCGTGCCCGCGGGTACGACCGACCTCGTCCAGCACGCGCCGGACCTCGTCGTCGTGGCCGGCCACCACGACACGGCGCATCCAGCCCGAGCCCGCCGAACGCAGGTGCTGCAGCCGCCTGCGCAGCACGAAGCGCAGCAGCAGCGTTCCGGTAGTGGCGAACACGACGAGCAGCATCAGGTAGCCACGGGCGAGATCGACCTTGAACATGTACGACAGGAACGCCGCCGCCACGGCCAGCACGAGGCCGGCCTGTACCACCCTGCGGAACTCCTCGGTGCCGACGTGCAGGAAGCGTGGCTGGTAGGCGCGGACCGCCGACACCAGCAACACCCACACCAGCGGGAACGCCAGGCTGAGCGCGATGTAGGAGAGCACGGGTTCCGGGGCGCCGCCGAACCGGAGCAGATAGCTGGCGCCGGCCGCAACCAGGGCGACCGCGGCGTCGGCACCGCACAACCGCGCGACGTAGACGCGTTCCGCCTCGGCTGCGCCGGCCCCGGGCGCAACCGAGGGCGGGGGCAGATGACGGACGTGCCTGCGCGAACCGACACCGTACGCACGCGGCGCGACGTCGGTAGGGGTCGACATCAGGCTCATCCCACACCCTTCCACTGCCGCGGAACGCTTCTGCGGCACGTAGAACAAGAGTGGCTGCCAGCCGCTCTGGGTTCATCACCAATGTTGGTGAACACCTTCCCGTCGCGCGCATTGACGACGGATCGTCGCGTCACCGCGTCAGCACAGGGCGTGACGCGTCAGCCCGTCGCGCGGGTCTGCAACAGGTCGCGGGCGGTGTCCGGCTTCATCGGCGGACGCTGCACGAGCGTGGCCAGCGAGGCCGCCCGCTCCACCAGCTCGGCGTTGTGCTGCACCGGCCGGCCCTTGGCCATCGTGAGCACGTCCTCCATGCCGACGCGCAGGTGCCCGCCCTTGGCCAGCGCGGCCAGCGCGACCGGCAGCGTCGTACGCCCCACCCCGGTCGCCGACCACGACGTCACCGCGTCGGGCAGGGCCTGGACCGCGGCCACGAGAGCGTCTGCGGTTCCCGGCATGCCACCGGGTACGCCCATCACCAGGTCGGCGTGGACCCGCCCGCCGTACGGCAGACCGTACTTGTCCAGCAGCCGATGCAACGCGTGCACGTGACCGAGGTCGAACAGCTCGAACTCCGGGACGACCTGGCGCTCCTGGCTCAGCTGGTACAGGTCGGTCACGAACCCCCACGGGTTCATGAACACGTCGTCGCCGAAGTTGACCGTGCCCATGGTCAGCGAGCACGAGTCAGGCGCCGCGTCGAGCACCCGCAGCCGGTCCTCCAGCGGGTCGGTGACCGCACCGCCGGTGGAGAGCTGCACCACCAGCGTCGTCTGCTCGCGCAGCGCGGCGACGGTGTCGACGAGGCGGGCGAGGTCGAGCGTGGGCCGGTGCTCGTCGTCGCGGATGTGTACGTGGACCATCGCCGCGCCGGCTCCCTCACACCGCTGCGCCGTCTCCACCAGCTCGGCGAGCGTCGTCGGCAGCTGCGGGAAGTCGCCCTTGCTGGTCTCGGCCCCGGTGGGCGCCACGGTGATCAAGGTCTCCCGCGCGGGGACGGCGACGTTCGGCATGCCGACCATGCTGTCAGAAGGTGTCAGACTGCGTACGACCCCCAGAAACGGAGCAGCCTCCGGGGAACTCGACAACGACGGGAAGCATTTCGGCATGCGAGCGGTCGTCCAGCGAGTATCTCGGGCCAGCGTGACGGTCGACGACAAGATCACCGGTGCGATCGACTCCCCCGGGCTCGTCGTGCTCCTCGGCGTCACCCACGACGACACCGAGCAGAAGGCGGCCGCGCTGGCCCGCAAGATCTGGGAGCTGCGCATCCTCGACGGCGAGAGGTCCGCCTCCGACGTGGGCGCACCGCTGCTGGTGGTGAGCCAGTTCACGCTGTACGCCGACCTGCGCAAGGGCCGCCGGCCGTCGTGGAGCGCGGCGGCCCCGGGTTCGGTTTCCGAACCGCTGTACGACGCGTTCTGCCAGGCGTTACGCGACCTTGGGGCGCATGTGACGACAGGGGTATTCGGGGCCGAGATGCAGGTTCATCTCAGCAACGAGGGGCCGGTGACGATCTGGGCGGAGATTTGAGTCCTATGGCGGATGCCGCCACACTGGGCCGGATCGCTGTACGGGAGAGGCATTGGCACACGCGAGTCCACAAGGGGGCAAGTACCGCGGCGGCAAGCGCCGCGCACCCAAGCCCCCGCGGTTCTACCGTAGCCGCGCGGCCATGATCGTCGCGCTGGTGGCGGTACTCGCCGTCGGCGCCTGCGGCAGCCTCGCCGTCTACTACAACATCCAGCTCGGCGACGTCGACAGGGTGGCCGCGCTCGGCGAGGGCGCCGACCGGCCGGAACGGGCGGCCGGCAAGGCCTCCGGCGCCATGAACGTGCTGCTGATGGGCACCGACAACGGCAACGGCACCTCGATCAAGGAGGAGATGGCCGACGGCCAGTGGGAGTCGGGGTCGCACCGCAGCGACACGATCATGATCCTGCACATCACGGCCGACCGTGACGGCGCCTATCTGGTGTCGATTCCACGGGACAGCTATGTCAAGATCCCCGGCTACGGGCACGACAAGATCAACGCCGCCTTCTCCTACGGCGGGCCGCTGCTGGCCCAGCGCACGATCGAGAACCTCACCGACGTGCGCATCGACCATCTGGCGATGATCGACTGGGCGTCGTTCAAGGACCTCACCACCGCGCTCGGCGGGGTGCCGATCACGATCCCCGAGGACTTCACCGACCCGCACAACAACCGGACGTGGGAGAAGGGGACGTACAACCTCGAGGGCACCAAGGCTCTGCAGTACGTCCGGACCCGCTACGGCCTGACCAACGGCGACTTCGACCGCATCCAGCGCCAGCAGAACTTCCTGCGCTCGATGCTGAAGAAGACCCTCTCCCAGGGCACCGTCACCAACCCGATCAAGCTCAAGAACGTGCTCGAGGTCATCACCGACAACCTCACCGTGGACGCGAACTTCGACCCCGCGGAGATGCGCGACCTGGCGCTCTCGCTGCGCGGGCTGAGGGGCGACGACGTGGAGTACCTCACGACCCCGTTCGCCGCCTACGACACGGTCGAGGGCCAGAGCGTCGTCCGGCTGGACCGCGTGGAGTCCAACGCCCTGTTCGAAGCGGTCAAACAGGACGACATCAAGTCGTACCTGCGCAAGTTCGGCGGCGAGCAGCTACCCGGTGAGAAGGCGGTCAACTGAGCGACTTCTGCGCGATGACGCCTCGCGGCGGCTTCGGCGCGCTTACCCTGTTCTTGGTCACACCCGAACCAAGGCGCGGTCGGCGTCGAAACAGCGCAAGAAGACCGCTGGCAGGAGAGCTCAGTCCCGATGAGTGCACAACACCGCTCGGCGGCCTCACGGCCAGGCTTCTTCAGCCGGCACAAAGTGATCGTGATCCTGGGGGCGCTGGCGCTGCTGCTGGTCGGCGCGGTCGCCGGCTTCGGCGTCTACCTCAACTCCCAGCTCGGCAACTTCGGCCGGTTCGACAGCACGCTCAACGCCGAGCAGCGCGCCCCGGCCCCCACCGGTGCCGCCGCGGAGGCGCAGAACATCCTGCTGCTCGGCACCGACAAGGGAACCGGGCAGTCGATCGAGTCCGAGCTCGCCGACGGCGAGTGGACCACCGGCGCGTTCCGCAGCGACACGATCATGCTGGCGCACATCCCGGCCGACCAGACGCAGGCGTACCTCATCTCGATCCCGCGTGACAGCCTCGTCGCGATCCCCGGCGAGGGCCGGCAGAAGATCAACGCCGCCTTCTCCTTCGGCGGACCCGACCTGGCCGTACGCACGGTCGAGAACCTCACCGGGGTCTTCATCGACCACATCGCGATGATCGACTGGGCCGGCTTCAAGGACCTCACCCGTGCCATCGGCGGCGTGCAGGTCACCGTCGCCGAGACCTTCACCGACCCGCGCAACAACCGCACCTGGGAAGAGGGCACCTACAACCTCGAGGGGAAGCAGGCGCTGCAGTACGTCCGCACCCGGTACGGCCTCGAGCAGGGTGACTTCGACCGCATCAAGAGGCAGCAGAACTTCCTGCGCGCGGTCATGCAGAAGACCGTGAGCCGCGGCACGCTCGCGAACCCGATCAAGCTGACCAACCTGATGGGCGCGATCACCGAGGCCACCACCGTCGACTCCGGCTGGAGCGCGGGCGACATGCGTTCGCTGGCGCTCAGCATGCGCGACCTCGGCCCCAGCGACGTGCAGTACCTCACCACGCCGGTGGCCGGCACCAAGGACGTCGACGGCGTCGGAAACGTCGTCGTCCTGAAGAAGAAGGAGTCGAACGCGCTCTGGAAGTCGGTGCGCGACGACGACGTGCAGGCCTACCTCAACAAGTACGGCGGCGACCGGCTCCCCGACGCCAGCCAGGTGCGCTGACCGCGGGCCTCACCGACTGCGTCACTGGCTGGGACCGGCCAGGCGCACGGTGCTCACGGCGACCGTGTTGCGCCTGCCCTCGGCGCTGTCCTCGATCGTCAGCGTGACCCGCTTGCTCGGCACCGGCGGCACCCGCAGCACCTGCAGGCTGCGGTTGCTCACAGCGGTGTCGAGCATCTGCTCGACCCACGCGCCGCCGTCGAAGGTCCACCGGACACGCGCGATACGGCGGTTCTCGGCGTACCGGTCGACGCCGCTGAACGCGTCGGTCTTGGCGTACCCGGGAACCAGGCCGA
Source organism: Nocardioidaceae bacterium (assembly GCA_035557095.1). Lineage (GTDB taxonomy): Bacteria > Actinomycetota > Actinomycetes > Propionibacteriales > Nocardioidaceae > JALZDI01. The sequence continues at coordinate 14,584 of DATMEB010000220.1, read as the reverse complement.
CCGCGGCGACCGTCCGTCGCTGCGCGAGGTTGAACGTCAGCCTGACGCCTCGTCCGGGGCCGTCGCACCGCCACGCGGTGCCGGGGGCGGAGTCGAGCATGTGGTTGGCGGGGTAGCCGACCCGGTTGCCGCCGGCGTCCACGCTGGGCTCGGAGCGACAGCTCGCCCGGGCACTCTGTACACCGACCGGCACGACGGCGCCGCGCCAGGGCGTGCCGAGGAGGCGGCCGTTCGGCGCGGTCCGGGCCGTGGAGCCCGCCTGCTGTGCCGGGCGCGCCGGGTTCTGCACCGGCTCGCCGCCGGGGCGCAGTCTCGTCCCGAGCGCGGCCTCGGCGAGGTCCTTGCCCTGGCTGCCCTGCGGGGGAGGGGCGACCTCGTCCTCGGCCAGGTCGGAGCTCTGCGCGAACCCTCGGCCGACGAAGAACGCGGCGAGGATCAGGGCGAGCGCCAGGCCGGCGACGCCCAGCACGATCAGCGCTCGGTGCTCACCGCTGCGGTTGCCCGCGGCCCGGAACAGGTCGTCGAGGCCACCGGAGCGCTGAGGTCCAGACATGGCATCTGAGCCTATCGCGTCGCAGATCGCGCCGAGGTCGCGCGTACGCGACCTCGGCGCGAAGCGGTCCTTGCGCCGCCCTCAGGCGAGCGTGATCTGCACCTCGGCGATCTCGCCCGTGGTGGCCACGACCGCGCGGTCGACCGGCTCGGACTTCGGGGCGAGCGTGCGCAGCGTCCACTGGCCGGGGCCGGCGAAGAACCGGAAGTGCCCGGTCGCCGACGTCGGCACCTCGGCGGTGAACTCACCGCTCTGGTCGAGCAGCCGGACGTACGCACCGCCGACCGGCTGGTCGTCGCGGGACACCACGCCCTGGATGATCGCCTCCTTGCTGACGTCCACGCCCTCGAGCGACAGGCCGCCGGTCTTACCTCCGCACATCAGGCACTCCCTTGCTCTGGGTCACGCTCACTCAGCCGTTCGCCGTTCCGGGCTCGTCGCCGACCGCCACCGGCACGCCGACCAGCGAGCCGTACTCGGTCCAGGAGCCGTCGTAGTTCTTGACGTTGGACTGGTCGAGCAGCTCGTGCAGCACGAACCAGGTGTGCGCGCTGCGCTCGCCGATCCGGCAGTAGGCGATCGTGTCCTTGCCGAAGTCGACTCCGGCGTCGGCGTAGAGCTGCTTGAGCTCGCCGTCGTCGCGGAAGGTCCCGTCGTCGTTGGCCGCCTTGCTCCACGGCACGTTGCCCGCGGTCGGGATGTGGCCGCCGCGCTGCGCAGACTCCTGCGGCAGGTGCGCCGGGGCGAGCAGGCGCCCGGCGTACTCGTCGGGGGAGCGCACGTCGACGAGGTTCTTCTGGCCGATCGCCTTGACGACCTCGTCGCGGAAGGCGCGAATGCCGAGGTCGGGCTCCTGCGCGGTGTAGCTGGTCTTGTCGCGGGAGACGGCCTCGTCGGTCAGCTCGCGGCTGTCGAGCTCCCACTTCTTGCGGCCGCCGTCGAGCAGCCGGACCTGGTCGTGGCCGTAGAGCTTGAAGTACCAGTACGCGTAGGCGGCGAACCAGTTGTTGTTGCCGCCGTACAGCACGACGGTGTCGTCGTTGGCGATCCCGCGCTCGGAGAGCAGGGCCTCGAACTGCTGCTTGTTGACGAAGTCACGGCGTACCGGGTCCTGCAGGTCTTCCTTCCAGTCGACCTTGACCGCGCCACGGATGTGGCCCTTGTCGTAGGCCGAGGTGTCCTCGTCGACTTCGACGAGCACGACCTTGGGGTCGTCGAGGCGCTCCTCGACCCATGCGGCGTCGACAAGCACTGATTCGCGGCTCATTTAAACCTCCGTGGGCGTCGCTGCCCGGTTGCGTTTACGGATGGGGAACGTACGACGGATCAACAGGTAGATCTCGCAGCCCAGGCAGAAGCCGAAGGCTGCGTTGAGGAACGCGGCGACCAGCGCGAGCGCGGTCGCCGTCAGCGCCAGCGCGGTGAGCCCGAGGGCGAACCCGACCAGACCGACGGCGGCGAACAGCAGGCCAACCGCCTGCGCGAACCTCGGGGGTGCGGCTGCCTCGGTCTGCGCGGGCGGTCCGATCCGCGGGCGCACCAGCCGGGCGAACACCAGCGCGTACGGCGAGCGGCGGACGCCCGCGACGGCCCCGACCGCGAAGACGACGGCCTGGAAGACCAGCACCCACGCGTTGCCCGTGACCAGGACGAGGGCGAGCACCACCGTCGTGACGGCGGCGGCGAACCGCTGGCCACGTGGGTCGACAGACATCGGGACTCCTGACGGACGCGAGAGAGACGCAGGATCAGGCAACGCAGCCTCTGCGTGACAAGTACAGCATCGTGCAGAGGTACTCAGGGCGTCGCCCGGGTCAGGACGTTCGACACAGCGCGGACCGGACGCGGCAGTGGTCCACTGCGCGCCGCTTGGTCAGCGCCGTCGAGGTCATGGCGACGAGATTACGGCGTAACCGCGGCGGCGCCGCAACCACGTCCCACATCCCAAGACGCGATCCCACAGTCCGGTCTCCCGCCTCAAAGCGGGAGCGCGGCGAGGACCTGCTCCTTGCGTGGCTGCCCGGACGCGCGGTTGGTGACGCGCCCCGTGGCGTCGAGCACCAGCGTGGTGGGCGTGCGCATCACGTCGAGCCGGCGTACCAGGTCCAGGTGCGACTCCGCGTCGATCTCGACGTGCGTCACGCCGGGAACGACGTCGGCGACCTCGGCCAGAATGCGACGCGTCGCACGGCACGGGGCGCAGAACGCGCTGGAGAACTGCACGAGCGTGGCCCGTTCGCCGAGGTCGGCGCCGTCGAGGTCGCCCGGCGCCAGCCGCGTGGCTGCGATGTCGGCCTCTTCCTCGTAGGTCGTGGCCTCCTCGTAGCCCGTGTACGTGGACCGCGTGGGCATCGAGCGGAATCGGCCGTCGTACCACCGCTTGGCCAGGCCGAGCGCGGTGGCCAGTGCGAGGGCGCCGAGCAGCACCCAGACCCCAGTCGTCACGGGGCCAAGCCTACGGCGGTGGCCAATGTCGGCAGGAAGCAGGAAGTCGGCGCAGGAGGGCGTCAGCCGCCGGCGAAGGGCGGGAGGAGCTCGACCACGTCACCGGGTGCGAGCGCGACGTCGCCGGGGTCCCGCGACGACACCGGCGAGGAGCCGACCAGCACCGAGCAGACACCCACCACATCGGCGAACCGCTGGTTGCCGGCGTGCAGTGCGACGACCGTGCGCAGCGCCTCGGCGAGGGTGCCGGCGTCGACCTCGTCGGACTCGCGACCGGCCGCCGCCCGGGCCGCGGCCCAGTAGCGGACCGTGACGTAGCTCGGACCGGCGGGACTCATGTCGGCTATCCTGTCCTATCTGCGGCCACGGGCAACGACGCCCCCGGCCATCTTCTATGTCTGTGGGCTCGGCCATTTCCGGGAGGTGCCATGAGCACCCTGCTGCTGCTGACCAACACTCCCCAGCCCTCGGCTGAGGTGCTGCCGGCGCTCACCCTGCTGCCGCACACCGTGCGCATCCTGCCGGCCGAGCCGTCGGCACTGGTCGACTCCCCGACGTGCGACGCGGTGCTCGTCGACGGGCGCCGCGACCTGGCGCAGGCGCGCGAGTTCACCCGGCTGATGCGCACGACGGGCACCGACGTGCCCCTGATCCTGGTTGTCGGCGAGGGCGGCATGGCCGTGGTCACCGACGACTGGGGCGCGGACGACGTCGTGCTCGACACGGCCGGGCCGGTCGAGGTCGATGCACGCATCCGGCTCGCGGCCGGACGGCTCCGCTCGGCCCGCGACGGCGACGAGGACGACACCATGGTGATCCGCAGCGGCGGGGTCGTGGTGGAGGAGGCGACCTACACCGCCCGGCTCGACGGACGCGTGCTCGACCTGACGTTCAAGGAGTTCGAGCTGCTGAAGTACCTCGCGCAGCACCCCGGGCGGGTGTTCACCCGGCACCAGCTGCTGCAGGAGGTCTGGGGCTACGACTACTTCGGCGGCACCCGCACGGTCGACGTGCACGTACGCCGGCTGCGCGCCAAGCTAGGCCCCGAGCACGAGGCCCTGATCGGCACCGTGCGTAACGTCGGCTACCGGTTCGTACTACCGCCCAGCGACACCTCCGGGCCGGCCACGGCGACTGACGGGGCCGATACCCCGGCCAACGACGCCTCCAGCTGAGTCTGCGGCGCGGACACCTGCCGACGCCGACGATCCACATCCCGGTCGAGGGTCTCTTCCAACCGGTCGAGCCACAACACCAGCGCCAGACAGGCCAATGGGACCGTAGGCACCAGACAGATCACTAACAGATGTGGCATATCACGGTAGCCACCGATGCGCTCCCACCCCTGGGACTCGCGAGGCAGCTGCCTCCTCTCCCCCGCTCAGTGCCCGTACTCCAACACGCATAACGGACATCGCCTCAATTGTGCGCCCCCCGTCCTGCGGCTGTCCTGCGATGCGCGCCAACGGGATTCCCCTCATCACATGATCACCCTCTGTCAACCCCTGACGTCAAGCGGTTCACCGAATGTCGATCCGATCCTGCGCGCCAGCGGTGTACGGGTCGTTCTCGGCGAGGTAGCCCGCGAGCGCGTCGATGTCGAGGCCGCCGACGAGCTTGTCGGTCGCCTCGGTGAACACGCTGAACCCGTCGCCGCCGTCGGCGAGGAACGAGTTGGCCGCCACCCGGTAGGTCGCGGTCGGGTCGAGCGGCTCGCCACCGATGCTCACCGAGGCGGGGTCGACCTTCGACCCGGCCGGCGCGGCGTCGGTGTAGGTGTATTCGATGCCGGAGACCTGCAGGACCTTCGGCGACTCCGCGTTGGCGCCGGACCACTGCTGTTCGAGCAGGGCGAGGATCTGCTGGCCGGTCATGTTCATCGCGACGTCGAAGTTGTTGAACGGCTGCACGGTGAACGCCGCGCCGTACGTCACGGCGTTGTCGGGGCTCTCCGGGTCGCTGACGAGGTCGGCGCGGATGCCGCCGGGGTTCATGAACGCCACGTCGACCGGGTCTCCGCCCGCGGCCAGCGTCGGGTCGGCCCGCTGCGCGTCGGCGATCAGGTTGCCGAGCGCGGACTCACCGGAGTCGTCCGTGGTCCGGGTGACCGACTCGGCGCTCAGGTGACCGATCACCTTGCTCGCGATCGGGTCGACCAGCTCCTTGTACTTCGCGATCAGCGCCCCGATCCTCCGGTCGGCGCGCACGTCGCGGGTCACGATGTGGTTGGTCGCCGCTGTCTTCTCGCGAACGACGTCGCCGGAGCGGGTGTTGACCGTGAGCCGCACCTCGGTGACGAGCCGGCCGAAGCTGGAGGCGCTGGTGAGCAGCCGGTCGTCGCCCTCGGGGTCGGGCAGCATGCAGTTGTAGCCCTCGTGGGTGTGCCCGCTGACCACCGCGTCGATCTCCGGCGACAGCCCGTCGTTGATCTGCACGGCCGGCCCGGAGATGCCCGGGCAGGAGTTGTACGCCGTCCGGTCGGCCGGGAAGCCGCCCTCGTGCAGGAGTACGACGATCGCCTTCACGCCGTGCCTCTTCAGCCTCGGCACCAGGGCGTTGGCGGTCTCGACCTCGTCGGTGAACTCCAGTCCCTCGACGCCGGACCGGGTGACGATGTTGGGGGTGTTCTCCAGCGTCATGCCGATGAAGCCGACCTTGAACCGGCCGTACCGCTCGACCTCGACCGACGGCAGCAGTGTGTCGCCGGTGTCGGTGCGGAACACGTTGGCCGAGAGGTAGTCGAAGTCGGCGCCGCGGAACCGCGCGTCGGGGCCCGGGCAGGAGTTCTGGTTGTCGGCGCCGTCGCCGTCGTCGAGGCAGCCGCCGCGCTGCATGCGCAGGAGCTCGCGCCACCCCTCGTCGAACTCGTGGTTGCCGACCGAGGCGACCTCCAGGCCCATCCGGTTCAGCGCCTCGACGGTCGGCTCGTCGTGGAACGCCGCCGACAGCAGGGGCGACGCGCCGATCAGGTCTCCCGCGGCAACCGTGACCGACTCCGCTCCCCGGTCGTCGGCCTGGTGGCGCAGCCTGCGCAGGTGGCTGGCCAGGAACTCGGCCCCGCCGGCCGGGACGTCGTTGATCCGCCCGGACGAGCTGCTGGACGGGATCGGCTCGAGGTTGCCGTGGAAGTCGTTGACCGCCAGCACCTGCAGCTCCCGCAGGTTGCGGTGGTCCCTGTCCCCGTGGTCGTGGCCGGGGTGGGCGGCGGTCGCCGGAGAGCCGAGGGCGGCTCCCGTGGCCGCGAGCGACACGGAGACGGCGACAGTTGCGGCGGCACGCAGCAGGCGCGCGCGGGAAGGACCAGTCATGAGCGGGTAACCCCCCGTGAGTGGACTGTGACGCAGGGAATGTACAGCAGTGCAACCCCGGCGGGCGTACGACACGTGACCCCATAGCGTGGTGGTCGTGAACACCTCAGGTGCGCCCGTCGACATCGCCGTACTCCGCGAGCTCAGCGCCGAGCAGGGCGCCGAGGTCGTCCGGCTGACCGACGCGGCCGCGGCGGCCGACGGCGTGGCCCCGCTCAACGAGCAGGTCATGCTGCAGCTGCGGTACGGCGAACCCGGCGCGGTCCGGCACGTGGTCGCGACCGAGCCCGGCGGAGCGTGGGTCGGGTACGGACAGCTCGACCTGACCGATCGGCTCCAGGGCGCCAGTGCCGAGGTCGTGGTGCACCCCGACTGGCGCCGGCAGGGTGTCGGTGCCGCGCTGGTACGCCGGATGCTCGACGAGTCCGGCCCCACCATGTCCCCCTTGGAGCCCTCCTCGAAGTCCCCGTCGACGACACTGCGGCTGTGGGCGCACGGGCACCATCCGGCCGCGGCGCGGCTGGCGGACACGCTGGGGTTCACCCGGGTGCGCGACCTGTGGCAGATGCGCCGGTCGCTGCACGCCGACCTGCCGCCGCTGGAGGTGCCCGACGGCGTGCGGCTGCGGTCCTTCCGGCCGGGAGCGGACGACGAGGCATGGCTGCGCGTGAACGCGCGCGCGTTCACCGACCACCCCGAGCAGGGTTCGATGACCGCCGCCGACCTCTCCCTGCGGATGACCGAGAGCTGGTTCGACCCCGCGGGGTTCATCCTGGCCGAGCGCGACGGTGAGCTGGTCGGCTTCCACTGGACCAAGGTGCACGAGGGCGGCGAGCACGACCCGATCGGCGAGGTGTACGTCGTCGGGGTCGACCCGGCCGCGCAGGGCCTCGGGCTGGGCAAGGTGCTGACGCTCGCGGGGCTGTGGCACCTGCGCGAGCGCGGGCTCGACCAGGTGATGCTGTACGTCGAGTCGGACAACGCCGCCGCGATCGCGGTCTACGAGCGACTCGGGTTCCAGCAGTGGGGCCTCGACGTCATGTACTCCGCCTGACCCCGACCGACCCGACCAACGGAGGCGAGCGACGATGGCCGGCAACACCACCGACCCCGGGCGCTCGGTGGTCTCCCGGGTGCTCGCGATCCTCGACGCGTTCGATGTCGAGCATCCGCGGCTGTCGCTGTCGGACATCGCCCGGCGCGCGGGGCTCTCGCTGCCGACCACCCACCGGCTGGTCGGCGAGATCGCGGCTTGGCGCGGGCTCGAGCGCGACGACGACGGGATGTACCGCGTGGGCCTGCGGCTGTGGGAGGTGGGCCTGCTCGGCCCGCTGCACACCCGGCTGCGCGAGGTGGCCATGCCGTTCCTGCAGAGCCTGTACGAGACGACCCGCGAGAACGTGCACCTCGCCGTGCGCGACGGGTTCGACGCGCTGTACGTCGAGAAGCTGTCCGGGCACCGGTCGGTGCCGATCATCTCCCGCATCGGCGGCCGGCTGCCGATGCACGCGACCGGGGTCGGCAAGGCGCTGCTCGCCTGGTCCGACGAGGACCTGGTCGACCAGGCGCTGCGCCGGCCGTTGGAACGCCCGACGGCGTACACGATCACCGAGCCGGGCCGGCTCCGGCAGGAGCTCGCCGCAACCCGGCGGGCCGGCTACGCGGTCACGCGGGAGGAGATGACGCTGGGCTCGTGCTCGGTCGCGGTGCCCGTCTTCGGCGAGCCCAGCCGGGACGGGACCGGCGAGGTGGAGGCCGCGGTCGGGATCGTCGTGCACACGGCCAACGTCGAGCCGGTCCGCCACGTACCGCCGCTGCAGCTGGCCGCCGAGGGCATCGCCGCGCGCCTGGAGGCGACCCGTGACGACCCCTACCCCGGCTTCCTGCACGACTTCGCGCCCACGCGGCGGGGCCGGCTGCGCCCCGCTCAGGGCAACGGCAGGCCGACGTAGTTCTCCGCCAGGCTGGTGGCGGCCGCGGTGGAGCCGGCGACGTAGTCGAGCTGCGAGCGCTGCAACCGGGTCTCGTAAGGGTCCTGGTCGCCGAAGCGGTGCAGCAGGCTGGTCATCCACCAGGAGAAGTGCTGGGCTCGCCACACCCGGCGCAGGCAGGTCGTGGAGTAGGCGTCGAGACCATCGGCGTCGCCCAAGTCGTACCACGCGGTGAGTGCGTCGGAGAGGACCTTGACGTCGGCCACCGCGAGGTTGAGGCCCTTCGCACCCGTCGGCGGCACGATGTGCGCCGCGTCTCCGGCCAGGAACAACCTCCCGTGCTGCATCGGCTCGGCGACGAAGCTGCGCATCGGTGTGATGCCCTTCTCGAAGATCGGGCCCTCCTGCAGCGTCCATCCGTCGGGCAGGTCGACCCGGCGGTGCAGCTCGTCCCAGATCCGGTCGTCGGACCAGTCCGCGATGTCCTCGTGCGGGTCGACCTGGAGGTACATCCGGCTCACGGTCGGGCCGCGCATGCTGAGCAGCGCGAAGCCCCGGTCGTGGTGGGTGTAGATGAGCTCGTCGGAGCTCGGCGCCACCTCGGCCAGGATGCCGAGCCAGCCGAACGGGTACTCGCGCTCGTACGTCGTGAGGACCTCGGCGGGCACCGCGGGGCGGCAGATGCCGTGGAACCCGTCGCACCCGGCGACGACGTCGGCGTCGACGACGTAGTCCTCCCCCTCGTGGTGGAAACGCACCGACGGCGACGTCGAGTCGAGGTCGTGCACGCTGACGTCACCGACCTCGAAGAACACCTGGCCCTGGGCAGCGAGCCGCGCCTCGACCAGGTCCTCGACGACCTTCTGCTGGCCGTAGATCCAGATCGACCGGCCGGTCAGGTCGGTGAGCGGGATCCGGTGGCCGCGGCCGTCGAAGCGGAGCTCGATGCCGTGGTGCGGGATGCCCTCCCTCACGAGCCGGTCACCCAGACCGGTCTCGGTGAGCAGGTCCACGGTGCCCTGCTCGAGCACGCCGGCACGCACCCGGTTCTGCACGTAATCACGGCTGCGCACCTCCAGCACGACCGACTCGATGCCTCGGCGGTGCAGCAGATGCGAGAGCAGCAGCCCCGCGGGACCGGCCCCGACGATCGCCACCTGGGTCTTGATGCGCATCGGTCGATGCTCGTGGCTTTCCCGGTCGGGGTAAAGGCGGCGCTTCTGGCCAGCGAAAGACCCGAGAAGGCTCAGACGTCGCGCAGCCGCAGGACGATGTCGTCGACGGCCGCACGGGCGGATCGGCTGACACCGACCATGTTGAAGAAGCCGTGGATCAGCCCCGGGTGCCGGGTGAGCTGGACCGTGCCGCCGTCGTCGCCGACCCGGCGGGCGAAGGCCTCGCCCTCGTCGCGCAGCGGGTCGAAGCCGGCGGTGACGACGTAGGCCGGTGCGAGCCCGGAGAGGTCCTTGGCCTGCAGCGGGCTCAACAGCGGGTCGGTGGGGTCGGCGCCCTCGGAGACGTACGCCGCCTCGCACCGGTCCATGAACTCGGTGCTCAGGTAGAACCCCTCGCCGAACATCGACCGCGACGGCAGCCGCTGGCTGAAGTCGGTCGCGGGGTAGACCAGCAGCTGCGCGGCCGGCTGCGGCACGCCCTCGTCGCGTGCCCGCAGGCACACGGCGATACTCAGGTTGCCACCGGCGCTGTCACCGCCGACCGCGATCCGGGCGGGGTCGCCGCCGAGCGCGCCGGCGTTGTCGCGGACCCAGGTGTACGCCGCCCAGCAGTCGTCGAGACCTCCGGGGTACGGGTGCTCCGGAGCCTTGCGGTAGTCCAGCGACAGCACGCGGACGCCGGACCGCTCGGCCAGGTAGCGGCAGACGCCGTCGTGCGAGTCGAGGTCGCCGTACACCCAGCCACCACCGGGGATGAAGAACAGCAACGCCGACGGCCCGGACGTGCCGCGGGGGACGTAGAGCCGTGCCGGACGGTCCCCGTCGGCGCCGGGGACCTGCAGGTCGCGGCTCTCCCCGACCGGGTGCTCACCCGAGACGATCTGGGAGTGGTCGCGCAGCAGCGCCCGCCCGGCCGGCAGCGGCAGCGTCTCGACGCGGGGGATCCTGGCGACCTTCTGCAGTCTCAGGACCGCCTGCATCTCGGGCTCGAGGGTCTGACCGTCGATCGTCACCGGGCGTCCGACGACCCGGCGCAGCAGCCGCCTCGGCAGCCGCAGGACCGAACGCAGGGTCGCTGACTCGCTGCCGGCGCGGGCGGTGTCGAGGGTCCGGAAGACGTCAACCACGCCCACAAGGTACCTACCCGCCGCTCGCACGTCGCAGGGGGCGGCGACCCGGCAGCGCGGCCCGGGTTCGGCGAACTTCACCCCGCGTTCACCTGGTCGTGACACGATCGAATGCGTGCCCGACCACACGTCGACCGACTCTGTCCCGGGGACCCTGCAGGCGCACACCGCGGGCGATCCCGCCGAGGGTCCGGACGCCTCCCTGCCTGGCACGCTGGTCAGCGACGCCTTCGACGTCGAGCCGCCCTATGAGTTCCTCGAGGACGCCGAGCTACCGGAGAGGCGCTTCCTCGACCGGGAGCTGTCGTGGCTGCACTTCAACCAGCGCGTGCTCGAGCTCGCCGAGGATCCCGACCTGCCGTTGCTGGAGCGGGTGCGGTTCCTGGCGATCTTCGCCAGCAACCTCGACGAGTTCTTCATGGTGCGAGTGGCCGGTCTGAAGCGCCGGATCACCGCCGGCGTGGCGGTGCGCGCGGCCAGTGGTCTGCTGCCTCGTGAGGTGCTGGAGTCGATCTGGTCGATGAGCCGGACGCTGATGGCCCGCCACAGCCGGTCGTTCCACCAGGACGTCCTTCCGGCGCTCTCTGCCGAGGCCATCGAGCTGTTGCGCTGGGACGAGCTCACCGCTACCGAGCAGGAGCAGACGCACGACGTGTTCCGGGAGCGGGTGTTCCCGGTGCTGACCCCGCTGGCCGTCGACCCGGCCCATCCGTTCCCGTACATCTCGGGCCTGTCCCTGAACCTCGCCGTGATGGTGCGCAACCCGGCCAGCCACAAGGAGCACTTCGCACGGGTGAAGGTGCCCCCGATCTTCCCGCGGTTCGTCCCGGTGGGCGGCCAGCGTTTCGTGCCCCTCGAGGACGTCATCGCCGCGCACCTCGACCAGCTGTTCCCCGGCATGGAGGTCATGCAGCACCACGCGTTCCGGGTCACCCGCAACGAGGACCTCGACGTCGAGGAGGACGACGCGGAGAACCTGCTGCAGGCGCTCGAACGCGAGCTGCAGCGGCGCCGCTTCGGGCCGCCGGTACGTCTGGAGGTCGAGGGGTCGATCGACCCGCATGTACTGGAGCTGCTGGTCTCCGAGCTCGACGTGAGCGACGCGGAGGTGTTCCACGTCTCCGGCCCCCTGGACCTCACCGGGCTGCACGGGATCGCCGACCTCGACCGCGCCGAGCTGAAGTACCCCGCGTTCCTGCCGAAGACCCATCCGCACCTGGCCGAGGTGGAGAGCGCCAGCCCCGCGGACATGTTCGCGGCCCTGCGCCGTCGCGACGTGCTCGTGCACCATCCGTACGACTCTTTCTCCACCAGCGTGCAGCGGTTCCTCGAGCAGGCCGCGGCCGACCCGCACGTGCTGGCTATCAAGCAGACGCTGTACCGCACGTCGGGCGACTCGCCGATCATCGACGCACTCGTCGACGCCGCGCAGTCGGGCAAGCAGGTGCTGGTGCTGGTCGAGATCAAGGCGAGGTTCGACGAGCAGGCCAACATCCGCTGGGCGCGCAAGCTCGAGCAGGCGGGCTGCCACGTGGTCTACGGCCTGATGGGACTGAAGACGCACTCCAAGCTGGCACTCGTCGTACGCGACGAGCCGGAGGGGATGCGGCGGTACGCGCACGTCGGCACCGGCAACTACAACCCCAAGACCGCCCGGCTGTACGAGGACCTGGGGCTGCTGACCGCCGACACCCACATCACCGCGGACATCTCGCACCTGTTCAACAACCTGTCGGGGTTCGGCCGTACCGCCGACTACAGCAGCCTGCTGGTGGCCCCCGAGACGGTGCGCACGGGGATCGTCGAGCGGATCCTCGAGGAGATTCGGCACCACCACGCCGGGCGGGCGGCGGCGATCCGGTTCAAGGTCAACTCCCTGGTCGACGAGGCCGTGATCGACGCGCTGTACCGCGCCTCGCAGGCCGGTGTCCCGGTGGACCTTTGGGTGCGGGGCATCTGCTCGATCAAGCCCGGGGTGCGCGGCCTGTCGGAGACGGTCCGGGTGCGCAGCGTGCTGGGCCGCTTCCTGGAGCACAGCCGGATCTTCTGGTTCGAGAACGGCGGCTCGCCCGAGGCGTGGATCGGCTCGGCCGACCTGATGCACCGCAACCTGGACCGGCGGGTGGAGGTGCTCGCACGCATCCCGACCGCCGCCCATGTCGAGGAGCTGGGGCACCTGCTCGACCTGGGCCTCTCCGACCACATCGCGTCGTGGCATCTCGACGGCGACGGCACATGGACGAGGCACCACCTCGACGCGAACGGCCAGCCGCTGCGTGATCTGCACACCGAGCTCGTGGACGCCAAGCGCCGTCGTCGCGCGGCCGCCACCGTCGCCGCCGTGACGCGTCGCTGACGTTCGCGGCTGCCTCAGCAACCGGCGAACAGGAGCTCGCCGGCGTTGAGGTCCGACAACAGCTGCGCGTCGATCTCACGCGGCCGAAGGCGGAGTACGACGTCGCCGCCGCGCTGCTGCGCCGACGAGACGGCGAACCGCTGCCCATACGTGCCGCCCTGGCCGGGGGCCTCGCCCACGGCCAGCGCGGCGCGGCGCTGCGCCTCCTCCTCGACCGCTGCGCCGGTGTCGTCGAAGTGCATCGCCACCGTCAGCGGCGGACGGCTCATCCGGCCGTCGGGGCCAGGCGTCAGTGCCAGCCCGACGGCGGAGTACGGCGTCACCCCGCCGACCGAGGCGACCCGCTGCCGGGCCAGCTCGCGGTCGCCACCGGATGCGCGCTCGAAGCCCATCACCGCACAACCCTGCTGGCCGGCGTGCACCACGCCGGCCACGGCTCCCTGCATGGCTTCCGCGACCGCACCCGCCGCCTCGGTCTGCGCCAGCGAGCCGACCGAGCCGCCGATCACGCGCGCCGTCCGTTCGGCGTACACCGCCCGGTCGGAGAACACCACCCGGTTGCTGTCGTCGAGGACCACCGCGTGCCCCATCAACGGGGTCAGCGAAGAGTCGATCCCCGCGAGCAGGTCGGCCCCGCCACGCCACACCCCGTCGGCCTCGAACGGCTCCAGGTAGCCCAGCTCGCCGAGCCTCTCGCGCACCGTGCCGAGGTCGTACTCCGGCGGCATCTGGACGATGACCGCGGCACCCTGCCGGCTCTGCGCGAGCGCCTCCCACTCCGCGTCCAGGACCGACCAGCCGTACGCCCGCTCCATCACCGGCGCCCGGTCGCCGAGCACCGACACCGCGGACGCGTCGGTCTCGTACGCCCGGTCCAGCAACGCATCCGCGTCGGCTGCGTCGCCGGAGTCGCCGCCTGCATCGAGCAGCGCGCGCACCCGGGACCAGTCGGTGACGCTGGCAGTGAGGGTCTCGGCCGGCATCGAGTCGAGCGCGGTCGGCACCGTCGGCGCACCACGTTCGACCCGCGACAGCGCCACGCCGGCACCCACCGTCACGAGCAGGGTGACCAACGCGACCACGGACAGCCATCGGGTTCGCACCCCTCCAGCATGACCGACGCGTCGCCGCGGCCCGTAACTCCCCGGACACCTGGAGATGTGAGACTGGCGGCCGTGAACACCTCCAGCCCGGTGCTCGCAGCCGGAGCCGTCGTCTGGCGCACGGTCGGCGACGCGGTCGACGTACTCCTCGTGCACCGCCCCCGCTATGACGACTGGTCGTTCCCCAAGGGCAAGCTCGACCCGGGCGAGCACGCGCTGACAGCGGCTGTGCGCGAGGTCGAGGAGGAGACCGGCGTGCGAACCCGCCTCGGGCTGCCGCTGCCCACCCAGGACTACGACGCCTCGGGCGTCGCCAAGCGCGTCCACTACTGGGCGGCCCGACCCGCCGACGGGTCCGCCGGGCAGGAGGACGTCAATGCCTACGTCCCCAACAAGGAGGTCGACCGCGTCACCTGGTGCCCCATCGAGGAGGCGCGACGCCGGCTCACCTACTCCCGCGACGTCGACGTCCTCGAGGCGTTCGGCGTCAGCGCGTACCGGTCCGAGCCGCTGGTGGTGCTCAGACATGCGAAGGCCCTGCCCCGCGGGTCATGGAAGGGCCCCGACCACGAGCGCGGTCTCGCCC
>DATMEB010000219.1:0-13992 GCA_035557095.1 Nocardioidaceae bacterium | reverse complement strand
CCGGGGGCCGGGCAGGCAGGGTCCGAGTCGTGAGCGCTGTCGGTGAGCAGACGATGATGCTGTTGGGCTAGGCGACCAGTCGTCACCGGCGTGTGGCGATCAGAGCCGCGATGCCGTCGAGGAGCCGCTGCAGTCCGAACTCGAAGCTCTCCTCCCAGCCGGCGTCGAATGCATCGTCGGCCAGTGTCGCCATCGCGGGGTAGCGACCGGTCTCCATGGCCCGTTCGAGAGCAGGTATCTGCTGCTGCCAGTACTCCTCATCGGTGATCCCGGTCTCCTCGGCCGCGCTGGCGTACTGGATCTGGGTGCGAGCGGTACCGGTGACGTAGCCGTCGATCGCCAGCAGCACATTCACCCGCTCCTGGTCGGAGAGACCGAGGTCGCCGAGGCCGGAGATGACGAACTCGACGCGGGCGAGTGTGTTGGGTCCGAAGACCGGGCGGGTCCAGTTGACCTGCAACAGCCAGGGATGCCTCCTGTACAGATGGAAGCTGCCGCGCGCAGCGACCTCCAGGACTCCACGCCAGTTCATGCCGACCGCCTTCTGCACGTCCTCTGACGGGTCGCTCACGCGGTCGAGCATCAGGATCAGCAGCTCGACCTTGCCTGGCACGTACCGGTACAGCGACATGGTGCCGGCGCCGAGCTCGCGGGCGACGCGCCGCATCGACAGCGCGTCGAGCCCGTCGGTGTCCGCGACCGTGATCGCGGTGTCGACGATCCGGTCGACGGTGAGCCCTGGCTTGGGCCCGCGCGACGGTCGTTCTGGTGTGCCCCACAGCAGCTCGATGCTGCGAGCGAGGAAGTTCGCGGTGCTCTGCTCGGTGGTCATCGTGTCCTCGTCTGGCGTCTGGTTGCAATCTGGGTACACCGTACCCTAATCTGAGTACACCGTACCCAGATTAGGGGGAATCTCTTGTCCACGTCCGACGTGGCGGTCCGAGCGGTGGGACTGCAGAAGCGCTACAAGCAGACCCGTGCCCTTGATGGGTTCGAGCTGGCGGTGCCGTACGGCATGGTCTATGGGTTGCTGGGTCCCAACGGTGCCGGCAAGACGACAGCCGTCCGCATCCTGACGACGCTGCTCCGGCTCGACGGGGGGACGGCAGAGGTCGCCGGCTACGACGTGACCCGGCAGCAGCGGCTGGTCCGTCGCCGGATCGGGCTGACCGGCCAGCAGACCACCGTCGACGATCTGATCAGCGCCCGCGACAACCTCGTCCTGTTCGGGCGCCTGCTCCACGTCGGCCGCGCCGCCGCCGGCAGACGTGCCGATGAGCTGCTCGAGCAGTTCAGCCTCACGGATGCGGCAGCCACGCAGCCGAAGCACTTCTCCGGGGGTATGCGCCGTCGCCTCGACCTGGCCTCCAGCATGATCCTGGCGCCGCAGGTGCTGTTCCTCGACGAGCCCACCACCGGGCTGGACCCGGCCGGTCGTCGCGAGGTGTGGCAGGCGGTGCGCGACCTGGCCGCCGGCGGCACCACCGTCCTGCTCACCACGCACTACCTCGATGAAGCCGACAAGCTCTGCGATCGCATCGGCGTGATCGACCATGGCAGGAACGTCGTCGAGGACAGCCCCGAGGGACTCAAACGCCGCATCGGCAACGAACGCCTCGAGATCGTCGCAGCCGAGCCAGATCACCTCGGCACGATCGCCGAGCTGGCGACCGGAGCCGGGCGCGACGGCACCGCGCCAACCATCGACGAGACCGCCCTTGTGGTCAGCGTGCCCGTCGCCGACGGCGTGCGTGCGCTCACCGAGGTCGCGGCGGAGCTACGCACCAGGGGCGTCGCCGTCGCCGACCTCGGTCTGCGGCGGCCGACGCTCGACGAAGCCTTCCTCCAGCTCACCGGGCAGGCCGGAGTGCAGCACCGGAGCGAACGTACCGACGCGATGGAGGCCACCGCCTGATGACAACCCTTGATCTCGCACCAGCATCGGACGGCACGCTCGCGAGCAGGGCCAAGTGGGCTGTGGTCGACTGCGGCACCATCGTGTGGCAGGAGTTCGCGCACCTCCTCCGGCAGCCATCGACGTTCGCCTGGCAGCTCGGATTCCCGATCGTCATGGTGCTCATGTTCGTCTACGTCTTCGGCAGCGCCATGGACGTCTCCGGGCAGGGTGCGGGCGCCGGCTACCTGGACTACGCCATGCCCGGACTCTTCACCATGACCATGGCCTTCGGATTCATGAACACCGCCTTCGCGGTCACCTACACCAAGGAGAAGGGTTTCATCGACCGCTTCCGGTCGATGCCCATGGCGTCCTCGGCGGTCGTGACCGGACGCGGGGTGGCCGACATCCTGCACGCCACGGGCGACCTGGTGATTCTGATCGGGATCGCGCTGGTGCTGGGCTGGCGCTCCGGAGGCAGTCTGGCCGCCACGCTGGGCGCGTTCGTGCTGCTGCTCTGGCTGCGGCTCGCGCTCATCTTCGTCGGCATCTACCTGGGCTTGCTCGTCAAGAACACCGAGGCGGCGGGAAACCTCTTCGCGGTCGCGTTCCCGTTCGGGATGGTCTCCTCGGTGTTCGCCCCACCCGACCTCATGCCCGGATGGCTGGGCACCATCGCCGCGTGGAACCCGGTGTCCTCGACGGCCGGGGCTATCCGCGAGCTCTTCGAGTCTCCGGCAGTCACGAGCGGGTTCTGGATCGAGGATCACGCACAGACAGCAGCCATCATCTGGCCGACGGTGATCGCCGCCGTCTTCCTGCCCCTGGCGGTGCAGCGCTTCCATCGGCTGAGCCGCTGAACGACCGGCCGTGTCGCACGGTAGGTCACCAGACCGGTCAGGAATCAAGAAGCAGCCGGCGCCGCATCGCATCTAGCGTTTGTGCCATGGACATCACCATCAACACCTGCTATCTCCCCCACGACGACCCGGACGCCTCCCTGGCGTTCTATCGGGACACGCTCGGCTTCGAAGTCCGCACCGATGTCGGAAGCGGAACCATGCGGTGGATCACGGTCGGTCCCGCAGACCAGCCCGGCACGTCCATCCTCCTGGCGCCGCCGGCTGCCGACCCGGGGATCACCGACGACGAGCGGCGAACCATCACCGAGATGATGGCCAAGGGCACCTACGGCTGGATCCTGCTGGCCAGCAAGGACCTCGACGCCACCTTCGAGAGGCTGCAGGCCCGCGACGCCGAGGTCGTCCAAGAGCCGACCCAGCAGCCGTACGGGGTTCGTGACTGCGCCTTCCGCGATCCCGCGGGCAACCTGGTCCGCATCAGCGAGGTGAGCTGAGATGGCCATGATCACCGCCGTCACACTCGGTGTGGAGGACACCGCTGCCGCCGAGTCCTTCTACAGCACCCTCGGCGTCAGCGACCACGTCGGCGTATGGGCTTCGGACGAGCCGACGAGCGGCTTTCGCGGCTACACGCTGTCGCTCGTGGTCTCCCAGCCGGACAACGTCGACGCGTTCGTCTCGACAGCTCTCGACGCCGGCGCCACGGCCATCAAGCCGGCCAGCAAGAGCTTCTGGGGCTACGGTGCCGTGGTCCAGGCCCCAGACGGAGCGATCTGGACGATCGCCAGCTCGTCCAAGAAGAACACCGCTCCGCCGAGCCGGGAGTTCGACCAGCTCGTCCTCCTGCTCGGGGTGGCCGATGTCAAGGCGACCAAGCAGTTCTACGTCGAGCGCGGCCTTGCCGTCGGCAAGAGCTTCGGCAGCAAGTACGTCGAGTTCGACACCCCGGCATCGCCGATCAATCTCGCCCTCTACGGCCGGCGGGCCGCGGCCAAGAACGCCGGTGTCGCGCCGGAGGGGACCGGCTCCAGTCGCCTGGTCGTCGTTGGCGACCTCGGCGCGTTCACCGACCCGGACGGCTTTGTCTGGGAGAGCGCCGCCGCCCGGGACGGGTCAGTCACGCAGTGAGCTGTCAGAAGGGCGCGCGGGTTCAGCTGCCCGCGCGGGTGAAGGTCACGTGGGTGACGCCGCTGGCCGAGGAGGTGGCCTCGATCTGGTAGTCCTTCTCGACGCCTTCCAGCCCATCCCAGAGCCGTACACCCCGCCCGAGCAGGATCGGGACTACCACGACGTGCATGTGGTCGACGAGTCCGGCGGCGACGAATTCGCGGATCACGGTGGCGCCCCCACCGATGCGTACGTCCTTGCCGTCCGCGGCCTCTCGGGCGGTCTCGAGCGCGTCGGCCGGTGTGGTGTCGAGGAAGTGGTAGGTCGTGCCGCCCTCCATCTTGATCGGCGGGCGGGGGTGGTGAGTCAGAACGAAGACCGGCGTGTGGAACGGTGGGTTCGGCCCCCACGCACCCTGCCAGTCCGGGTCCTCCTGCCACCCCGGGTAGCCCCACTTCCCGGCCCCCATGATCTCGGCGCCGATCCCCTGATCGTGCCGCTGGACAAAGGCGTCGTCGACGCCGCCGCCACCACCGGGCTCGCCGACCACGTCGCCCCACCAGCGGGTGGCGAACATCCATTCGTGCAGTCGATCCCCGGCATGACCGAAGGGTGCGTCGCGGGTTTGCCCCTCGCCGGTGCCGAACCCGTCGAGAGAGATGGAGAAGTTGTGGACGTAGACCTGTGACATGGCTACTGCTCCTTGATGGACGAGGTGCTGGTTGTCCCTGGACGGTTCGAGTCGAGGTCAGTCGTAATAGCGGCGGGCGCTCGAGCCGATGCGGGTGATGTCGGTGCCGTAGACGTGGATCGAGATCGCCGTCATCTCGCTGGTGTTGCGTACGCGGTGGATGTCGCCGGGCGGCGCGAACCCACTGACCTCGCCGACGTGGTTCTCGTTGCGGCCGATCAGGTTCAGGTCGGCGTCGAACAGCTCCTCGTACTCCACGCCTTGGATCACGCCGAGCACGCACCAGGTGACGTGGTCATGGATCCGGGTGATCTGCCCAGGCCGCCAGACGAGCGCGACGATCGAGAACGATCCGTCCGGCTCGACGTACAGCGTGTGGCCGCTGTAGGTGTCGGGTGAACCGAGGCGCTGTTCGGCGGTGAGCACGTCCGGGCCGGGGAGGTGCGTGCGCAGCTGGTCGGCGACGAGCTGGGCGGTGTCTGCCCAGTCGACGTGCGAGGCGACCGCTGTCCGGACGCCATCGATCAGGTCGGTCATTCGATGGACGACTACGCCGACGTCCGAAGACATCGACACATCCCGCGGGACCTTGCTCATCATGCCCTCCCCTATTGTTTCCAACGGACACTGTGTACGATAGAAACAGTTCGATGGTGGCGTCAAGAGGAATCAGGGATCGACGTGGCGATGACAGATACGACCGAGCTGCTGTGGCACGGCCGAGAAGCGGCCACGCGTGGGCCGAAGCCGGCCCTGAGCGTCGAGCAGATCACCGCCGCCGCAGTGGCGATCGCCGATCAGCACGGCATCGGCGCGGTGTCCATGCAAGCCGTCGCCGATTCGGTCGGCTTCACCAAGATGTCGCTGTACCGCCACGTGCAGAGCAAGGACGAGCTGCTCGCGGTGATGATCGAGCACGCGGTGGGCGAGCCGCCCACGTTCACCCCGGACCAGCCGTGGCGGTCTCGCATCGACACCTGGGCGCAGCGACTGGCCGAGGTGTGGCGTCGCCACCCGTGGCTGCCCCAGGCTGCGGTGGGTCACCGGGCGATGGGCCCGCGGGAGATCTCCTGGAGCGAGTACGTCCTACGCGCCCTCGGGGAGCTCCGACTCACCCCTTCCGAACGGGTCGACGTGACGTTCCTGCTGTTCGGGCACCTGCGCAACACCCAGTCCCTCGAGACCGCCGGCACGCAGGCGTGGAACGAGCCCGGGCATCGCGAGCTGATGACCCAGCGGCCCGATGACTTCCCGGCGATGGTCGAGGCCACCGCCACACCGGCATCAGACGACTTCGGTCGCCAGCTCGGCCTACGGCTCATCCTCAACGGAGTCCAAGCACTTCACGACTCCCGAGCCCGCTGAGGCTGCGCACACGCCCAACGGGTCTTCTCCGTCGGCCGCCGCAGAATTACCCGAGCCGATTGACTCCGCGACGAGCGAAACGCGATTCTGGAAAGAGGCCAGCGACCAAGGAGGGCTGTCCCATGCTTGGTGACCATCCGATCATGCCGGTGCTGTTGGCCAAAGACCTTGCCGCAGCGCGGGACTTCTACCATGAAAAGCTCGGCCTGGAGATTCTGAGCGAGAATGATGCCGAAATCGAGTTCAAATGCGGTGGCGGAACGCATGTGGAGGTCACCAAGAGCACGGTTGGGACCGCGGACGAGCAGACCCAGGCCGCGTGGCAGGTGCCGGACATCCGTGCTGAGGTTGCGGAGCTGCGTGCACGTGGGGTCGACGTCGAAGACTATGACCTCCCCGGGCTGAAGACTGAAGACGGTGTTGCGGATCTCGGGTTCGCCCTGGTGGCATGGATCATCGACCCTGGCAAGAACGCCCTCGGGATCCTGCAGATCAAGGAGTAGCGGCGTTCAGTTCCGCGAGCACAGGCACACGTCGCACCCTCGCGAGTGACCGCGGTCAGTACGTCCGGGCCTCCGAATGCCCAAAATCAGGTCCCAACTGCCGAACCCGCTGCCCTATCGGCCTGACGCGGACGGGAGCAGGGTTGTAAGTGGTAGCCAAGGTGATCCTCGGATCTCGCAGAAGGGCCTCACCCATGATCTTCACCCGCCGCTTCGGCGCTCTCCAGGCCCGGCCCGAATTCCCCAGCCTCCATGTGATCGACATTGCGGAGTATGAGGCCCAGCGGAAGGCGGAACTCCAACAGCGCAGGGCGGAGCTCCAAAAGCGCAGGGCCGCCAAGTCCACCCGCAGGCGCCGCCTCTTCCGAGGTGGCCGCCCCATGCTCCATCGGCACGGTCACCCCTGACCCCAAGGTTCAGCAGCGACCAGTCTGGTGACAGGAGGTTCGTCGTGACGACCGTCGAAGAGTGTCGGCGCGTCGACCGCCTGGGGACTTGACCGACCCGATCGGGCCCGGCCCCCTGTTTGTTGCCACTTCCAGCACACCGCGGCGCAGCGACGGCGGCGCAGGGTCGACGCCCGCGACCAGCGTGCGTGGCTTCATCGAGCCCCCACCAGATGCTCGACCGCCAGCTGGTCGAGGCGCGCGAAGCCGTACCCCTTCGTCGCGTGGGCCTCGGGGTCGAAGTCCTCGAAGCTGGAACGGTCGGCGGCGAGGTCGTCATGGGACTCACCCGGGCTGAGGGTGGGCGTGGCCAGTTCGAGAACCTTGCTGTCGCGCAGCGCCTCCTGCACCTCCGGGTCGGCGCGGAACGCCCTGGCCCGCTCCTTGAGCAGCAGGTAGGTCCGCATGTTCGCGTCAGCCGACGCCCACACACCGTCCATGTCCTCGGTCCGCGGGGGCTTGTAGTCAAAGTGACGCGGACCGTCATAACCCCACCCGCCCCCCGGCGTGCCGTGCTCCAGCAGGTCGACGAGGAAGAACGCGCTGAGAAGGTCGCCGTGGCCGAAGACCAGGTCCTGATCGAACTTTGGGCCGTGCTGCCCGTTCAGGTCGATATGGAATAGCTTCCCCTGCCACAGCGCCTGCCCCACACCATGCACGAAGTTGAGGTTGGACATCTGCTCGTGCCCGACCTCGGGGTTGAGCCCGACCATGTCGGCGTGCTCCAGCGTGGAGATGAACCCCAGCGCGTGCCCGATCGTCGGCAGCAGGATGTCACCGCGAGGCTCGTTCGGTTTCGGCTCCAGCGCGAACCGCAGGCCGTACTCGCGGTCCTTGGCGTACTGCGCGAGCATGTCCAGCGCCTCGCGATACCGGTCGAACGCGGCCTGCACGTCCTTGGCAGCGTCGGTCTCCGACCCCTCACGGCCTCCCCAGAACACGTAGGTGTGCGCGCCCAGCTCCGCTGCGACATCCAGGTTGCGCATGGTCTTGCGAAGCGCGTAACGGCGCACCTCCCGGTCGTTGCTCGTGAACGCCCCGTCCTTGAAGACCGGGTGCATGAACAGGTTCGTCGTCACCATCGGCACCACCATCCCGGTCTCCTCCAGCGCCTGCCGAAAGCGCTTCAGGTGGGCCTCACGGACCAAGTCGTCACTGCCGAACGGGATCAGGTCGTCGTCGTGGAAGGTAACCCCATAGGCGCCAAGGCCAGCGAGCCGATGCACCGACTCGACCGGGTCCACCGGCGCTCGAGTGGCATCTCCGAACGGGTCACGTGCCTCCCATCCCACGGTCCACAGGCCGAACGAGAAGCGGTCCTCAGGGGTTGGACTCAGGTTGGGCATGAACCTTCCTTTCCGACGTTCACTTGCCGAACCCCGCGA
This sequence comes from Nocardioidaceae bacterium, assembly GCA_035557095.1. Classification (GTDB taxonomy): domain Bacteria; phylum Actinomycetota; class Actinomycetes; order Propionibacteriales; family Nocardioidaceae; genus JALZDI01. The sequence continues at coordinate 5,735 of DATMEB010000219.1, read as the reverse complement.
TCAGGCCGCCAAGCAGTTGCCTGCGCGCCACGACATACAGCACCACGATCGGCAGTACGGAGAGAATCACGGCGGCCATGATTCCCGGGACGTTGACGCCGTACTCGCCTTGGAATTCGCGCAACGCCAGTGGGATGGTTCGAACATTACTGCTCTGCGTGAGGATCAAGGGGAACAGGAAGTTGTTCCACACCTGCACCGAATTGTAGATGATCACGGTGATCAGGGCAGGGCGAGAAAGCGGGAGCACTAGCTGCTGCAGCAACCTGAAGTGGCCTGCGCCATCCAGCACCATGGAGTCGTAGAGCTCCGTAGGTATATCCCGGATGAAGTTCACCAGAATCAGCACGGTCAGCGGGATGTGAAAGGCGACCTGTGGAGGAATCAGGCCGTAAAGCGTGTCGTAGAGACCCATCTTGTTGATGATGACGAAGATGGGGATGATCGCCGCCTGATACGGCACGGCCAGTCCCAGCAGGAAGGCGTTGAACACCCACAGCACCGTCCGGCTCCGGACGCGCGTGATCGCGTATGCGGCCAGTAGCGACACAACAGTGATCAGGGCCACGCTCACCCCGGTGACGAACAGGCTGTTCACGAAGTAGAGCCCGATCCCGCCGTTGATCACCGTGGCGTAGTTCTCCAGGGACGCGGCCCCCTCCGGAAGCCACGGGCTCTCGCTTAGGAACCCCGCCGGCGTGCGGAAACTGGAGATCACCATGTAGTAGATCGGGTAGGCGGCGATGACGAGCCAGCACACCCCCGCGAGGAGGGGCAGCCCCCGAGTAACCTTCCGTCCCCCGCCGGTGGGCTTCTTCACCGCCTTTCGGAGCTGGACCGACTCCTCCTGGGACCGGGTCCGCGACCGCAACTCGAGCACTTACAGTCCCTCCGCCTGACTGCTCATCTTGGAGAACCCCGTGACCCGCAGTAGCACCAAGGACAAGGTCACCCCGACCACGGCCAGCAGTACGGCGAGCGCGGCGCCGTAGCCGAACTGGGCCTCTTCGAAGGCGGTCTGGTACATGTGCAGCGGCAGGATTCGCGTGGCAAATCCAGGCCCGCCGCCGGTCATTACGTACACCACGTCGAAGTAGGTCAGCGAGCCGGTGAGTATGAGCACCGTGGAGGTGATGATCGTGTACTTCAGCTGCGGCAAGGTGATGTGGAAGAACTGCTGCAGGGTTCCCGCGCCGTCGATGCGTGCAGCCTCGTACAACACCTGGGGTATCTGCCTGGTTCCTGCCTGGTAGAGCAGCGTGTGGAACGGGATGAACTGCCAGGCGATGACCGCAATCACCGCGTACAGCGCCAGTGACGGGTCCCCGAGCCAGTTCCTCGACAGCGCCGACAACCCGACTGAGTCAAGGAGGCTGTCCAGCGCTCCCTCACGCCCAAGAATCGCCGACGACCAGATCAGCCCGACGGCGACGGCCGAGAACAGAAGCGGCAGGAAGTAGATGACCGCGAAGAAGGCCCGGTAGCGCTGGTAACCCGCAAGGAAGACGCCGAGGAGAAGGCTGATCGGCGTCTGGATCAGCCAGGACAACGCCATCACCTGGAACGTCAGGAAGAGCGAGTTCCAGGTGACTGGGTCCGTGAGTGTCTGGATCCAGTTGGCGGACCCGACGAACTGCGCAGCGGAGACACCGTCCCACTCGTAGAAACTCAGCACACCAGCCGTGATCATCGGAGCGAGAGCGAAGGCGGCGAAGAAGGCAACCGCCGGCAGCAGCAGTAGGGCGACTGTCCAGTTCAGACGACGTGGCATGAATCTCGTTTCTCCCCTCGCCTACGAGGCGCCCTCGCCGCCACCGAGCGTCTCGTTCATCCGGTCGGAGAACTCCTTCGGTGTGATGTCCAGGAGGAACAGCAGGTCCAGGTTCGTGAGGAGTTCCGATGCAGCCTCGGGGGGAAGCGCCTGGTCCCACGAGAGGTCGAAGTGGGATGCCTGCTTTGCCAGGTCGTAGATGAACAACAGCCAGTCCGCCTCCGACGACTTCTGCAACTCGGCCTCGATGCCGGTCACCGGGGGCACCGCGCCGAGGTCGATCAACCCGCGTACGTGCTGGGTGCCCATCACGGTGTCGTTGAGGAACGACTCCCCCGTCGCCGTGTGCTGTGACTCCGCTGGTATCGAATAGAAGGTGCTCACGTTGCCGGCGATGTTCTTCGGATCTCCGCTTCCACCATCGACGGCCGGGAACGCGAACCAGCCGAGATCACCCTGCCGCACGAAATCGGGGGCCTCCGACAGCAGACTTCCGTAGTCCCATGCGCCCATCAGGTGCATGGCCGCCTCGCCGGTGTAGAGAAGCTGGGTCGACTGTCCGGTGTCGTAGTCCAACGAGTTGAACCCCGTCGGGAAAGCCTTCATCCGCACAAGCTCCTGGATCATCGTGTTGGCCTCGACAAAGGCCGGATCCGACCAAGCCTCCGGCTCCCCGTCGAGCACGCGCTGGAAGACCTGCGGGCCGCCGATGCGGTCCACCAGATACTCCTCGTACATCATTCCCGGCCATTGGTTCTTCCCGGCCAGGCTGATCGGTGTCACACCGGCGTTGCGCAACGTGCCCACGATCTCCAGCAGCTCAGCCCACGTCTGTGGAGGCTCAATGCCGTTCGCAGAGAAGATCGGCTTGTTGTAGAAGAAGACCACCGGGTCGCTGCCCCCGTTGGGGAAGCCATACACCTGACCTCCGAAGGTCACCGCCTCCATCACCGAGGGCAGGAACCTGTCGGTGTTGACCTTGGCGCCGAGCGGGAGCACCTTGTCCGCTTCGACGTATGACTCGAGGATCCCTCCGCCCCAGTTGTAGAAGAGGTCCGGTGGCGCGTCCGAGCCCAGGGAGACGCGCAGCTTGTTCTTGTACGGGTCGTTCTGGAAGAACTGGGCCTTCACCGCCATGCTCGAGTGGCTGGAGTTGAACGCCTTGACGATCTCCGTGAGGAGCTGCTGCTCCTCACCGGTGCTGATATCCCATAGCGTCGCGGCCTTGCCGCCGCCCTGGCCGCCGACTCCGAAGCCGCACCCCGCCAAAGCGGCCGTCAGGGCAGCCCCGCCGCTTGCCTGCAGAAACCCCCGGCGCGTGAGGGTGTGTGCCATGGTGCTCGTCTCTCTTCCCAGCCACACAAGCGGAGCTCACCAGTTCCTCAGGCCGCTATCTAGTCGACCGCCAGTCGGTGGCTGATAGATTTTGTTTGCGCGAAAAACTAATGTGTCGGCGAGCCAACGGTCAAGAGACGGTTCCAGTCGATACGGATGGGGCAGGCTTGCGGCCACCTCACCAGACGCGGGTGCGAGCACTGCCGCCGGACAGCGTGGAGAGGGGGCCGGCGGGGTAGGCAGCGCTGTGCTCCTTGCGGTTGCCGAGCAGGTCGGTGTGCAGGGCGACGGGCGATCCGTCCGGCTCCTCGAAGTCCGCGTCGGGGAAGCGCACGCGCGGCAGGTCGGCACTGGTGACCGGGCTGATCAGCGGAGTGGCGACGGGCTCGGGCAGCTCAATCTCCAGGTGCACCTGTGCACCCTCGTCGACGACCGAGAACGAGACCGGCTCCCGCACGACGACAGCGTCGGCCTCCCCCTCGAACGGCGTCGCACCGTTCGCGTACGCGTTGTGGTGGATGTAGGCGGGCTGCTTGACGCCGTGGAAGCGCCTGTGGTCCCCGGAGGAGGTCCGGTTCACCTCCGCGAGGTAGGCGACGAACGTGGCGGGGTGGCCGTCGTAGCCCTGGGTGCCGTAGGTCGCGCTTCTGTGTCCGTTGCTGCCGGGTCGGAATGCGAGGTCGGCGTCACCCCCGAGGAACAGGTTGCCGATGTAGCGGTCGTCTCCTCCGGTGATCACCGCGCACCCGCTGACCTGGGTGCTGTGCGGGCGGTGATACGGGGTCGCGCGGTCGATCACCGGCTCTACGCGCAACGCCCCCGCGACGAGGTTGTTGACGAACGCCCCTCCTTGGCTCCATACCTCCAGCGCAACGCGGGAGGCGAGCACGTTGTGGTCGACCACATAGGGGCCGTGGCTGACCTCGACGAAGAGGTCCCGCGTGTTGGCGTAGAACAGGTTGCGCGTGACACGAGTGCCCTGGGTCTGCCAGTCGAGCCAGGTGCCGAGCGTGCAGTCGTGGATCCGGTTGTGGAGGATCTGCACGTCGATGGCCGCGTGCAGCTTGATGCCGGCGATCTCGTACCCGTAGAACTCGCGCTTGGTCGCGATGTGGTGGATGTGGTTGTCCTCGATGGTCGAGAAAACCGCCCCGAGATGCCCGACGATGCCGTTCTGGCCGCAGTCGAAGATCGTGTTGCGACGCACGACGTGCGAGCCGATGTGCTCCCGGTCCCACCCGATCTGCAGGGCAGAGAACACGGACTCGAGCTGGTACTGGTAGCCGGGCTTGTCGCCGCGAAGCGTCGCGTAGTTGTGCCCGGTCGACGCCTCCTTGCCCAGCGAGATCGCCGAACACTTGGCGTCGTGGATGACGTTGTCCTCGATGATCCAGCCCTTGGCCCAGTTGGGCCCGATCAGGCCCGGCTGGTCCGCGGTCGGCGGCGTCCAGGGCGTGGCAGCTTGGGCCATCTCGAACCCGCGCACCGTGATGTAGTCGAGGTGGTGCTCCATGGGGAAGAAGACCGAGCGGCGCACGTTGATCTCGACGAGCTCGATGGTGGGGTCGGCGCCCTGGAAGTTGGCCCAGATGGTCGTCGACTCCTCCCCGACCTCGGCGTACCAGACGTAGCGCGTCTGGTCGACGTCGAGGACCGGCTCGGCGAGCCCCGTCCAGCCGTCGATGGCCTCGCTCCGGAACGGCGCTGCGGACACTGCCGCGACGTCGTGCACCTCGTAGAAGCTGCGCCCATTGAGGTAGACGTCGCCCAGATGGTTGCGCTCTCCCGACGGGGGGTGCTCGAGCCAGTCCCCGACGACCTCCTCGGCGAACGGGTTGAAGCCGCCGAACAGGGCGTTGGGAACGACTGCCCGCCAGACGGTCCCGTCCTCGGGGATCCACTCCCTGATGCGCTCCGACCCCTTGATGACGACCCGCTCCCCCTCGGCCGCCTCATAGGTGATGCGGCGCCGGTCGCTGATCCCGCCACGGGCGGGCGTCACCCACTCGCGGTACTCGCCCTCGTGGACGCGAACAGTGTCACCGGGCTGCGCGACCGCAGCGGCCGCGTTGATGGTTCGCAGCGGCGCGCTCGCGGAGCCGTCGGCGCTGGCGGATCCGGTGGTGGCGACGTGGTACACGGTCATCGCGCTGGTGCCTTTCGTTGTACGGATGGTCGATCGGTACTGCAACGACAGCCAGGCGATGGCGCCGAACCCACGAGCAGGGGTTGTCTCCGTCGCTGAGCGAGAAGTGGACCTTCTCGCCGTGTCCGTCCGGGTCCTCGACGAAATGAACCAGCAGGTATCCGAAGGGGTGACCTGACGTGGCGGCAATTTGTTGTGCGGATGAACTTAAGCCTGGGCTGCGATAGCGTCAAGGCCATGCAGCGGACGAATACCACCCCCGGCGCACGTCAGGACATGCTGCGCAGGCACAACCTTGGTCTTGTGCTCCGCGAAGTGCTCGAGGCGTCTGTTCCTCCCTCCCGCGCGGACGTCGCGGCGCGCACCGGCCTTACCCGCGCGACCGTGTCGGCGCTCGTCGACCGGCTGATCGCGGCTGGGATGCTGGCCCAGCTGCCACCCGCGATCAGCCGACGCGCCGGCCGTCCAGCCGTCCCCCTGGTC
>DATMEB010000218.1:0-7039 GCA_035557095.1 Nocardioidaceae bacterium | reverse complement strand
TGTTCGCGCTGGCCGGCTGGGGCCTGCCCTGGTTTCGCCGGCTGCTGCCGCACCGCTACTGGCGCAAGGTGGTGGCCGCGACCCAGGGCATCGTGCTGACCATCGCGGCTGCCGGCGTGCTGCCCCTTGCACTGACCGAGGTTATGCTCGCCGTCTCGTTCGCGATGCTGGCCGAGTCGTTCGGTCGGGACGTGTGGTGGTTGTGGATGCACCGGCCGACCGGTTCTCCAGAGAACTCCGACGGCACCGAGCCCGCCGCCGTCGGTGTCGTCGCCGGCCTGCCCGACGCCCCGCCGGAGCGCGGGCAGGGTGACCCCGAAGGACCCGGAACGCCAGGTGACAGGCGCAGAAGGCTGCGCCTCGTGGCGGCCGGGGCGACGAATGTGCTCGCTCTGCTCCTGGTGTGGTTCGCGTTCGTCGCTCCCAACCAGATCCAGCTCCTCACCCCCAGTGCCTTCTTCCGTATCCCCGTCGAGGCCCTGCTCCTGGCCGGCGTGGCCCTGGTGCTCCCCGTCTGGCCGAGACGCGCCGTCGCGACCGTGGTCGGGCTGCTGCTCGCCGCACTGACCCTGGTGAAGATCCTCGACATGGGGTTCTTCGCGGCCTTCGACCGGCCGTTCAACGTGGTCACCGACCGGGGCTACCTCGGCGACGGCGTGAGCCTCGTCGAAGACATCGTGGGCCCCGTCGGCGCCAACCTCGCGATGGTCGCGGCCGTCGTGCTCTTGCTCGCGATCATCGTCGGCCTTCCGCTGGCCCTCGTGCGACTCACCGGGCTGGTGGCCCGCCATCGCACCTGGTCCGTGCGCGCGGTCGCCGTCGTGGCCGCGGTGTGGGTCCTGGGTGCGTTGTCCGGACTGCAGGTGGGACCGGCGGGGCCGGTCGCTTCGATGGACTCGAGCCGCCTCGCGGTCGGCCAGGTACACGCGATCGCCGCCGGCGCACGTGATGAGAAGCGGTTCGAGGCCGCCGAGGCCGTGGACCGTTTCGACGGCCCGACGACGCGTGACGTACTCGGGGGACTGCGTGGCAAGGATGTCCTCGTCACCTTCGTCGAGAGCTACGGCCGCAGCGCGATCGAAGGATCGCCGTCCTCGCCGCGCGTACGGGCGCTGCTCGACGCGGGCACCAGGCGACTGGAGACCTCCGGATTCTCCGCTCGCAGCGGCTTCCTCACCTCGCCGACGTTCGGTGGACTCAGCTGGCTGGCCCACGCGACCCTGCAGTCCGGACTCTGGGTCGACAACGAGGGCCGCTACGAAGGGCTGCTGTCGCGCAACCGGCTGACCCTCACCCGGGCCTTCAAGCGCAGCGGTTGGCGGACCGTCTCGCTGATGCCGTCGACCAACCACGCCAGGTGGCCGGAGGGCAAGCGCTTCTACAAGTTCGACAAGATCTACTACCAGTGGGACTTCGGGTACCGCGGGCCGAAGTTCGGCTTCTCCCGCATGCCGGACCAGTACGCCCTGAAGGTCTTCCAACGCCAGGAGCTTGGCAGAGCCGACCGCGGGCGCCCGCTGATGTCCATGGTCGAGCTCGCCTCGAGCCATGCACCCTGGGCGCCGCTCCCCCACATGGTCGCCTGGGACAGGCTCGGTGACGGCTCCCTCTACCACCGGATGCGCAGCAATGCCCGTTCCGAGGTGGAGCTGTGGCGTGAGCACCCCGAGGACATCGAGTCGGCGTACTCGGACTCGATCATGTACTCGCTGAAGTCACTGATCTCCTTCGTGCAGAAGTACGGCGACAAGGACCTCGTCCTCGTCGTTCTCGGCGACCACCAGCCCGCCACTGTCGTCACCGGTCAAGGTGCGAGCCACGACGTGCCGGTCAGCGTCATCGCCCACGACCCGGCCGTGCTGGACCAGATCTCCGGATGGGACTGGCAGGACGGCCTGCGCCCCGACCCGAGCGCACCGGTCTGGCCGATGGACGCCTTCCGTGACCGGTTCCTCGACGCGTTCAGCCCTCAGGTGCCGCAGGCCTCGGCCGGGCAGGAGCGATGAGGCAGGACGAGCGCGCGCCGTTCCACCAGGCATTGCGCCAGGCGCGGCTGTCGGCGTACGGCCCGGGTGAGTTCATCGGGCAGGAAAGCTTCATGCGGGCCGACGAGATCCTGTCGTTGGCCGTGCGGGCTGGAGTCGGTCCCGGGACCTCCGTGCTGGACCTGTGCTGCGGTGTGGCCGGCCCCGGGCGCTACATCACGTCGAAGCTGGGATGCACGTACCTGGGTGTCGACCTCAGCGCCGACGCCATCGAGATCGCGCGCGAGCGCGCCGGCGACCTCCCCTGCCGCTTCGAGGTCTCGCGCGTTCCTCCGGTCCCGGCCGGCACCTTCGACGTCGTGCTCCTGCTGGAGACCATCCTCGCGTTCCCCGACAAGGAGCCCCTGCTCGCGCAGATCTCGTCGGCGCTCCCCGGCGGCGGGCGCTTCGTCCTCACCCTGGAGGAGGGACAGCCGCTGACGGAGGCGGAACGGCAGAGCATGCCCGATGCCGACACGGTGTGGCTCGTTCCGCTCCCGGAGATGGTCTCCTGCCTGCAGCGGGTCGGGCTGCAGGTGCGCTGGCAGGACGAATGCACCGAATCGCACCGTGCCGTGGTCGACTCCCTGACCGACGCGTTCACGGTCGACGCGTCGGAGATCGCCGACCGGGTGGGACAGCGCGCCCTGGACGAGCTGCTCGCAGCACATCGGCTCTGGAGCGACTGGCTGCGCGAAGGCCGGGTACGGAAGTTCGCGTTCGTCGCGGAGAAGACGCCGACACCCTGATCGAGTCGCCCACAGAGCCCGTGGGCGGCGAGCAGGCACTCGCCGCCCACGGGCCGGTCGGCTCCGTCGGCTACTCCTTGGGCGGGATGTTCGCCGGCGGAAGGTCGGCACCGATCGGCGAGTACTTCTCCTGTGCCACCTGTCGGGGCGGTGGCCAGGTGACGCCGGGCGGCGGCCACGACTGCTGCGTGCGCTGCAGGAACCACGCGGGCGGCTCGAACACCGGCGGCTGATAGTCGCTGGGCAGCAGGCTGCGCCACTTCACCTTCTTCGTGCGCGCCGCGAACTCCTCCTTGAGCCCCGCCACCATGTCGGGCTGGGTGAGCAGATCGACGGTGACGGCGGCGAGGTAGCGCGCCGCCTGCACCATCGCCACGTGGCCCGCGTTCGAGGCGGTGGCACCGGTGCGCAGCCAGGAGTGGTTCTTGGTGTCGGAGGGGATGCCCGCCGTGCCCATCTGGAGCGTCGGCACGTTCCAGCTGATGTCAGCCACGTCGGTGGAGCCACCGCCGGTGAACACGGTCTCCGGGGGCGCGAGCGGGCTGACCTCGTCGGCGAAGCCGGTCGGCTCGACGCCGACGCTCTTCTGCAGTGCACGTCCGTAGCGCTGGTCTGCCTCGGAGAACACCGGTGGACCGACGGAGACCATGTTGTCGTGCATCAGCTCGGCGCCCAGCTGCAGCGGCAGCACGTTCCACACCGCCGCGGTCGTGCGGTGCGTCATGGTGGTCTGGGTCGCCAGCGCGGCTCCGCGCGCGCAGTCGCGGATCTTGTCGGCCAGGATCCGCACACGTTCGGGGCTGCCCTCGCGGACGAAGAACCAGATCCCGCACATCGACGGGTTGACGTTCGGGACCCTGCCGGCGTCGGGGATGGTGAAGTGCAGCCGTGCGGAGCCGTCCATGTGCTGCTCACGGATCAGGTCGCTCAGCAGGGCCGTCGCACGGGCGGCGTTCAGCGCGCTCTTGTTCCCGAGCGGGCTGCCGCCGTGACCGTTGGTGCCCATGAACGTGAACGCGATCGACTCCAGCGCGTTGGAGGACTCCCATCCCGCGGCGTTGCTGGAGCTGGGATGCCAGTCGACGAACGCGTCCAGGCCGTCGTAGACGCCGCGCTTGACGGCGTAGGCCTTGCCGACGAGCTGCTCCTCGGCGGTGGAGCCGAAGAACTTCAGCGTCCCGTCGACGCGGTGCCGGGTCATCGCCTTGGCGACGGCGACGGCGGCGCCGGCCGCGGCCGCCCCGAGCGCGGAGTGTCCGCACCCGTGCCCGTAGCCGTAGTTCGGGGCATACGGGTCGTGGTCGTACACCAGCGGGTCGTGCTCGGTCGAGTCCGGGTTCTGCGACAGCTGCGGCAGCGCGTCGTACTCGCCGCTGAACCCGATCACGGGCTTGCCGGTCCCGTTGCTGAACGTGGCCACGAACGTCGACGGCAGCCCGCCGGCACCCCACTCGATGGTGAAGCCGTTGCGGCGCAGGAACTCCGCCTCCGCGAGTGCGGAGTTCCACTCCTGCAGTGAGGGCTCCGCGTACTCCCAGATGCGGTCGTTGAGCCCGATCAGGTCCTGGTCACGCCGGTCGATCCAGGACAGCGCGGTCTCCTTGGCCGGGCTGTCCTTCGCCAGGCCGGTCGGCGCTTCGTACCCGCTTGCGTCCGGGTCGGCGGCCGCCTTGGCCAACCCTCCGGTGGCCGCCAGGACCGGGTCTCCGGCCAGGCCGCCGCCCAGGCCGAGCGCCGTCGCGCTCGCGGTGGCCGCACCGGCCATGCCGAGGAAGCCGCGCCGCGTCAGTCCGTCATTGGGTTCGAGGTGGTCGGTGTCGCACACAGGTGATCCTCCCTGTCCTCGCCGAAGCGAGTCAGTTCCGGTTGTGATCAACGGGTGTGCGCGCGTCCCGCCGGAGCTACTCTCCGTGTTGGTTCGCTCACGCTAGAGAAGCCGTGCGCCGCCGTCAATGGTCACGCAGCGGAAGTGGACACTCCGCGTGGCTGCTGCTGTCCGCACGTCGGCCGGACCAAATCCGTTGCGGCCGGTCGTCGTGCAGGTCAGGGTTGCGCCATGAGCGAGCGAACAGCCCCGGACATGTGGGTGGATCCGGAGGAGGACCCGCGCGAGTCCGCCGAGCAGCCTGTCGGCGAGAAGGACACCCTGCGGGACTACCTGCGCGTCTACCGCCTGACCCTCGAGATGAAGTGCTCAGGGCTCGATGCCGAGCAGCTGGCGCGGCGCTCCGTGCCGCCGTCGACGATGTCACTGCTCGGTCTGGTGCGCCACCTCGCCGCAGTCGAGCACCACTGGTTCCAGCGCGTCCTGCAGGGACGTGACCTGCCCAGGCTCTATCGGCCCGACGGCGACCGGGACCACGACTTCAACGCTGCGACCCCCGAACCGTCCGTCGTCGAGGAGGCGTGGTCGACATGGCGTCGCGAGGCCACGGCCGCCGACGAGTGGCTGGCCGGGGACGTCTCGATGGACGCCGAGGTGACGCTCACCGACGGGAGCACCTCCTACGTGCGCGACATCATCGTGCACATGGTCGAGGAGTACGCCCGCCATGCCGGGCACGCGGACCTCCTGCGCGAGTGCATCGACGGCCGCACGGGTCAGTGACTCGTGGCGCCCCACCAGCGCCCCGAGGCATTCTTGACCTGACCGCTCCCTTCGACGCCAAACGGTTTGACCCGACGGGTCGCCGGCACCAATGAACGCGCAGGCGGCCACGGTCTCCTCGCGACCGGATCGCCTGCTCGCCGGTTCCTGCGCTGACATACTGACCACGTGGGCGCAGCCGATGCAGAGGTCCTGAAACGACTCGTGGCTGCCTTCAACGCCCACGACCTGGACGCGATCATGGGCTTCTTCGCCGACGACTGCGTCCTGGAGACCCCGCGTGGGGCGCACCCGTGGGGCACCCGCTTCGAGGGACCGGCGGCGGTGCGCGAGGGGCTGGCACAGCGCTTCGCCGGTCTGCCTGACGTGCACTACGGCGAGGACGAGCACTGGGTCTGCGACGGGCATGGCGTCTCGCGGTGGTTGCTCACCGGAACCACGAACGACGGAGAGCAGGTGCGTGTGCGCGGCTGCGACCTGTTCGACCTGACCGATGACGGACGTGTCCTGCGCAAGGACTCGTACTGGAAGATCGTCCAGCCGTAACAGCGGCTGACCGGGGAGCGCGCCGTCGTCAGGTACCGACCCCGAACAGGTTGACGCATCGGCGTACGCGGCCCGGTCGGTCAGCTGTCCTCGTGCGCCGCGCGCTGGGCGCGGGCCCGCCGCTTGCCCTCGTGCATCGCCTGCACGCGGGCCACTGGGATCGAGTGCCCCTCCTCGATCAGCACCGGGGCTACCGGTTGCGGCGCCGGCATCAGCTCCGCCCAGGGGTCCGAGTCACCGAGCAGCGCGGCCGCGTTTCGCACCGTGAAGTCCGCCGGCGTCACCTGGTCCAGGTCGTCCCAGGCCACCGGGAACGACACCGGCGTCCCGGGTCGCGCCCGTGGGCTGTAGGCCGCCACGACCGTAGCCCCGCCGGCGCGCGTGGAGTCCATGAACACCTTGCCGCCGCGGTCCTCCCGGATGAACGCCGTTGTCGCCAACGCCGGGTCCAACCGCTCCGCCCGGACCGCGAGCGCCCGGGTCGCCGCGGCCGCATCCTCGATCGGCGTGTCCGTGATCGGCACGAACACGTGCAGCCCCTTGGCACCGCTGGTCTTGACCGCGCCCGCCATCCCCACCTCGGTGAGCGCGTGTGCGACGAGACGTGCCGCGCTGACCGCCGTCGGGAACGGGCTACCGGGCGGGGGGTCGATGTCGAGCACCAGGTAGGTGGGTCGGTCCCAGCGTTCGGCGAGCACGAGCGTCGGGTGGTACTCGACGGCGCGCTGGTTGGCGAACCACAGCAACGAGCGCCGGTCCTCGCACAGGGCGTACGACACGTCGCGATGGGAGGACTCTGCCCACACCGTCACCCGCTGCAGCCACGGCGGGGCGTACTTCGGCAGGTTCTTCTGCATGAACGGCTTCTGCCCGAGCCGCGCGCGTACGACGGAGAGAGCCCGGTCTCGCAGCTCCGGGAGCATCCGCTCGTGGACCGCGTCGAGGTAGGTGACCAGGTCGCCCTTGGTCGCGCCCGCGCCGTCGAAGACCGGCTGGTCGAGGTGGGAGAGCTTGACGCCGGCCAGCTCCGACGATTCGTCTGCGTCCACACGAAGACGATCCCACGTCAGCCCGCAGACGAATCGTCAGAGGTCGCTGACCACCACGTCGAG
>DATMEB010000217.1:0-8189 GCA_035557095.1 Nocardioidaceae bacterium | reverse complement strand
CGTCCTGGCCGGGATCGATGCGGACCTGCGCGCCGATCGGGACTACCAGGCCGCGTTGGCGCGGCTCGCGCACGGCTGATCCTGACGATCGGGCAAAGGACGATCTCTGCCTCGGCCGGCAGCAGACGCGCGCTGTTCGGTCGGCTCCCCTGGACATGCCGGCCGCACGCGTCGAGGCGTGGGTTGCCGCTTTACGCGGACGTCTGCTAGAAACGCCCCTCATGTCACGAGAGTCGGGAGGGACTCAGAATGGGCATGCAGGAAAACGGGCAAGAGGGAGGCCCGAGCGACTACGAGCGGGTCGGCGGCGGTGCCGCCGTTGGCTCAGTAGTCGATCGTTTCTACGAGCTGGTGCTCGATGACGAACGCCTCGCGGCGTACTTCACCGGCACCGACATGCAACGGCTGAAGCGGCACCAGGTGCTTCTGGTGTCGCAGGTGCTCGGTGGGCCGGCCAACTACGACGGCCGGGACCTACGCGAGGCACACTCCGGGATGGACATCAGCTCCGAGCATTTCGGACTGGTCGTGGCCTACCTGGCGCAGTCGCTGTCGGAGGCCGGTGTGGACCGCGAGATCATCGACCGGGTCGGCGCGACGCTGGCGGCGACCCGGGACGATGTAGTGGCTTCGGCCGCTCGCTGACGGACCATGGACACCGCTGCCCTGAAGAGCAGCTGGGAGGTCGTCGCCAAGTCGGGCGACGAGGTCCCGCTGTTCTTCTACTCGCACTTGTTCCTGGCGCACCCGGAACTGCGCCCGCTGTTCCCGATATCGATGTCGGCCCAGCGGGACAAGCTCGTCGGCGCCCTCGGGCGGATCGTGAGCCACGTCGACGAGCTGCCCGAGGTCGTGCCGTTCATCCAGCAGCTCGGCCGCGACCACCGCCGGTTCTCGGTGGTCGCCGACCACTACAGCGCGGTGGGGGCCTCCCTGCTCGCCACGCTCAAGTACTTCCTCGGCGCCGCCTGGACCGACGAGCTCGCCTCGAGCTGGGCGGCGGCGTACGGCGAGATCGCCCGCGTGATGGTGGAGGCCGCTGAGCAGTCGGAGGAGACGAGTCCCGCCTGGTGGGACGGCGAGGTCCTGAAGACCGAGCGGCGCACGATGGACGTCACGCTCCTGCAGATCCGGCCGGAGCCGGCGTACAGCTACCTGCCCGGCCAGTCGTTCTCCATGGAGATCCCTCAGCGCCCGCGCCTGTGGCGTTACTTCACTCCCGCGAACGCCCCGCGTGAGGACGGCACCATCGACCTCAACGTGCAGCGCATCGACGGCGGCCTGGTGAGTGGCCCGCTGATCAGGCAGGTGAAGCCCGGAGACGTCGTACGGCTCGGCGCGCCGGTGGGCGACCAGCTGACCCTGTCCGAGGACCACGACCGGGATCTCATGATGGTGGCCGGGGGTACGGGGCTCGCCCCGTTCCGGGCGGTGGTCGAGCAGCTCGACCGACGCTGGGAGGCCGACGGTGCCGCACCGAAGGTCCACCTCTTCCACGGGGTCGGCGTCCCCTGGAACCTCTACGCCCGCGACGTGTTGCGCCAGCTGGCCGCCGCCCGCCCGTGGTTCGAGTACACCGAGGTGGTCTCCGACGACTCGTCCTATCCAGGTGCTCGGGGCCTGGTGGGGTCCGTGGCGACGGCCGACGGGCCGTGGCAGGGGCGCACCGCCCTGGTGTGCGGCGGGCCGCAGATGGTCGCGCACACGATCCAGACGCTGACGGAGGCCGGCATGCCGGCAGAAGACATCCGATACGAGAAGTTCCAGAAACTCGATGCCGCGGAAATGACCGACGACGGCACCGATGCAGGGGTGAAGCCCAATGACTGAACAGCAGGAGCGGTCCTTTCCCTACTACCGTTCCCCTTCGACGATCCGCACCGAGGCCTTCTCGCACCGGATGCGTGGCCTCGACGAGGCGGAGGTGCGCGAGTTCCTCGACCTCCTGGCCGACCAGGTGCAGGCCGGCGACCTCGAGCGAACGGAGATGCGTACAGAGAACGCGCGCCTGCGCGAAGAGGTCGAGCAGCTGCGTGCGCAGCAGCCGATCGACGGCGAGATCAGCCCGCAGGCGGTCCTCCTGTTCAGCCAGGCACAGCAGGTCGCCGACCAGCTCGTCGAGGAAGCGGTCATCCATGCCCGCGACCTGATGACGTCGGCCCGCAACCAACAGCGCGAGATCATGCAGGAGACACAGCATGCGGCTGAGCCGATGGGACGGGGGCCCCAGCAGACCGACGGGCCGGCGTTCGCGCCCTCGGCCGCGACCCCGCCGGGGGGATACTCGAAGCCTGTCCCGGAGATCGAGTACGTCCGTACGTTCGCACAGGTCGCCCAGGTGCAGCTGCGGTCGGTGCTCGACGCGTTGGCCGAGCAGGTGGACAAGCTCGGTGAGGTGCCTCAGCTCGAGGGCGGCGACAGCCGGTGGGTCTTCCAGGAGACCACGGCCGGCGTGATCTCCCAGCGAGACTGGCGGGTGGAGCCGGTGCCGCCGCAGCGGCCGCCCGACAGGGGCTTCTAGCCTCTGGCGGAGGGCTGCGATGCACGCGCCACAGCCCCGAGTGGGCGGGTGCGCTGGTCCTCAGCGGTAGCGGAAGCCGTCCAGGAACCGGCGGAAGACCCCGCCCCTTCGGGGCAGTGCCGGAGCCGGCGGAGGCGCCGTCTTGCGCTGGCTTGCGATGGGCTTGTCGTAGTCGGTCCGAACGATCGCGTCGATGATCTGCTCCTCGGTGTAGGCCTCGGAGTCCTCGATCGCTGGGACGAACCCGACCAGCATGCCGTTGCGCATCACCTGCGCCTCGAGCGCGGCCGTGCCATCGGAGTCCCATGTGGCCTCACGGCCGTCGGGGAGCTTGACGCTCACGCCGAACTGGTAGGTACCGACCCGCGCTAGATCGGCGTCGGTGCCACGATCGCGCAGCGCGTCGACGACGCGGCGTGCCTTGTTCTCATCCATCGGTTCGAGGGTACCCGCAGGCGCCCGCCCGGCGAGAGGATCCGCAAAGGCTGTCGGGGGTGGCACGCATCGCGTCGTGCTCGCGTTGCGACTGCCTGCTGTCCGCCGGCGACTCGCATGGGCGGGATCGTCAGCCCGGGAGCTGGGTCGAGAGCAGCCACGCCTCGGTGGCAAGGCACAACAGCAGCATCCCGCTGGCGTTGACGAACAGGTTGCGGCCGAGGTCGCGCGCCCGCAGGTGCATGGCGATCGCGATGAGGAAGTAGACCACCAGCGCCGCGCTCGTGAGCACGGCCAGTGGCACAAGCCAGATCCCCAGCACGAGCCCCGCCGCTGCGGCCAGCTTGACCGGCGTCAGGGCCGGCCAGAAGCGCCGCGGGAAGCGCACGTCCGTGAGGCACTCTCGGACGAAGCCCAGCGGCTTGACGCAGAAGGCGGCGTCGGCCACCTGTACTGCTGCCAATGCGGCCAGGGGCCACCAGGGATCGACCATGTCGTGCAACGTAGCAACGCGGGGAGGCCCAGGGTCAGGCGGTCACACTCTCCGTGGCGGTGCTGGCGTACTGGCTTCTCGGCCGCTGCAGCCCGTAGTGCTCACGCAGGGTGCTTCCGGCGTAGTCCCGACGGAACAGCCCGCGTCGGCGGAGGATCGGCAGCACCTCGTCGGCGAAGACCTCGAAGCCACCGGTCAGCCAGGGCGGCATCACGTTGAAACCGTCGGCGGCACCTGACTGGAACCACGTCTGCATCTCGTCGGCGATGTACTCGGGTGTGCCTACGACCACTCTGTGACCGCGTGCGCCGGCGAGACGATGCATCAGCTGGCGCAGTGTCGGCTGCTCACGCTGGACGATGTCCACCACGACCTGGAACCGGCTGCTCGCTCCCCGCTCGCCGGATGAGTCGAGGAGGTACTGCGGGAAGGGCCCGTCCAGGTCGTAGGCGGACAGGTCGACGCCCGTGAGGCGCCAGAGCACGTCGAGCGAGTAGCCGGGCTGCGTGAGCTGGTTGAGCTCGTCGTGCAGGGCTTGCGCCTCCGCGGTGGTCGAGCCCACGAACGGGCTGATGCCCGGCAGCACCTTGAGGTGGTCGGCATCGCGGCCGAGGCCGCGCGCCCTTCCCTTGATGTCGGTGTAGAACTGCCGGGCGCTGCCGAGTGTCTGGTGCGCGGTGAAGATGGCCTCGGCGTAGCGGGCAGCGAACGCACGGCCGTCCTCGGAGGACCCCGCTTGCACGTAGACCGGTCTGCCCTGCGGCGACCGCGGTGTGTTGAGCGGCCCGCTCACCCGGAAGTGCCGGCCCTGGTGGTCGATCCGGTGGATCAGGCCGGTGTCGGCGTAGACACCGCTGCCGCGATCGGCGACCAGCGCCTCGTCCTCCCACGAGTCCCACAGCTTGGTGACGACGTCGACGAACTCCTGAGCCCGTTCGTAGCGCTCGGCGTGCACGGGGTGCTCGTCCAGACCGAAGTTTCGTGCGGCGTCCGGCGCG
The DNA here is from genome assembly GCA_035557095.1 of Nocardioidaceae bacterium. Classification (GTDB taxonomy): domain Bacteria; phylum Actinomycetota; class Actinomycetes; order Propionibacteriales; family Nocardioidaceae; genus JALZDI01. Next base: position 3,742 of record DATMEB010000217.1, on the reverse strand, counting down.
CTGGTGGTCACGATGTTCCAGCCCGCGCGCCCCTTGCTGAGATGGTCCAGCGAGGCGAACAGGCGCGCGAGGTTGTAGGGCTCGGAGTAGGTGGTGGAAGCGGTGCCGATCAGACCGATGTGGCTGGTCACAGCGGCGATCCCGGCCATCCAGGTGAGCGGCTCGAGCCGGAAGCGGGACGCAAAGCGGATGTTGTCCGCCAGCGACGGGCCGTCGGCGAAGAAGACGGCGTCCATCTTCTCGTTCTCGGCGCGGCGTGCGAGGTCCTGGTAGTACGACAGGTCGAGTACGCGCTCAGGAGCCGACCCGTCGTAGCGCCACGCGGCTTCGTGGTGTCCACCCGGGTAGATGAACAGGTTGAGGTTCATCTGGCTTGTGGTGTCAGCGAAGTCGACGTGGGTCATGGTGTTCTCCTCGCGGTTGCGCGCGTGGTCGTGCGTGTCTCCCCAGGTGCGCGCTCGTGGTCAGGTGATGGTGCAGTGCCCTGTCCCGGGCGGGGTCGACGCATTCGCATCGCAGCCGGGGTCACGAGGCAACCCGCTCTGTCGCAGCGGCACTGCTCCTGCCGGGACGTACCTCGTGTTCGTCGACACCCAGCTCGGCGAGCAGGGATGACCGCAGCTCTGCGAAGCGGGGGTCGCCCTGTGAGCGGCGGGTGCCAAGGTCGATCGGGATGTCGGAGCGGATCAAGCCGTCGTCCAGGACGATGACGCGGTCGGCGAGCACGATGGCCTCGTCGACGTCGTGCGTCACCAGGAGCACTGCAGGCTGGTGGCGCTCGCAGAGGCTATGCAGCAGGCCATGCATGCGGATCCGGGTGAGCGCGTCCAGGGCGCCGAACGGTTCGTCCGCCAGGAGCAGCTGTGGGTCGCGCACCAGCGACCGTGCCAGCGCGGCTCTCTGCTGCTCGCCACCGGACAGCTCGTGTGGCCACGCCTTCTCCCGGCCCTGGAGGCCCACCTCGGCGAGGGCCTCACGTCCTCGTGAGCGGGCGTCGCTCTCGCCCAGGCCGAAGACGACGTTGCTGAGAACGCGTCGCCACGGCAGCAGCCTGGAGTCCTGGAAGACCATGGAAACCTTGTCCGGGACCTGGATCCGGCCGTGCCCGGACACGTCCCTGTCGAGGCCGGCAAGAGCGCGAAGGAGCGTGCTCTTGCCGCTTCCGCTGCGGCCGATCAAGGCCACGAACTCGCCGGCCGCGATCTCGAGGTCGAGGCCGTGGAGCACGCCTCCGGCCTTGTTGAAGCTGCGGTGAAGGTTGTCCACCTGTACGGCGGAGCCGGTCAGTTCTCCATCGTGCGTCGCCATGTCAGCGCCTTCCTTTGGACGATTCGAACGAAGCCGTCGGCCAGCAGTCCGAGGGCGGCGTACACGACCAGGCCGACGACGATGACGTCGGTCTGTCCGTAGCTCTGGGCCAGGGTGATCATGTAGCCGATGCCATTGGTCGCGTTGATCTGCTCCACCACCACGAGTGCCAGCAACGCCGAGGTGACCGCGAACCGCATGCCGAGGAGGAACCCAGGCGTGGCGCCTGGCAGTACCACCGAACGGATGAACTCCAGCCGCCCCACTCCGCTGGTCTGGGCCAGCTCCACGAAGCGGCTGTCGATGCTGCGAAGGCCGTTGTGCGTGTGGATGTAGACCGGGACCAGCACTGCGAGCGCGATCGTGATCACCTTCATCCCCTCGCCGATCCCGAACCACAGGATCAGCAGTGGGATCAGCGCGAGGCTGGGGATGGAGCGCTTGACCTGGACCGGCCCGTCGATGAGCGACTCTCCGAAACGGGACAGCCCCGCCACGATCGCGAGCAGCGTTCCCACGAGGACGCCGAACGCCAGTCCCCAGAAGGCGCGGGCCGCCGATATCGCCAGGTCACTCTGCAGCTGCCCTTTCGCGATCAGGTCGCTTGCGGTCGTGACCACGGTCCACGGTGGCGACAGCGTCACCGGGTCGATCCAGCCGAATGCCGAACCCGCAGACCACACCGCCACCAGAGCCGCGGGGCCGATCAGCGCCCCCAGCGGTATTCGGCGTCCCGGCCCGAGCCGACGCCTCACCACGCGCTCGTCGGCCTGGGTGGCGTCTGGTGTCGCCCCGGCGGGGGCGGACAGTGTGGAGTGGAGCGTCATCGAGTCGCCTCCTTGTCCACCGGGTCGGCACCGACGCCCTCGAACCGGTCGTCGTACAGGGCCTTCACGTCCAGCGGCTTCTGCCCCTGCTCCTTCACCAGCAGGTCAACGGTCTGCTGGTGGCGTGCGATCGCGGTCGACCAGTCCGCAGGAACGTCGTGCGTTCCGAGGGCATCGACGACGTACTCGGCGTCCTTGGGGGCGAGCCCCTCATGCTGCACGTAGTAGCCCCGTGCGAACTCCTCCGGATGCGCGTCGATCCAGCGCTGTGCCTGTCCCCAGACGGCGACGTAGCGCTTCAGCGCCGCAGCCTTGTGGGCGTCCTGCAGCACCTCCGTCGGCGTGTACAGATGCCATGCGTCATCGCGGATGCGGGGAGAGATCGTCTTGGCGCCGTCAGGCCCGTACTTGGACAGCAGCGGTGGTACCAGCGCCTGGCCGAGCGGCGCCACGTCGACCTGGCCGCTGCCGAGAGCGTTGACGTACACGTCGTCGACGCTTTGCATCTCGACGAGCTCGACGTCCTTCTTGGTGAGGTCGAGCTTGTTGAGCAGCTTGAGCACGAGTGCTCCCTGCGCCTGCCCGGGGCTGTAGGCGATCTTCTTGCCGCGAAGGTCGCTCAAGGAGTCGACGTCGGCCCCGGGCGCGATGCCGAGCTCGTAGACCGGGTGCTGCAACGGGTCCTCGGTGTAGCGGGCGGCGATGATCTTGACGTCCGTGCCGTTCCACTGCGCGAACAGCGGTGGAATGTCGGCCACAGACCCGACATCGAGCGCGTCGGCGCGGAACGCCTCCAGCGTCTCGGGGCCTCCTTGCAGGTTCGCCCACTGCACCTTGAAGGGCAGGTCCTTGCCTAGTCCGGACAGCTCGAGCGCCACCTGCGTCTGGGGATCACCCACCCGCAGCACGGTCTGCTTGGCGCCCTTGCCGGGGATCGTGGCCGAGAGCTCGAGGTGCGGTCCTTCGGGCTCGGCACTCCCGGGAAGGCATGCGGTCAGGAACGGTGAGCACAGAATCAGGATGGCCAGGATCGCCCAGGTTCTCCCACGGCGGAGGGCAGTGCGGTACATCAGTTCTCCTTGGCACACATGGTCGGCGTGTTGCGCGTGCAATCTGCGTGAGCGCGGTTAAGTGTAGTAATTCAATCTAGATACGCAACAACCAGCCAGGGTGTGCTCAAGGGTGTCGTGGTCGTGGTGGCGTTGTGGTCCGGCGGCGGCGCCTAGTGTCCGCGCCTTAGTCGAACGTCATGAGGACGCTCAAGGTGTGACGCCGATGCGCACGTCGAACGGACTGTCCGGATCGAGGATCCAGCACTCCTGCACGCTCGCCCGGTACAGCCGCAACCGCGCCTGGCCGGTGACCTCATCCAGGCCGAACTCTCCGGCTCCCTCGCGAGCGGACTCGCGGGAGAAGACGCCGATCCCGCGCTCGATCTCGCCCGGGTCGGTCGACTGAGCGGCGGCGGCGGTCATGTACACCCCCTGACCGCTGCCCGGGGCGACCGTCGAGTCGAACACGACCATCGCGATCTGCGGTCGCACAGCGATGTTCTGCGAGTGACGCGCGTCGGGGTAGGACACCCAGTACAGCTCCGCGTAGCTCTC
>DATMEB010000216.1:0-11831 GCA_035557095.1 Nocardioidaceae bacterium | reverse complement strand
ATCCCCAACGTTGGTGATGCCCGCGACCCCCGATTCCCGGATGCTGAATAGCAAGTCACCGGACATCCAGTTGGTGACCTGAACAGTGAACGCGTCGGGCTGACGAGGGGGAGGCCCGGTAGCGGGAGGGGGGCCACCATGGCTGCATCGAGTCCGTACGGCGTCTTCTTGAGGCGCCACGGCTGGCTCGTTGCCGCCCTGGTGCTGCTGGGCACCTTCGGTGGGTGGGGTGCCCAGCAGCTCTCGGGTACGACCTACGTCTCCACCTCTTCGGTGCTCGTGACGCCGACCGGCACCGAGTCCACCGAGCTGGCCAACGAACGCACGACCACCGAGGTCAACCTCGACACCGAGGCCCAGCTGGTGACCTCGGCGGTCGTCGCCTCGGTGGCCGCGGCCGACCTCGGCGCGCACGCCGACCCGTCGCTGCTGGTGCGCAAAGTGAGCGTCACCGTGCCGCCCAACACCGCCGTACTCCGGATCGCCTTCGAGAGCTCCGACCCCCGCGCTGCCCAGGCGGGCGCCGCGGCCTTCGCCGACGCCTACCTCGCCGGCCGCACCCAGGCGGCCCAGGAGGGCGTGGACGCCGAGGTCGCCGGCCTGCAGAGCCGGGCCACCTCCCTGCGCGAGCGGCTTGCCGAGATCGCCGAGAACGGTTCGGCCTCCGCCACCGAGCAGCAGGTGCTGCTCGACCAGCTCGCGGTGATCAACACCAGCCTCGACGACACGCTCGTCGCCCAGTCCGACCCCGGACGCATCATCACCCCGGCCGAGCTCCCCGAGGGGCCCAGCGGCCTCCCGGCCATGGTCTTTCCGCTCAGTGGCGGGCTGCTCGGCCTGCTGCTCGGTCTCGGTGCGGGCATGCTGCGTGACCGGCAGGCCCGGACCGTGCGCGAGGGACACGACCTCGAGATGGTCGGCGCCGCACCACTCGGTGAGGTGCTCAGCACTCGTGGCGCTGCGCAGCTCGCGGTGGAGGGCACCCACGGCCGGGAGCTGCGCAAGCTGCAGGCACGTGTACGCGGCATGCTCGGCGACCGGTGGGTCCTCCTGGTGGCCGGTGCGTCGCCCGGCAGCGCCGGTGGCTTCCTGGCTGCCAACCTCGCCGCCTCGCTGGCCCGGTCCGGTGCGGACGTGCTCTTCGTCGGGGCGAACGCCGACGCGCCGGCAGGCGCCGGTCTGCTCGGCGAGGGAACGGGTCCCGGCCTGGTCGAGCTGCTGCAGCACGAGTCCCGCGACGCCGGCGGCCTGCACGAGGTCGGCCCCGGCAGCACGCTGCGGGTCGTCCACCCGGGCGCGGACTCGGGCATGCTGTCCGACCTGCTGCACGGCCGGACGCTGGCGAGCCAGGTCGAGCAGTGGCGCTCCAAGCACGACTACGTCGTGATCGAGGTGGCTCCGGCCGCCCTCGACTCCGACCTCGAGGCGGTCGCCCCGCTGGCCGACGGCGTCCTGCTGGTCGCCGAGAGCGGCTGCACCCGGCCCCGCGAGATCGTCGACGCGACCGAACGGCTGGCCGGCGTCAACGCCAGGCTGCTCGGGGTGACGCTGCTGCGCACCGTCCGCGCTCGCCGCGCCGACAAGCGTGCGCAGGCCAGCACCCGCAAGGCCGCCGCCATCCCGACCGTCGAGGGCCACGCCGAAACACGGCCGGCCGGCGACGACTCCCACGAGCTGCATGCCCAGGACAGCCACGACGAGGACCACCAGGCACGCCCGGGCCGGGGACCCGCCCAGCCGGCGGCTTCGCCGGGCGGTGCCCGGTGAGCGCAGTCCTCACCGCTTCGGCCGGTAGGGCCGCGGCGGTGGGTTCGCGCGGTGCGCGGACGCGGCCGCGGTTCCTGCGACCGGGCTGGCCGCTGGTGGCGCTCCTGGCCGGGTTCCCGCTGTGGTGGGCACTGGGCCTGGCCGCGGTCATCTACCCGATCGCGGCCGTGCCGATGGCGTGGGCGCTGTGGCGTCGCCGCCCGATCGTGCTGCCGCCGGGCTTCGCCGTGTGGCTGCTGTTCCTGCTCTGGGCGACCGTCGGCGTACTCATGCTCGGCGCCGACCCGGTCGGCACGCTGGACGACTCGATCGCGAGCCGGCTGCCCGGCTGGGCGCTGCGCGAGCTGCTGTACGTCTCCGCGACCGTGATCCTGCTGTACATCGGCAACCTGCGCGAGGACGAGTTCCCGCGGCGCAGGATCGTGCAGATGCTCGCGCTGATGTTCGTGGTGACCACCGCGGGCGGCCTGCTGGGGATGCTGGCACCGAACTTCGGGTTCACCTCACCGTTCGAGATGGTGCTGCCCGACGCGGTGGCGAGCAACCTGTGGGTGCAGAACCTCGTGCACCCGGCCGCCGCCCAGCTGCAGGACTTCCTCGGGTACATCGAGCCCCGGCCCAAGGCGCCGTTCGACTACACCAACACGTGGGGCTACGCGATCTCGATCTTCGCGGTGTTCTTCTGCGTCGCCGCGCTGGCACGTTCGACAGGCCGTGGGGTGAAGTCTCGCCGGGTCGCGGCCGTCGCTCTGCTGATGGTCGCCGCGGTGCCGGTCGTGTACTCGCTCAACCGCGGCCTCTGGATCGGCATCGCGCTGGCGGTCGTGCTCGTCGTGGCGCACGTCGTGCGGCGCGGACGGGCGATGGCCGCGGTCGGCATCGGGCTGTGCTGCGTGGTCGCGGTCGTCGGCGTGCTCGCCTCGCCGGCGCGCGACCTGGTCGCGCAGCGTCTCGACAACGGCCACAGCAACGACATCCGCAGCTACACGTCCAAGGCCACGGTGGCGCTGTCGGCCGAGTCCCCGGTGATCGGCTTCGGCAGCACACGCTCGGCACAGGGCAGCGCGGACAGCATCGCGATCGGGCGCAGTGACAGCTGCCCGCAGTGCGGCAACGCCGTGCTCGGCAGCAACGGCTTCCTGTTCATGCTGCTGATCTCGACCGGCTACGTCGGTACCGCGCTGTTCTTCGTGTTCGGCGGGTGGGCCCTTTGGAAGTTCCGGCATGACCGGACGGCGATCGGCGTCGCCTGCCGGATCGTGCTGGTGATGACCGCGTTCTACGCCTTCGTCTACGACGTCGTCCCCTCCGTACTCGCGTTCCCGTTCATCGCGATCGCTCTGCTCTGGCGCAACGCGCAGGAGTCCGGCCTCGCCCCAGCACCAGGAGTGAACCGATGACGGCCACGCCACTGCCCTCGGCATCTCCGGACACCCGGCGCTTCCTCGACGTCGTCGAGCAGCTCTGGCCGGGTGCGCAGGTGAGCACCGAGCCGGCACCCGCCGACCACGACGCCGAGTGCGACGGCGGCAACGAGTCCGACCACGACGGCGACCTCGCCGAGAGCCACGCGCTGCTGGTGCCCGGCTGGGGACGTCCGCGCATGCTGCTGCCCGACTCGCGGCTGCTCGCACCCGACGCCGTACGCGGCTTCGGCGGCGGGCCGTCGGCCGGACAGCGACTGCGCAGCCGCGTGGCCTCCGCCCTGCTCGCGCACGGACGCGGCCAGCTGCGCGGCACTCGCGTGACCATCCGGCAGCCGCTGGCCGCCGACTCGATCGAGTCCCACCTGTCCGAGGTACTGGGCCGCCCCGTCCGGGTGGCGATGCGGCTCGGCCCGCCGCGGGCGAACAGCAAGCCGGTCCTGCAGGTTCTCGACGCGGGCGGTCGCACGGTCGGCTTCGCGAAGGTCGGCAACACCGCGCTGACGCGCGAGCTCGTCACGGCCGAGGCCAACGCCCTGGACCTGCTCGACAGCGCGACCATGCACCACCTGGTGACGCCGAAGGTGCTGCATCACGGGCGGTGGCAGGGTCTCGAGGTGCTCCTGCAGTCGCCGCTGCATCCGCACACCCGTCGCCGGCCGAGCCAGGCGACCGTGCTCTCGGCGATGCGTGAGGTGTCGCTGTGCGGCGAGGTCCGTGCCGAGCCGCTGGCGTACAGCAGCTACCTGGGTCGGCTGCAGGACCGCCTGCTGCAGCTGCCGCACGACGACAGCAGCGCGATGCTGCACCAGACGCTCGGCGCGCTCGCGCACGAGTGCACACAGTCCCGGTGGTGGTTCGGCTCCTGGCACGGCGACTGGACGGTGTGGAACACCCGCGCCGACCAGGGGCGCCTGCAGGTGTGGGACTGGGAGCGGTACGAGCCGCTGGTGCCCTGTGGGTTCGACACCATCCACCAGCACGTGCAGTCGCTGCTGGGCAGCCCGAGCCAGCGCGGACGCGCAGCGCACCGCACCCTCGCCGACGCCGAGCGGCTGCTGCGGCCATGGGACCAGCCGGCGGGCCAGTCCCGGGCGATCGTCACGGCCTACCTGGTCGACATCGGCGCCCGCTACCTGGCCGACGACCAGGCCGCATCCGGCAACCGCGCCGGTCGGCTCGAGACCTGGCTGCTGCCCGCGCTGGCACGTGAGGCCAAGCGCCTGAACGGTGGATACGACGGACACGAGAGGCGACAGCGATGACCATGACCGTTCCTGCACCGGTGCAACGCGGCGTACGTTCGGCCAGCCGAGGGCTCGGCATGGTCACCAGCGCCGCCCGGATGAACCCGGACTTCCTCATCGTCGGCGCGCAGCGCTGTGGTACGACGAGCCTGTACCGCACCCTCGTCGAGCACCCGTCGGTGCTGCCGGCAGTGCTGCACAAGGGCGTGCACTACTTCGACACGGCCTACACCCGCAGCCCACGCTGGTACCGCGGGCACTTCCCGCTGCAGGCCACCGCCCGGCGTACGTCGATGCGCACCGGCAGCCGCACCATCACCGGCGAGGCCAGCCCGTACTACATGTTCCACCCGGCGGCGCCGGACCGGATCGCGAACGACCTGCCTGACGTGCGGCTGATCGCGCTGCTGCGCGACCCGGTCGAGCGGGCCTACTCCGCGCACACCCACGAGCTCGCGCGCGGGTTCGAGTCGCTGCCGTTCGAGCAGGCGCTGGCGGCCGAGGACGCGCGGCTGGCCGGCGAGGAGATCCGGCTGCTCACCGACCCCGGCTACGTCAGCCACGCGCACCAGCACCAGGCCTACGTCGGTCGCGGTCGCTACGTCGAGCAGCTCGAGAAGATGGCCGCACAGGTCGGTCGTGAGCGGCTGCTCGTGCTCGACGCCGACGACTTCTTCGCCGACCCGCACGCCGGCCTCGCCGACGTGCAGAGGTTCCTCGACCTGCCGCAGTGGCAGCCGGCCCGGGTGGAACAGCGCAACGCCCGGCCGCGTGCGCCGATGGCAGCTGAGCTGCGCAACCGCCTGGAGGCCGACTTCGAGCCGTGGGACGAGCGGCTGGCCGCCTGGTGGGGAAGGACCCCGAGTTGGCGACGGTGACCGGACCGACGGAGCTCGTCGGCACCCCGGAACCCACACATCGGCGCACCGAGCCGCCGCGCGACCTGCGCAGCCTCGCCCGCCGCGGCGCGCTCAGCGTCATCGGCGCAGGAGTCAGCGCGCTCGCGAGCCTGGCCCTCGTGCTGGTCGTCACGCGCTCGCTGAACAAGGCCGAGGCAGGTGCCTTCTTCAGCACGACCTCGGCGTTCACGATCCTGTTCACGGTCGCGACACTCGGCACCACCACCGGGCTGGTGTACTTCATCGCTCGCAGCCGTGCCGGTGACGACACCTCGACGGTGCCCGGCCACCTGCGCGCCGGCCTGCTCCCGGTGGCCGCGGTGTCGCTGGCCGCCGCCGTTGCGCTGCTGCTCGCCGCCGAGCCGCTGGCCCGCCTGCTGGTGGGCCCGGGGCAGGAGGCACTGGCCGCGACCGCACTTCGACTGCTCGCGATCTTCGTGCCGATGGCCGCGCTGCACCAGGCCGTCTCCGCGGCCACGCAGGGGTACCACACGATGGCGCCGACCGTGTGGGTCGACAAGATCGGGCGGCCCGTGCTGCAGCTCGCGCTGATCCTGGCGGTCGTGCTCGGCGCGGCCACACTGCCAGGGCTGCCGGCCGCCGTGCTGGCCTGGAGCCTGCCGTACGCCGTTGCGCTCGTCGTGACGGCGTGGTGGCTGCAGCGCCTGGTACGGCGCGACCGGCCTACACAGCATGGCGTCAGTAAGACGGTAACTCGGAACACCCGGGAGTTCTGGACCTACACCGGTCCGCGCGGACTCGCCGTCGGCGGTCAGATCGTGCTGCAGCGGCTCGACATCGTGCTCGTGGCGATCCTGCTCGGTGCCGCACCGGCCGCGGTCTACACCGCCGCGACCCGCTTCGCCGTGCTCGTGCAGCTGGGCAGCCAGGCGGTGGCGCTGGCCACGCAGTCGCGTCTCGGACAGCTCGCGGCGCAGAACGACCTCGCTTCGGTGCGGGTGGTGTACCGGTCCGCCACCGCGTGGGTGATCGGGCTGACCTGGCCGCTGAACGCGCTGAGCGCGGTGTACGCGACCGAGCTGCTCGACCTGTTCGGCTCCGGCTACGACCAGGGTCGCTGGGTCGTCGTGCTGCTCGCCGCCGGGATGCTGGTGGCCACCGGCTGCGGGATGGTCTCGATGGTGCTGGTGATGCTGGGCCGCACCGTCGACAACCTGGTCAACGTCGGCGTCGCCGTCGCGGTGAGCGTCGTGCTCGACCTCGTGCTGATCCCGCACTTCGGCCTGCTGGGCGCCGGCCTGGCATGGGCGCTGGCGATGGCCGTCGCGAACCTGCTGCCGCTGGCACAGATCCACCACCGGTTCGGGCTGCACCCCTTCGACCGGACCACGGTCGCCACCGGCGCGCTCGCCCTGGCCTGCTGGCTGGTCCTGCCGCTTGCCGTGTCCTTCGTGACCGACAACGCGGTCGTGACCGTCGCAGCCCTGTTGACCGCCGCCGTTGCGTACGCGCTGGGCCTGGCCCGGCTGCTCCGCCCCGGCCACACCACCCACATCTTCAAAGGAAGGCCACAGTCATGACCACGCAAACAGAGCAGCGCCAATCGGTGCTCTACCTGGCCGGGATGGGCCGCAGCGGGTCCACGCTGCTGGAGCGCGCGGCCGCGCAGATCCCCGGCGTCGTCGGTGTGGGTGAGCTGGTGTTCCTCTGGGAGCGCGGCATCCGCGACGACGAGCGCTGCGGCTGCGGCGTGCCGTTCTCGCAGTGCGCGTTCTGGTCGGAGGTCGGCCGGGTCGCGTTCGGCGGCTGGGACCGCGTGGACGTCGACCGGGTGCTGCACCTGGACGGCCGCGTCAACGACGTCCGGCACGTCGCCCGGCTCGCCGCCGGCAGGCTGGCGGGTCCGCGCTTCGAGGCGGACCTGCGCGAGTACGTCGGCTACTACGAGCGCGTCTACGCCGCGGTCCGGGAGATCACCGGCTGCGACCTGGTGGTCGACTCGAGCAAGCTCACCGCACTGGCGTTCGCGCTTCGCCGGTCGCGCAGTCTCGACCTGCGGGTGCTGCACCTGCTGCGCGACCCGCGGGCCGTCTCGTACTCCTGGACCAAGCGCGTGCGCCGTCCGGAGGTCGTCGACGGCGAGTCGTACATGCCGACCTACCGGCCGTCGTACATGGCCGCGCTCTACGCCGGGCACCACGCCCTGCTCGAGCTGCTCGCACCGATGGGCACGCCGTCGATGCGCGTTCGCTACGAGGACTTCGTCGCCGCGCCGGAGGCGACCCTGCGCGAGGCCGCCGACTTCGCCGGACTGCGTGCGCCCGACCTGGACTTCGTCGAGGGCGACCGGGTCGAGCTGGCCACCGTGCACACGGTGGCCGGCAATCCGTCGCGCTTCGACACCGGTGAGGTGCGCATCCGCCGTGACGACGCCTGGCAGACCAAGATGCCCCGCGCGCAACGGCGCACGGTCGGCGCGCTGACGCTGCCGGCGCGGGTGGCCTACGGCTACACCGGCCGGAAAGCCCTGCCCGCGAAGCTGGGGAGGCCCACGCTGGGGGAGCCGAAGCGGTGGCCCTCGGTCGGGGTCGTGCTGGCCACCCACGACCGCCCGCAGATGATGCGTGCGGCCCTCGCGTCGATCCTCGAGCAGGACTACCCCGGCGACATCCACGTCGCGGTGGTCTTCGACCAGAGCGAGGTCGACACCTCGCTGGCAGGCGGCACGGGCAACCGCACCGTCTCGGTCACCGACAACGCCGGCACCACGGGTCTGGCCGGGGCACGCAACACCGGCATTCTCGGTCTCGACACCGACCTGGTGGCGTTCTGCGACGACGACGACACGTGGATGCCGGACAAGCTCAAGACCCAGGTGGCCGCGCTGATCGCCCAGCCGGGCGCGTCGTTCTGCACGACCGCGATGCTGGTCGACTTCGACGGCCAGCAGAGCGTGCGCCGGGCCGACACCGACCGGGTGACGGTGGAGCACCTGACCCGGTCGCGGATGGCGATGCTGCACTCCTCGTCGTTCCTCGCCCGCCGTTCCGCGCTGCTCGGACCGGTCGGCCTGGTGGACGAGACGCTGCCGAGGAGCATGGCCGAGGACTGGGACCTGCTCATCCGGGCGGCGCGGGTGGCGCCGATCGTGCACGTCGACGAGCCGCTCGTGCGGATCGCGTGGGGCGCCTCGTCGTACTTCGCCGACCAGTGGGAGACCAAGAACCTCGCCCACCAGTGGCTGCTCGACCACCACCCCGAGATCCACCGCGACCCCGTGGGCGCGGGGCTGATGTACGGCAAGCTCGCGTTCGGGCACGCCGCCCTCGGCGAGCGCCGCGAGGCCGTCCGGATGGCCGGCCGGTCGCTGCGCGCACGCTGGTCCGAGCCGCGGGCGTTCATCGCGATCGGGGTCGCCGTCGGTCTGCTGTCACCCGCGTGGGTCCTGCAACGCCTGAACGAGCGCGGCCATGGGATCTGACATGGGACGCGGCACCGGATCCGGCACCGGACGCACGCTGCTGGTGGCCTCCACGGGCGGCCACCTCGACGAGCTCGTGCGCCTAGCACCGCGCTTCTCGCCGTCCGCGTCCGAGGTGGAGTGGGTCACCCACCCCGGCCCCCAGGCGCAGGACCTGCTCCGCGGCCAGCGTGTGCACCTCGTGCCCTACGTCGCACCGCGCGACATCCGGCACGCGGTCGCGAACCTCCGCCCGGCGCTGCGCATCCTGCGCCGGGGCCACTGGGACCGTGTGGTCACCACCGGCGCCGGGGTCGCGCTGCCGTTCGTCATCGTGGCCCGCATGCTCGGCATCCCCTGCGTCTACGTGGAGAGCGCGGCCCGGCAGGACGGACCGAGTCTCACCGGGTCAATGCTGTCGCGCATCCCGGGTGTCGAGCTGTGCACCCAGCAACCGGCGTGGGCCGACGCGCGGTGGGAGTACCGCGGCTCGGTGTTCGACGGCTACGAGGCGCAGCAACGACCGGTCACACCGCCCGCGCGGCGCGTCGTGGTGATGCTCGGCACCTCGCCGTACGCCTTCCGTCGCGCGGTCGACGCGGTGCTGCGCACGCTGCCGCAGGTCAGCACTCCCGACGTGGAGGTGACCTGGCAGGTCGGCGGAACCGATGTCGACACCCGGTCGCTGTCCGCCGGTGCACGGGTGAGTACGTCGATGCCCGCGGCCGAGCTGCAGGCCAGGGTCGCCGACGCCGACCTCGTGATCGCACACGCCGGGGTTGGCTCGGCCCTGACAGCACTGGGCGCGGGCAGGTGCCCCGTGCTGCTGCCGCGGCTGGCCTCGGAAGGCGAGCACGTCGACGACCACCAGACCCAGATCGCGGCCGACCTGCACGAGCGCGGGCTCGCGGTCAGCGTGCGTCCTGAGGACCTGACCTCCGAGCACCTGCGGACCGCTCTCGGCAGCCGCGTGGTGGGTACGCAGGGAAGCCCCTTCCTGCTCACCCCGCACGCCGCGTGAGCCCGCGAAATGCGCCGACTGCTGGACAGGGCCGGGGCACTCGGCCTCGCCCTGCTGGCCTGCTCGGCGGTCGTGGGCCTGTGCGCCCTGCCCGGCGACGTCGAGCGGACGCACGACGGGCTGCGGTGCGCCGCCGACGAGCGGCTGGTGCCCGACTGCGGCCCGTGGCTCGGTGCCAGCGTCCGGCCGCTGCCGGGGGAGTCGACGACCGACGCGGTAGGCCGGTTCGAACGGCTGTCGGGGCAGCCGCTCGACATCGTGCACGTGTACATGCGGGGCGACGACCCGTTCCCGACCGCCGAGCAGGTCGCGTTGACGTCTGACCCGCGCCGGCGACGCATCCTGTTCGTCAGCTGGAAGCCCGACATCGGCCACACCTGGGCGGAGGTGGCCGCCGGCGCGGCCGACGCGCGGATCGACCGCGCGGCCCGTCGACTGCGTACCCGGCTCGACGAGCCGTTCTTCCTCGGTGTGCACCACGAGCCCGAGGACGAGGTGCGCCCGGACCCGGGCTCGGGCTTCACCGCCCGCGACTACGCCGCGATGTACCGGCACGTCGTCGAGCGCCTCCGGCTGCGCGGGGTCGACGACACGGTCACGGTGATGAACTACATGGGCTTTCGCGACTGGGCGCAGCAGCCGTGGTACGCCGACCTCTATCCCGGCGACGACGTCGTGGCCTGGCTGGCCTTCGACCTGTACGCCACTCATGGTCTGGGCGGTCAGCAGGGCGACTTCGCGGACCTGGTCGACCCGAACGGCGTATCCGGACAGTGGCCGGGCAACTACGACTGGGCCGCTCGTGAGCACCCGGACAAGCCGCTGATGCTCGCGGAGTGGGGGGTCGGCGAGCATCCGCAGTCGCCTCGCTGGAAGGCCGGGTTCTTCGACTCCGTCGTCGACGCCCTTCCAGACCTCGACCGGCTCGACGCCCTGGTCTACTTCAGCGACCACGCCGCCCCGAAGGCCGGCGACACCCGTCCCGGCACGTCGGCGACCTCAACGGAGGCCTTCCGCACCATGGTCGACAGGGTGACCGGCCTGCACCCCTGCTTCGGCGCAATAGAGGCGAGGCGCCGCCGCACTTTACCCGGATATACCGAAGTTGGGGCACGCGCGATCCGCCGCGCTGCGGCTTCATGGAAGTAATGCCCGTCCCTCGGCCAATGAGGGGCCGACACGAACTCGAGGAATGCGAATGTCCATGAAGCGCTCGGTCGCTGCCGTACTCGCCCTGCTCACCGGAGTGTCCCTGCTGGCGCTGCACGGTGGGCTCGCCACCGCAGCGCCACCGACGCAGTCGTCGGTCGTCGGGTCCGTCCCCGCGCAGACGCCGGCCGTCGACGACGGCAGCGTGCTGTCGATCAACACGGTCGGCAACACCGTGGTCGCGGGCGGCACGTTCACGCGTGCGGCCTCTCGAGGCGGCGCGATGGTGACGCGCAACTACCTGATGGCGTTCGACGCCAACACCGGCCAGCTCAGCTCGACGTTCACGCCGACGCTGAACGGCCGGGTGGAGAGCGTCATTCCTGGCCCGACCGCAGGCACGGTCTACGTCGGCGGGCAGTTCACCACCGTCAACGGCGCGCCCGCCAGCCACGTGGCGCTGCTGAACGTCTCGACCGGCCAGCAGGTCTCGGGCTTCCGGGCGGCATCGACCAACGGGGTGGTCAACGACCTCGTGCTCGCAAGCGGTCGGCTGTACGCCGGCGGCAACTTCACCACTGCCGGCGGGGCAGCGCACGCCGGCTTCGCTGCCTTCAACCCCAGCACCGGGGCGCTGAACGCGTTCATGGACCTGCAGGTGTCCGGGCACCACAACGACAGCGGCACCGGCGCGCAGGGCGCCGTCGGCGTCCGCGGGCTCGACGTCACCCCCGACGGCAGGCGGATGGTCGCCATCGGCAACTTCAAGCGGGTCGACGGGCTCCTGCGCGACCAGGTGGTGACCGTGAACCTGACCGGCAACACCTCCGACGTCGCGCCCGACTGGAACACCTCGCGCTACAGCCCGTACTGCTTCAACTGGGCCTACGACACCTACGTGCG
>DATMEB010000215.1:0-18531 GCA_035557095.1 Nocardioidaceae bacterium | reverse complement strand
CACCATCTCCCGGCTTCGCGCCGCCCTCACCCCTGCCGGCACTGCCGTTTTCGTCGGCGCGGAGAACGGCGGCAACTTCTCCGGTGGGATGGGCCGCCCGATCCGAGCGGTTGCCCTCTCGCCGTTCGTCAAGCAACAGCTGAAGTGGTTCGTGGCCGGGCAGAAGGCGAGCGATCTCGAACAGCTCACCGGGTTCATCGAGGCAGGTCAGGTGACGCCAAGCATCGACCGGGCCTACCCACTGGACCAGGCACCGGACGCCATGCGCCGGCTCGAGGCCGGCGAGGTCCGCGGCAAGATCGCGATCACCGTCTGACCCTCAGGCGAGACCCAGCGCCTTCGCGGCCATCCCGGCCAGCAGCCCGCGCATCTCCGCCGGCGGCAGGAACGCGCTGTGTGGGGTGGAGTTGAGCAGGCCGAAGGTCGCGTGCACGCTCGCCCGAGCCGGCTTCGGGGCGAGATCGGGGCGGATCTTGCGCAGCTGCCTGACCCACACCTCGACGTACTTCCGCTGCGTACCACGCACCTCTTCGCGCGCTGCGAGAGGGAGCGCGGACCAGTCACGGTCCTGGACGACGATCAGCGCCCGGTGCTCGAGGGCGAAGGTGACATGCCAGTCGACCAGGGCGCGGAGCGCCTCCTCGGGCGAGCCGGCTTCGCGCACGCGGCGGCGGCCGACGGTGAGCAGCTCGTCGCTGATGCTGACCAGCATCTCGGCCAGCACGGCGTCCTTGGACCGGAAGTGCTTGTAGAGAGCGGGGCCGGAGAAACCGCACGCAGCACCCAGCTCGACGATCGAGACTCCGTGAAAACCCTTCTGCGCGAACAGCTCGGCCGCGATGGCCAGGATCTGCTCTCTGCGCTCGCTCACGCGCACAGGATAGTCACGGAGGTTAACGATCGCTAACATGGCTCGCATGACCTCTGAGATGTCCGCGCTCGTCGACGAGCTGCTAGAGCGCACAGCAAGGGCGTGGCAGGGAGGATCCGAGTCGGCGCGCACCAAGCACACCGACCGCGGCAAGATGCTCGCCCGCGACCGGATCGACACCCTGCTCGACCCCGGGAGCCCGTTCCTCGAGCTGAGCCCGCTGGCGGCGTACGGGATGTACGGCGCGGACGGCGACGACTTCGCCGTACCCAGCGCCAGCATCGTCACGGGCATCGGACGCGTCGAGGGTCGCGAGTGCGTCGTCGTCGCCAACGACGCCACCGTCAAGGGCGGCACCTACTACCCGATCACGGTCAAGAAGCACCTGCGCGCGCAGGAGGTGGCGCGGGCCAACAAGCTCCCGTGCATCTACCTCGTCGACTCCGGTGGCGCGTTCCTGCCGATGCAGGACGACGTGTTCCCCGACCGCGAGCACTTCGGCCGCATCTTCTACAACCAGGCCAACCTGTCCGCACGCGGCATCCCGCAGATCGCGGCGGTGATGGGCTCGTGCACGGCCGGCGGTGCCTACGTGCCGGCGATGTCCGACGAGACCGTGATCGTCAGGGAGCAGGGCACGATCTTCCTCGGCGGTCCACCGCTGGTGAAGGCCGCGACCGGTGAGGTGGTCACCGCCGAGGAGCTCGGCGGGGGCGACGTGCACGCGCGTACGTCGGGGGTGGTCGACCACCTCGCCGCCGACGACGCGGAGGCGCTGGCAATCGTGCGTTCGGTGGTGGACACCCTCGCCCACGGTGCTGCCCGAGGTGACCGCTCGGTGGCTGAGCGGGCGCTGACCCAGAGACCGCCCGAGGAGCCCGCCGAGGACCCGGAGAGCCTCTACGACATCGTGCCGACCGACAGCCGCACGCCGTACGACGTACGCGAGGTGATCAGCCGGATCGTCGACGGCTCGCGGATGCACGAGTTCAAGGCGCTGTACGGCGAGACGCTGGTGTGCGGCTTCGCGCGCATCTGGGGCTATCCCGTCGGCATCGTCGCCAACAACGGCATCCTGTTCAGCGAGTCGGCGCTCAAGGGCGCGCACTTCATCGAGCTGTGCAACCAGCGCGGCGTGCCGCTGGTGTTCCTGCAGAACATCTCCGGGTTCATGGTGGGCCGGGAGTACGAGAGCCGCGGCATCGCCCGCGACGGTGCCAAGCTGGTGACCGCGGTCGCCTGCTCGGTGGTGCCGAAGCTCACCGTCGTCATCGGCGGTTCGTTCGGCGCCGGCAACTACGGCATGTGCGGTCGGGCGTACGACCCACGCTTCCTGTGGATGTGGCCCAACGCGCGGATCTCGGTGATGGGCGGCGAGCAGGCGGCGTCCGTGCTCGCGACCGTGCGCCGCGACGGCATCGAGGCCAAGGGCGGCGAGTGGTCGGCCGCCGACGAGGAGGCGTTCAAGGACCCCATCCGCGAGCAGTACGAGCAGCAGGGGTCGCCGTACTACTCCACGGCACGGCTGTGGGACGACGGCGTCATCGACCCGGCCGAGACCCGCCGCGTCCTCGGTATGGGGCTGGCCGCGGCGTCGCACGCCCCGATCCCCGAGCCGTCGTACGGCATCTTCCGGATGTGAGGCGGTGACCACGATGACGCCGATGACCACCGGCCAAAGCTTCGGGACAGTTCTGGTCGCCAACCGCGGCGAGATTGCCGTCCGCGTGATCCGGGCCGTACAGGCCGCGGGCCTGCGCTCCGTGGCGGTCTACTCCGACGCCGACCGCGAGGCGCCGCACGTCGCGGCCGCCGACACCGCCGTCCGCCTCGGTCCGGCA
Source organism: Nocardioidaceae bacterium (assembly GCA_035557095.1). Classification (GTDB taxonomy): domain Bacteria; phylum Actinomycetota; class Actinomycetes; order Propionibacteriales; family Nocardioidaceae; genus JALZDI01. Next base: position 15,819 of record DATMEB010000215.1, on the reverse strand, counting down.
CCGGCCGCGGAGTCGTACCTGAACATCGACGCGATCCTCGAGGCCGCAAGGCGCACCGGCGCCGATGCGGTGCATCCCGGCTACGGCTTCCTGTCCGAGCGGGCGGCCTTCGCGCGGGCGGTCACCGACGCGGGGCTTACGTTCGTGGGGCCGGGCGCGGACGTGATCGAGACGATGGGCCGCAAGGACGAGGCCCGCAAGGTCGCGATCGCCGCGGACGTTCCTGTCGTGCCCTCGGTCGATGTACGGTCCGGACAGGATGTCGACCTCGCCTACCCGCTGCTGGTGAAGGCGGCCTCCGGTGGTGGCGGCAAGGGCATGCGGATCGTCCGTGAGCCCGCCGGCCTCGACGACGCGCTGGCGTCCGCCGGCCGCGAGGCGGCGGCGGCCTTCGGCGACGACACCCTGCTGGTCGAGCGCTACGTCGAGGGTGGCCGGCACGTCGAGGTGCAGGTGATCGGCGACGAGCACGGCCGGGTGCTGCACCTGTTCGAGCGCGACTGCTCCACCCAGCGCCGACACCAGAAGGTGCTTGAGGAGGCACCGGCGCCGACGATCAGCCCGGACATGCGCGAACGGCTGACGGCCGCGGCGGTTCGCCTCGCCGCCCAGGTGGGCTACACCAACGCCGGCACCGTCGAGTTCCTCGTCGCGGGCGAGGAGTTCTTCTTCCTGGAGATGAACACCCGGCTGCAGGTCGAGCACCCGGTCACCGAGCTGGTCACCGGGCTCGACGTCGTGCAGCTGCAGCTGCAGGTGGCGCAGGGGCTGCCGCTGTCGCTGGAGCAGCACGAGGTGACGCTGCGCGGGCACGCGATCGAGGCCCGGGTATACGCCGAGGACCCGTACGCCGGCTTCCTGCCGCAGGCCGGGATCGCCTCGACCGTCGCCTGGCCGCAGAACGCCCGCGTCGACGCCGCGCTCGAGTCAGGACAACGCGTCGGCACGTCGTACGACCCGATGCTGGGCAAGGTCATCGTGCACGGCGCCACCCGGGAGGCCGCCCGCAACGCGCTGTTGCAGGCACTCGACGACACCGCGGTGCTGGGACTGACCACCAACGTCGGCTTCCTGCGCCAGCTCGTGGGCTCCGACGCCTTCCGCGACGCGGCGATCGACACCGGGTGGCTCGACGTACACCTCGACGACTTCACCCGGGAGGAGCCGGCCGAGGCGCTGTGCATCGCGGCCTGGCAGCTCGCGCAGGTGTCCGCGGCGGCCGATGCCAGCCACCCGTTCGGCGCCGGCGACGGATGGCGCAGCGGCGGCCCGGCCGCTCCGGTGCCGGTCCAGCTGGGCAGCGCGGTGGTGACGGTCGACCGCGCAGCAGGCGTCGTGCGCACCGACGACCAGACGTGGCGGGTGCTGCCGGTGGCCGCGCCTGCCGGGCTGCTGCGGCTGGAGATCGACGAGGTGATCCACGAGGCACACGTGGAGATCGACGCGCACGTGGTCACGGTCGGCTACCTGGGCCAGCCGCACACGTTCACACGTCCGGACGCGTTCGGGCCGGCGCACGAGCAGAGCCTCTCCGACGGCTCGGTGCAGGCGCCGATGCCGGGGACCCTGCTGCAGGTCGGCACCGAGGTCGGCGCCCGCGTCGACGCGGGGACCACGCTCGGGGTGATGGAGGCGATGAAGATGGAGCTGGCGCTCAAGGCGCCGTATGACGGTGTGGTCAGCCAGGTGGGCGGCGCGGCCGGCGACCAGGTCGCGCTCGGCGACACGTTGTTCGTCGTCGACCGGCTCGAGGAGGACTGATCCAGGTGGGCATCCCGCAGGTCGTCGCCGACGACCGCCTCCCTCACGACGTCACGATCTACGAGGTCGGACCGCGAGACGGGTTGCAGAACGAGCAGGCGATCGTGCCGGTCGAGGTGAAGGCGGAGTTCGTCGCGCGCCTGGTCCGCGCCGGACTCGGCATCGTCGAGATCACCAGCTTCGTGCACCCGACGTGGGTGCCTCAGCTCGCCGACGCAGGCGAGCTGCTCGACCTCGTCGACGTCGGTGGCCCGGTGCGCATGCCGGTGCTGGTCCCCAACGAGCGCGGCCTCGATCGGGCCCTGGACAAGGGCGTGCGCGAGATCGCGATCTTCGGCAGCGCCACCGAGACCTTCGCGCAGCGCAACCTCAACCGCAGCCTCGACGAGCAGTTCGCGATGTTCGAGCCCACCGTCGTGCGCGCTCGCGAGGCCGGGCTGGACGTGCGTGCGTACGTGTCGATGTGCTTCGGCGACCCCTGGGAGGGTGAGGTCGCCATCGAGCAGGTCGTCGACGTCGGGCGGCGGCTGTTCGACCTCGGCGCCTCGCAGCTGTCGCTGGGCGACACCATCGGCGTCGGCACGCCCGGGCACGTGCGCGCGCTGCTGGCCGCGTTCGGCGCGGGCGGGCTCGGCGTCGACCGGCTGGCGATGCACTTCCACGACACCTACGGCCAGGCGCTGTCCAACGCGCTGGCTGCGCTGCACTGCGGTGTCACCACGTTCGACGCGTCGGCCGGCGGGCTCGGGGGGTGCCCGTACGCCAAGAGCGCCACCGGCAACCTCGCCACCGAGGACCTGGTGTGGATGCTGCGCGGTCTCGGGATCGAGACGGGTGTCGACCTGGCGGCGCTGGTCGAGACCAGTGTCTGGATGGCCGGGCAGCTCGGCCGGCCCAGCCCGAGCCGGGTCGTGCAGGCGCTGGCCGACTAAGGCCCTATCGCGCCGAGATTGCACGAATGGCTTGGCAGGCCCACGGCAACCCGCCCGCTCACCGGGCCATTTGTGCAATCTCGGCGCAAAAAAGTGCGCCTAGCGGACTGGGCGCCTCGACAGCAGGGAGCGGTCGGCGAACCGGCCGACCCGCCAGGTGGAGAACGCGTCGCTGACCGCGCCGATGCCGCCGCCGAGGATCGGCACGCGGCGCGCGACCGAGGTGGCGACCCGCTTGCCGCCGACCTTGGTGACCAGCTCCTGGGTCACCTCGACCGCGAGCCGCTGGTCGAGTGCGGGGTCGTGCGCGGGCGCGGTCGCGATCCCCATCGGCGAGGAGGGCAGCCGCTTCTTGCGCACCAGGTCCTCGACGCCGTCCTCGCCGAGCATGCACGCGAGTACGGCGTTGCGGACGCGGGCGTCGTCGAGGTCGTAGCCGCGAAGGTGGGCGATCGTCGCGACCATGTGGCACTGCAGCAGGGCCATCCCGGCGACGTTGGCCGGGATCGTGACCGCCAGCGTGACCACGCCGCCGAGGTTGGTGGCGAACCCCTGTACCCCGGCGAGTCGCACATGGGTCTCGATGACCCCGTGGATCGCGCGCTCGACGTCGCCGCCGTTCGTGGCCAGCCGCTTCCTGCCCGCCTCGGCCGCACTGGGGTAGCGCCCGAACCCGTCGATGGACAGCTCGAGCACCTGCCGGACGAACCTGGTCGCCTGCGGCGGCGCGATTCGGACGCCATACGGCGCGAGGGCCTTGCCGAGTCGACTACCGACGCCCATCGTTCTCCGTTCCGGGCTGCTGTTTGGCTGATGTCCTGAAGTCTACGGACCCCCTGTTCGCCGTACCCGATCCCGCGGGCCCGACCCCGTCCCTGGGTGGCACCATGGGCGCGTGCCGACAGAGCCGCCGCAGACGCAGTGGGAGATGCCCGAGCCCGACCTCGCCGGCGACGACGACCTCGTCGGCAGCGGCGCCGACCTCGAGCCCGGGACCCTGCTGGCGGCCTACCGCACGGGGCTGTTCCCGATGCCGGTCCCCGACAGCCCGACGATGCTGTGGTGGTCGCCGGCCCAGCGTGGCGTGCTGCCGCTGGCGGGGCTGAAGGTCAGCCGGTCGCTGCGCCAGTCGTGCGCGAAGTACGACATCCGGGTCGACTCCGCCTTCGACGAGGTGATCCGTGCCTGTGCCGATCCGGAGCGTGACGGCGGCTGGATCACCGAGGACGTCATCGAGGCCTACACCCGGCTGCACCACGACGGGTGGGCGCACTCGGTCGAGGCCTGGGACCAGGACGGTGCGCTCGCGGGTGGGCTGTACGGCCTGGCCATCGGCGGGCTGTTCGCCGGGGAGTCGATGTTCCATCGCCAGCGCGACGCCTCCAAGGCCGCGCTGGTCGCCCTGGTCCGGGCGATGTCCGACGAGCACGCCGGCGAGCGGCTGATCGACGTGCAGTGGAAGACCCCGCACCTGGAGCGGCTCGGCGTGGTCGACGTGCCCCGCAAGGACTACCTCGTGCTGCTGCAAGGAGCCCTGGAGCTGCCGCTTCCCGAGGTGTTCTCGAGCTGACAACGCCCGTCGCGCTGGGCTGTCAGTCCATACTTGAGGGGTGCCAGAGCTTCCGGAGGTGCAGGCGCTCGCCGACGACCTCGACGCCCGACTCGACGGTCACGCGATCGCGCGGTTCGAGGTGGCGGCGTTCAGCGCGCTGAAGACCTTCGACCCGCCGCCGACCGCGCTGCACGGGCTGCTCGTCGACAGCGTGCAGCGACACGGCAAGTTCCTCGACATCGAGGCGTCCGGGGTACATCTGGTCATGCACCTCGCGCGTGGTGGCTGGGTACGCTGGCGCGAGCAGATCCCGCCCAAGCCGCTGCGGCCGGGCAAGGGCCCGCTGGCCGCGCGGGTGGTGCTCGACGACGACTCGGGGTTCGACGTCACCGAGGCGGGCACGCAGAAGCGGCTCGCGCTGTACGTCGTCGACTCGGTCGAGAAGGTACCGGGAATCGCCCGGCTCGGACCCGACCCGCTGAGCGAGGAGTTCACGCTCGAGCGGTTGCGGGCGATCCTGGCCGAGGCCGGCCGGACCCAGCTCAAGGGGACACTGCGCGACCAGTCGGTGATCGCCGGGATCGGCAACGCGTACTCCGACGAGGTGCTGCACGCGGCGAAGATGTCGCCGTACAAGTCGAGCAGCTCCCTCGACGACGGCGACGTCGACGTGCTGTACGCCGCGATCCGCGACGTGCTCGGCGACGCGATCGCGCGGTCGCACGGCATCGCGGCCAGCGAGCTGAAGGCGGAGAAGAAGACCGGGCTGCGGGTGCACGGGCGCGCCGGGGAGGAGTGTCCGGTGTGCGGCGACACGATCCGCGAGGTGTCCTTCGCCGACCGGGCGATGCAGTACTGCCCGACCTGCCAGACCGGTGGCAAGCCCCTCGCCGACCGCCGGATGTCCCGCCTGCTCAAGTAGCCCACGCCGAGAACCGGTCGCGACACGCCGATTCGGCCCGATAGGCAAATCTACGACGCAGGCTAGACGCCCCCATACAGTCGCATCGTGGACCCCGTACGCAACCCGTATGCCCCCGGCGCGGGCCAGCGCCCGCCGGAGCTGGCCGGCCGCGATCGCGAGATCCGGCAGTTCGACGTGACGCTGGAGCGCGTCGCCGCCGGCCGTCCTGAACGTTCGATGGTGCTGTCCGGCCTGCGCGGGGTCGGCAAGACCGTGCTCCTCAACGCGCTGCGCAGCCGGGCCGTGCACCGGGCGTGGGGCACGGCGAAGATCGAGGCCCGGCCCGACCGGAGCGTGCGACTGCCGATCGCACAGGCCGTCCACGCCGCCGTACGCGAGGTGGCGCACCGGCACCGCGACCCCGAACGCGTCGACGCCGTCGCCGGTGTCGTCAAGTCGTTCGCGCTGCGCACGCGCCAGGAGGACCGCAAGGGCGTGCGCTGGCATCCGCCGACCGACGTCCCCGCGACGCGGGGCCGCGCAGACTCCGGCGACCTCGAGCTCGACCTGACCGAGCTGTTCACCGACGTCGCCGACCTCGGGGTCGACCTCGGCGTCGGGGTCGCGCTGTTCGTCGACGAGATGCAGGACGTCTCGACCGCCGAGCTGGCAGCGCTGTGCGCCGCCTGTCACGAGATCAGCCAGCAGGGCGCCCCGCTCATCCTGGTCGGCGCCGGGCTGCCGCACCTGCCAGTGGCCCTGTCGGCCAGCCGCTCCTATGCCGAACGGCTCTTCCGCTACGTCGTCGTCGACCGGCTCCCGCGCGCGGACGCCGACCGCGCCCTACGCATCCCGGCCGCCACCGAGGACGCCGACTTCGAGGACGACGCGCTGGACGAGCTGTACATCCTCACCGACGGCTACCCCTACTTCGTGCAGGCCTACGGCAAGGTCGCCTGGGACGCCGCTCCCGCGTCGCCGATCCGCGCGGTCGACGTGAAGGAGGCCGCGCCCGAGGCGGAGTCCGAGCTGGCGGTCGGCTTCTTCGGCGCCCGGTTCGAGCGCGCCACGCCCGCAGAACGCGAGTACATGCGTGCGATGGCCGACCGCGGGGTCAACACCGACGACGGTCCGGTGACGACCGCCGAGGTCGCCGCCGACCTCGGGCGCAAGCCGCAGAGCCTGTCGCCTGCGCGCGACGGGCTGATCAAGAAGGGCCTCGTCTACGCCGCCGAGCGGGGCTCGGTGGCGTTCACCGTGCCCCACTTCGGTAGGTTCCTGCGTACTCAGCACCCCTAAGTCAGACTCCGGGCCGAGGTAGGTTGCGACCGACGGAGTTCGGCGGCCTGCGACCGGAGGGAGTCAGCCCGCGTGTGGAGGCCCTTGGCGGCGACCGGTCTGGTCCTGGCCGGGCTCACCGGTCTGGGCTACGCCGTGTGGCTGCTCACCGCACGCCGGGGCCTCTTCGCCGGCATCGCCGCGGCGGGCGGCCAGGACGCGACCGTGTCGCTCGCCGGCGCACGCGGCAGCGACGCACTGGACGCGGGCTGGTTCTGGGCGACGGTCGTGCTGTACGTCGTCGCGCTGCTGTTGTGGGCGGGCGCCTGGTACGTCGGCGGGCAGCGGCTGGGGCCGGTCGGTTTCGCCGGGCTGTCGATGGTCGCCTCGGGTCTGCTCGCGGCCGGTGCCGGCTCGGCGTTGGCGTGGCTGATCGGCGGCAACGGGTCCGATGCGGGTGGCGTGGCGATCGGCTGCTCGGTGATCGGTGTCGGCTTCGCGCTGATGTCCGGGGGCCTGTTCACCGGCGTGGCGTCGCTGATCCGGGAGCGTCCGGCCGAGGGCACGTCGTACCTTGGCTACGCGGGATGGAGCGCCGGCTGAGGGACGGGGCGGATGACACCCACCGACGACGAGGGCCGGCATCGTCCGTACGTGGTGGCGCACCGCGGAGCGAGCGACGAGGTCGCCGAGCACACCCTGCGCGCCTATCACCAGGCGCTGGCCGACGGCGCGGACGCCCTGGAGTGTGACGTACGGCTCACCCGCGACGGACACCTCGTCTGCGTGCACGACCGACGCCTCGAGCGCACCTCCGACGGCCGCGGGGTCCTCTCGACCAAGCGGCTCGACCAGCTGCAGAGCCTCGACTGGGGGTCGTGGAAGAACCCCTGGACCGACCTCGACGACGAGGCCGAGCTGCTGGACGCCGAGCGGCTCTCGGTGCTGACCCTGCGCGAGCTGCTGACAATGGTGCGCGACGAGCCCCGGCGGGTCGACCTGCTGATCGAGACCAAGCACCCGACCCGCTACTCCGGGTGGGTCGAGCGACGGCTGGTCGACCTGCTGGAGGAGTTCGGCTGGCAGGCGCATACGCCCGAGGGGACGCCCGCGCCGGTGCGCGTGCTCAGCTACTCCCAGCTCTCGCTGCGCCGGATGACCCGCTGGGCGCCGCTGGTGCCCCTGGCCTGGGTGCTCGAGCGGGAGCTCCCGACCCGGGTACGCCGAGGTGAGCTGCCCCGAGGGGTCGGGCACGTGGCGGCAGCATGCGACCTGGTGCGACGCAACCCCGACTGGGTGCATCTGATGCGGAGAAACGGGTACGGCATCTACGTGTGGGTGGTCAACGCCGCCGACGATGTCCGGCTGTGTCAGGAGCTCGAGGTCGACGCGATCATCACCGATCGGCCGCGGTTCGTCCGGGAGGTCCTGGACACCATCGCGGACCGGTGAGTGGTGTTGGTCTCGCTTTTCGTCGGGTTTTGCGATTCGCCCCGATGGGCACATTGAGCATGGCAGCAGATGAACGCTAAACCACGTGGGGCCGCATGTCAGTGATGAGCGACGCTTCGACCCAGGAGGGAGGCGCCTCGATGAGGCTCGACTTCCATGGTACGAGTGTGCGCGCGGCACGTGAGCGCCTGCGGGCCGATCTGGCCTCCAGGTGCAGCGACTCGCGCCTCGAGGACGCGCGCGTCGTCGTCAGCGAGCTCGTCGCGAACTCGCTGCGCCATGCCACGCCTCTCGACGACCAAAAGATCGCCGTCGGCTGGACCTTCGAGCTGGACGTCATCCGGCTCACCGTGACCGACGGAGGCTCGCCCACGTCGGTTCCTTCGCAGCGCCGCCCCGGAGAGCTCGCGGTCGGCGGTCGCGGACTGAAGATCGTCCAGTCCCTGGCGAAGCGCTGGGGCGTCCAGGACGAGGAGCGCGGCACCACGGTCTGGGCCGAGCTCTCGCTGTCCTGAGCCGCCGCGGACCGTCACGACAGAGTCCGCACGCGCTGAGTAGGGTCGGCGATGGATCAACTCGCCGACCCAGGGGGCCACGCGATGGGCAAGCGCTCGCGCACCAAGCACGCACAGCACAAGCCGGCTGCGGCCGCGCCGGGTGACGGCGTCGCCGCTGAGGTCGGCCCCCGGCAGCCGTGTCCGTGCGGTTCGGGTCGCCGGTACAAGGCCTGCCACGGCAGCGGCGACGCGGGCGCACCGTTCGTGGTCCGCACGTTCGAGGGGCTCCCCGGTGAGTGCGACTGGGTGGCGCTGCGCGAGTTCGTGCCGGCGGCGACCGCGCCGCTGAAGCTGGCCGACTCCGAGCGCGAGATCAAGGTCTGCAGCCTGCTGCCGATGGCCTGGCCGGCGCTGGTACGCGACGACGGAGCGGTGTGGCTCGGGCTGCAGGTGCAGCACAACTCCGGTGACGCCAGTCGCGACCTCGCCCGGGTCACCGAGCTCGCGCTGGAAGCCGACCCGGGCGAGCCGGTCGCGATGCACGAGCTTCCCGGACCGGGACCGCGGCTGCAGGATCTCGTCGCAACCGACGCGACCTTCGAGGTCACCGTCCACGAGGGCTTCGACTTCTGGGCTGCCGACGTCGACGACCCGAGCGGCGAGGTGGCGGCGTCGCTGGAGAACGCCAACGGCGCGATGACCCCGACGCAGCGACTCGGGTCCGTCGACGCGGCGTACTGGTGCGACGTGGGCACCAAGGAGCATCTGCGCTGGGTGATGCCGTACGACGAGGACCGGCTGCTCACCGCACTGGCGAGGCTGCACACACGCGGTGACGACGTACTCGTCGAGGACAGCCGGCTGGTCGGGTCGTTCCGCGCGCACGGCCTGCTGGTGCCGGTGTGGGACCTGCCGGTGGGCACCGGGGCGGAGGTTCTCGAGGAGCCGGCCGCCGCATTCGCGCAACGCCTGGACTCGGCCCTGGCCGAGAAGGGCGGCCTGTCCGCGGACGAGCGGTCCGCGCTGGCGGGGCTGCGCAACCGCCAGCTGACCATCCGTTGAGCGCCTGCGCGCGGTCGGATTGCGGTCTTCTGTCCCGGATGCACGTGACGACGGCCATATTCGCTGGGTGGTGCCTTGTCGTCAGCGTTAACTGATGGTTAAGGTTTCATCTAGAGCTCGGTCGTTGCTGTGTCCCCCGTCGGCAACGACCGAGCTTTTCCAACTCCCGCAGGCGCCCATCGGTTGAGCCGCGCTGCGTGTTACACCCCGGATCCCGTGATCCACATCACCGGTGTTGCCGTTTTGTTACGTGCCAGCGGCCGACGTATGGTCGCGAAGTCAACCGGATAGCGCCTGTGGCGGCACGCCGAATCCCACCCCGTCGCCGTAGGCCCCTTGCAACAGCACATCCGATCGGGGTGGGAGCGGGGGACCCAACCGGAGTCCGCGGACTGTCGCTCCAGTAACGCTGGAGCATTTTCGCGTACCCAAGGGGTGAAGCCGCGCCAGCGCGGCCGGGCACTCTCCGCCCGAACCCGTCAGCTGACTTCGCAGGCGTCGGAGAGGGAGCACCCATGGCGTACGCGCCACGTCATCGCGCAACCAAGCCCGCAGGACGCAGCACTCGCCGGATCGCGGCGACCAGTGTCACCGTGGCCGCAGCCGCGGCCGCGCCGATGATCACCGCCGGCACCGCCCACGCGGCCACAGACCGCACCTGGAACCGGCTCGCGCAGTGCGAGTCCGGCGGCGACTGGCACATCAACACCGGCAACGGCTACTACGGCGGGGTGCAGTTCTCCGACTCCACCTGGGACGGCTTCGGCGGCGAGCGCTTCGCCTCGCGAGCCGACCTCGCGACCCGCGCCCAGCAGATCCAGATCGCCGAGAAGGTGCTGAACACGCAGGGCTGGGGCGCCTGGCCGGCGTGCTCGGCGGAGCTGGGTCTGGACAGCGGCGACGCCGCCGGCACCCCGGACAGCTCGGACCGGCCGAGCCGCAACGGCGACCGGGAGCGCAGGCCGGCTCCCGCGCCGTCGGGTGGCAGCGACTACACCGTGCGCTCGGGCGACACGCTGTCGAAGATCGCGCGTGCGCAGGACGTCGACGGCGGCTGGCGGGCGATCTGGCGCGCCAACCCGCAGCTCAGCGACCCCAACGTGATCGAGGTGGGTCAGCAGCTCGCGCTGCCCTGATCCCACCGCCGCACCCACAGCAGACGACCCCTCCCCCTGCCGGGGAGGGGTCGTCTGTGTATGGGCACCGGTCAGGCGGTCGGGAGCGGCTCGCGCGAGATCGGGCATGACATGCACCGCGGCCCGCCGCGACCCGAGCCCAGCTCCGAGCCCGCGATCGCGACCACCTCGATGCCGTGCTCCTCCAGCCGCCGGTTGGTCTCCACGTTGCGTTCGTAGGCGACCGCGACCCGGGGGGCCACCGCGAGCGTGTTGTTGCCGTCGTCCCACTGCTCGCGTTCGGCGGTGACCGGGTCGAGGCCGGTGTCGATCTGCCGCAGGGTGTCGATTCCCATCGCCTTGGCGGCCGCGACCAGGAACGGCTCGGGGTCGGCTACCTCCAGCGGGACGCGCTCGGCGTCGTCCATCTCGCTGTCGGGTGAGGTGATCGCGGTCGCCGACAGCGTGTTCGCGATGTTGGGGTACATCACCACCGAGTCGGCGTCGACCATCGTGCACACCGTGTCGAGGTGCATGGTCGCGCGCTCCTGCGCGATCGGGACCGCGAGCACCGTGTGCGCGAGGCCGGCCGCGAAGACGCGGCGGGCCAGCCGCTCCGCACCGGCCGGTGTGGTGCGCTCACCGACCCCGACCGCGAGTACGCCGGGCGCCATCAGCAGCACGTCGCCGCCCTCGACGTGCTCGAGCTGCCAGTCGTAGACCCGTCGAGTGCCGGCGAACCGGGGATGCATCCGGTAGATCAGGTCGGTCAGCTGCGTCTCGCGCCGGCGTGCCGGCATCGCCAGGCTGGTCACGGCGACGTGCCCGCCGACCCACACGCTGGAGTCGCGGGTGAACAGCAGGTTCGGCAGCGGGTCGATCAGGAAGTCGTCCTGGCTCAGCAGGCTGGTCACGATGCCGTGGCCGCCGCGCACCTCGTCGTTGCGCACGCCCGCAGTCAGCGTCTCGGCCAGCGCGTCGGGGGCCAGCTCGGCCAGCGCCGTACGCAGGTAGGCGCGCAGGGTGTCGCCGAGCCGCAGGTCGGCGGTGACCTCGGTGATGGCCTTGGCGCGTGCAGCGGAGTCGTGCAGCGTCTCGGTGAGCAGGTCCACGAGGTAGAGGACCTCGACGTCGCGGTCGCGCAGCGCCTGCGCGAAGGCGTCGTGCTCGTCCTGCGCGCGACCGATCCACGGGATGCCGTCGAACAGCAGCGTGTCGTTGTTGCGCGGGGTGAGCCGCTTGAGCTCGGGCCCGGGACGATGCAGCAGCACCGTGCGCAGCCGGCCGACCTCGCTGTCGGCGCCTCGCTCGTCAGTCATGACGCCGAGCCTATCGACGCCGACGCCCTCCCGCCGTCCTTCGCGCCGAGATTGCGCGAACGGCCCGCTCACTCGCGCCGAGACTGCGCGACTGGCCCATGCTCAGAGGCGGACCAGCTCCACCAGCGTGATCACGGCGAACAGCGCGCACACCGCGGCGCCGATGTAGTGCAGCACGGTGAGCCGCAGGTATCGAAGCAGCAGCCGCCCGACGAACACCGCGAGCCCCGAGATCAGCAGCAACGCCGCCCAGGCCCCGATGAACACCGAGACCGGGTCGTGCGTGCGCGCGACCTGGCTCATCGTCAGCAGCTGCGACAGGTCACCCCACTCGGCGGCGAACAGCACCAGGAACGACGTCCCGATCGCCCGCCAGTTGTCGCGCACGTCGTGGCCCTTGCCGGAGAACTCGTCCTCCTGCCTCTTCTGGGCGTCCTCGGCGCCTCGCGCCGTACGCAGCAGCACCACTGCACCGATCGCGAAAATCGTCGCAGCGACGACAAGGAGCACCCAGTGCGGCAGCAGCGTCGCGAGCTGACCGGCGGTGACGGCGACCAGGGTCTGCACGAAGAAGGCCGCGCCGACACCGATCCAGACGAACAACGGCCGGTAGCGTGCGGCCAGGACGAGCGCCGCGACGAACGTCTTGTCCGGCAGCTCGACGGGCAGGATCAGCCCGAATGTCGTCAGAATGACATGGAGATCCACTTCACCTCACCAGAGTGTGCGCGCCTGCGCGACGGCGCGCGCGAGCACGAACTTCGCCGGTTGGCCCGTGGCGGCGGCCGCGGCGGCCACGTCGTCGTACTCCGCCTGGGCGTTGAGCACCGTTCCGTCGTGCAGGCCAAGTTTGACACGCACGTCCTGACCGTCGACCTCGACGACCTCCTCGCGGCGTTCGAGGACGTGCTTGCCGACCGCGGTCTCGCGCACGCCGAGTGTGGTGGTGTGCGCGAACACGACCCGGCGTACGACGTCGGCCAGGTCACGGTTCACGAGCACCGACAGCGTGTGCGCGGGTCGCCCCTTCTTCATCAGGATCGGCGTCAACCAGGCGTCGCTCGCACCCGCCTCCAACAGCGCAGCGAGCACGCCCGGCCAGAGTCGCGGGTCGAGGTCGTCGACGTTGCACTCGATCACCAACGGCGATCCGGGTTCGGGGACATCCGTGTCAGCTGCCGTGTCCTGCACCGTCGAGCCGGTGAGGAGCCGCAGGACGTTGGCGTGGGTGTCGAGCTCGCGATCGCCGGCGCCCACCCCGACGGAGGTCGTGACCATCGACGGCTGTGCGCCCCACGCGGTCACCCACTCGACCAGCAGTGCCGCCCCGGTGGGCGTGCACAGCTCGACGTCGACGGGTCCGCCGTACGTCGGCACACCGCGCAGCAGCTCGACGACCGCCGGCGCCGGCACCGCGAGCATGCCGTGGTCGCTGCGTACTCGCCCGCCGCCCAGCGCGACCGGCGACGCGGTCAGCACGTCGAGCGCGAGGCGGTCGAGGGCCGCGCACACCCCGACGATGTCGGCGATCGCATCGAGCGCGCCCACCTCGTGGAAGTGCACGTCGTCGGGCGAGACGCCGTGCACCGCGGCCTCCGCTTGCGCGAGCCGGGCGAACGTCGACCGCGCGCGGTCGCGGACCGCGGGAGCCAGCGACGACGCGTCGAGCAGCGTGCGGATGCCGGCCCAGGTGCGGCGGCTGGCGGAGTCGGCGACCTCGATCCGGGCCGAGGTCGCGGCCAGCCCGGCCCGGTGCACGGGCGCGGTCGACAGCTCGACCGGCTCGGGGGCCACCGCTGCGATCGCGTCGGCGACGACCTCCCGGGGCACCCCGGCATCGAGTAGCGCACCGAGCAGCATGTCGCCGGAACATCCCGACGAGCCGTCCAGCCAGCCGATCCTGGCGGGGGCGCTCGTCGACGGCTGGTGCGGGCTCATGACGGGGTCGGCTCCTCCCGGTCGCCGGCCCGTCTGGCCACCCGGGCCGCGAAGACCCCGGCGCCGAACCCGTTGTCGATGTTGACCACGGTCACGCCCGGGGCACACGAGTTGAGCATCGCCAGCAGCGCGGCCACACCGCCGAACGACGCGCCGTAGCCGACGCTTGTCGGCACCGCCACCAGAGGTACGCCGGTGAGGCCGCCGACCACGCTCGGCAGTGCACCCTCCATCCCGGCGACCACAACCAGGCAGTCGGCGGCGTCGAGCCGGTCGCGCTCACCGAGCACCCGGTGCAGTCCGGACACGCCGACGTCGGTGACCTGGTCGACGTTCGCGCCGAACACCCGCGCGGTCACCGCCGCCTCGCGGGCCACCGGCGCGTCCGACGTACCCGCGGCCACGACCGTCACGCGGCCGCGCAGGGTCGGCAGCGGACCGAGCGTCGCGGCCCGTGCCACCTGGTCGACGTGCGCATCGGGGATCTCCCGGGTGACCGCCTCGACCGCCTCCGGCCCGAGCCGGGTGGCGAGCACGGCGCGGTCGGGGTGCGCGTCGTGCAGCTCGCGCAGCAGGCTGACCAGCTGACCGGGGGTCTTGCCCTCGCCGTAGACGACCTCCGGGTCGCCGGTACGGCGCAGCCGGTCGGTGTCGAGCCGGGCGAACCCGAGGTCGCGCGCGCCGTTGACGTCGGCAGCCCCTGTCGGCGGTGTCGGCGGTGTCGGGGAATGACCGGTCATGACCGCGAATCTATCCTTCCCTAGGCTGTGCCCGTGCCTGGAGTCCCGCCCGCCCGCTATGCCTACCTCGGTCCCGAGGGGACCTTCACCGAGACGGCCCTGCGCTCGCTGCCTGCCGCGGCCCGCGCCGAGCTGCGTCCGTGCGCGACCGTGCCGGCCGCGCTCGACCTGGTGCGTGAGGGTGAGGCCGACGGAGCGGTGGTCCCGATCGAGAACTCCGTCGAGGGCTCGATCTCGGTCACGCTCGACGAGCTCGCCGTCGGCGACCCGCTGATCATCACCCGGGAGATGACCGTGCCGGTGCAGTTCGCGCTGCTCGGCCGGCCCGGCCGCGACGAGTTCTCCGTGCGCACGGTGGTCACACACCCGGCCGCCGCCGCGCAGTGCCGTCAGTGGCTGGCCCGGCACCTGCCCGAGGCCGACGTCGTGCACGCGTCGTCGACGGCGCTCGCCGCGCAGATGGTCACCGAGCACGACTCGCCGTACGACGCGGCGATCGCCGCCCCGCTGGCCGCGGAACGCTACCGCCTCGGAGTGCTCGCGCACGGGATCGGCGACAACCCCGATGCGGTGACCCGGTTCGTGCTGGTGTCCCGCCCCGCGCCGCCGCCGGCCCCCAGCGGTGCCGACAAGACGTCCCTGGTCGCGTTCATCGGCGACGACCATCCCGGGGCTCTGCTCGAGGTGCTCGAGGAGTTCTCCGTACGCGGGGTCAACCTCACCCGCATCGAGTCACGGCCGACCGGGAGGGCGCTGGGCCGGTACTGCTTCTCGATCGACGCCGAGGGCCACCTCTGCGAGCAGCGGGTCGGCGAGGCGTTGATGGGTCTGCGCCGGGTCTGTCCGGAGGTGCGGTTCCTGGGCTCCTACCCCCGGGTCGACAAGATCGCACCGAGCATCCGCGAGGGCACCAGCGACGCCGACTTCCGGCACGCCGCGGTCTGGCTCGAGCGGTTGCGGGACGGGCGAACCTAGCTGATCCCGAGTGCCCGCACGCAGTCGCGTTCACCGATGAGCGGCCAGCACTGCCGCGAGGCCCTCCTGCAGATCTTTGACGAAATACTCGGGAACCTCCAGCGACGGGAAATGTCCCCCGGATTCGGGCGACCTCCATCGGACGATCTGTCGGTACCGCTCCTGTGCCCAGGCGCGCGGACACTTCTCGATGTCGCGGGGATACATGCTGATTGCTGACGGGACGTCGACCCGAAGCTCGGGGTCGAGCGAGTCGTGGCTTTCGTAGTAGATGCGGGCCGCGGATGCGCCAGT
>DATMEB010000214.1:0-50867 GCA_035557095.1 Nocardioidaceae bacterium | reverse complement strand
CAACAAGCGCGCGCGGATGACCAGCGCGGAGCGACGCGAGCAGCTGATCGAGATCGCCCGCAAGCTCTTCGCCGAACGCGGCTTCGACGGTACGTCCATCGAGGAGATCGCCGCCCGCGCGGAGGTGTCGAAGCCGGTCGTGTACGAGCACTTCGGCGGCAAGGAGGGCATCTACGCCGTCGTCGTCGACCGCGAGGTCCGGCAGCTGCTCGACATGATGCGGCTCGCGCTCACCGCCGGACACCCGCGCGAGTTCCTGGAGCAGGCGGCGCTGGCGCTGCTCGACTACGTCGAGCAGTCCTCCGACGGGTTCCGCATCCTGGTCCGCGACTCGCCGCTCGGCTCGGCGTCCGGCTCGTTCGTGAGCATCATCAGCGACGTCGCCTCACGGGTGGAGCACATCCTGGCCGGGGAGTTCCACCAGCGCGGCTACGACCCGAAGACCGCCCCGATGTACGCCCAGATGCTCGTCGGCATGGTCGGCACCACCGGCCAGTGGTGGCTCGACGCCCGCAGGCCCGACAAGGCAGTGGTCGCTGCGCACCTGTGCAACCTCGCGTGGAACGGCCTGCACGGCCTGGAGAAGCGCCCGGGCCTGGCCACGCGCGACAGCCGAGGCCGCTGACGAAACCTCTCGCCATCGGCCTCGGGTCGACGTTCAGGCCGGCGCCTGCGCGACCGCGAAGATCCGGCGGAACGACAGCACCGTGCCGACCGCGCCCACCGGATAGGCCTCGCGGAGCGCCGCGGCGTACTCCTCCTCGAACTCCGCCCGCAGCCGCGGCGGGAGTGCCTGCAGCACCGGCCGTGCGCCCGTGCCCGACATCCACCGCATCACCGGGTCCGACCCCTCCAGCACGTGCAGGTACGTCGTCTCCCACGCCTGCGCACGGGTGCCGAGCTCGTGCAGCCGCGTGAGGTAGGCCTCCGGGTCGTGCGAAGCCGGCCAGTCCACGTCGCCGGTGTACGCCGCGAACCGCGTGTCTCGCGCGAGGTCGGCAAGCAGCCGGTGGCTGGGCCCGCCGAAGTTGCCCGGCACCTGGAACGCGAGCCACCCGCCCGGACGCAGCCGGCCGGCGAGGTCCGCGAGCAGCGCGAGGTGGTCGGGTACCCACTGCAGGGTCGCGTTGGAGACGAGCACGTCGACGGGCCGCGGCGGCCGCCACTCACGCAGGTCTGCGACCTCGAACGACAGCCGGTCCCTGGTCCCTTCGCTGTGCTGGCTTCGCGTCTCGTCAGCCCGGGCGACCATCTCGGCCGAGGCGTCGACACCGTGCACGTGCGCCGCCTGCCAGCGCTCGCACAGCGTCGAGGTGAGGTTGCCGGGGCCGCAGCCCAGGTCGACGACGTATTCCGGCGACTCGGCGCCCACCTGCGCGAGCAGGTCGAAGAACGGGCGTGACCGGTCGTCACCGAACGCGAGATAGGTCTGCGGGTCCCAGGAATGGGTCGCGTGCGCCACCGTCGCCCCTCTCCGAAGTTCTCTTGACATCAAGATACATCACGGCACCTCGCCCCGGGCGGTGATCTCTCGACGTCAAGACACACCGGCGCCGTACAGCGGCGGCCGCAGGTCGGCCCACGGGCGGGCCTGCTCGAGCTGCGCGCACACGGCGATGACCTCGGCGTCGTGGTCGCGACGGCCGACGAGCTGCACCGCCAGCGGCATCCCCGCGCGCGACCGCCCCGCCGGAACCGACGCCGCCGGGCGGCCGGTGTGGTTCCACAACGCCGTGAAGCCGTACACCCGCGACATGCCGAGCACCGTCCGGAGCCCGCCGGCACGGGCCCAGCGCCCGACCTTCACCGGCGGCCGGTTGGTCACCGGCGTCAGCAGCAGGTCGATGCCGTGCAATGCCTTTCCGAGCTTGCCCGCCTCGCGCTCCCCCGCCGACCTGGCCCGCCGGGCCAGCGGCGCCGGGACCACGCCCCCGAGCCGCACCAGCTGACGGGTACGCCGCTCGAGGCGCTGCCGGTCGGCGACGAGCGCGGCCGAGTCGTGGATCGCGCGCAGGTAGCGCAGCGAGAAGTCCCGGGCCGCGGAGTCCATCGGCAGATCGAGGTCGCGGACCTCGTGGCCGAGGTCGCGCAGGGTTCGCGCGGTCTGCTCGACCGCGTCGCGGGTCTCGGCGTCGACCTTGCCGCGCAGGCCGAGGACGCGCATCGCGCTGCTGCTCACCCCGATGCGCAGCGGGCCCGGGTCGCGGCCGACGCTGGGAGTCACCTGCTCGCCGCCCGGCGCACCGATCAGGTCGACGTACCACGCCGAGTCGGCGACCGTCCGTGTCAGCGCACCCTGGACGCTCAGCCCGCCCCAGCCGCCGCTGCCGACGGTGCGCCCGAGCGAGGGCTTGAAGCCGAACAGCCCGCAGTTGGCCGCCGGGATCCGGATCGAGCCGGCACCGTCGCTGGCCGAGGCGATCCCCACCATGCCCGCACAGACCGCGGCCGCGCTGCCGCCGGAAGACCCGCCGGGAGTACGCCGGATGTCCCACGGGTTGCGGGTCGCGCCGTACGAACGGCTCTCGGTGAAGCCGTAGATCGCCAGCTCTGGCAGGTGCGTCTTGCCGATCACGACCGCTCCGGCCTCGCGGAGCAGCCGTACCACCGGGGAGTCGACCACGGCCGTCCGGCGCGTCGCCGTCGTGCCGTGTCCGGTCACCCGGCCCGCGATCGCGACGTCGTCCTTGACGGCGACCGGTACGCCGAGCAGCGGCGACGGGTCGCCCTGCGCGGCCCTGCGATCGGCGTCGTCGGCCGCGGAACGGGCCTCGTCGGCGTAGACCTCCTTGAACGCGTTCAGCCGGCGGTCGTACGTGTCGATGCGCTCCAGGCAGGCGTCCACGACCTCACGGGCCGACACCTCACGCCGGGCGATCATCGCGGCCTGCGCCGCGGCGCCGCTGTAGACGAGCTCAGCCTGGTCCATGTCCCGACCCTATTGACCGCTCGGCGTCCCGCGACCACCGGCACAACCTCTCGCCAGGCGAGATTCTCTACGTCAAGAGTCTTGACCTCTAGGCTGGTGCCATGGAGGACGAAGTCGATCGCCTGGTCCAGGCCTGGCAACGCGAACGGCCCGACCTCGATGTCAGCCCGATGGAGGTGCTCAGCCGCATCACCCGGCTGGCGCGGCATCTCGACCGCGCCCGCCGGCAGGCGTTCGCGGCGCACGACCTCGAGACCTGGGAGTTCGACGTGCTCGCGGCGCTGCGTCGCTCGGGCAAGCCCTATGAGCTGTCACCGGGCCGGCTGCTGCGCGAGACCCTCGTCACCAGCGGCACGATGACCAACCGGGTCGACCGGCTCGCCGCGCGCGGTCTGGTACGTCGCGCGCCGGACCCGGCCGACCGGCGTGGCGTGCTCGTCCAGCTCACGGACTCCGGGCTGGCGCACGTCGACGCCGCGTTGTCGGCCCTGCTCACCAACGAGCGGGCACTACTGACCGGGCTCGGCGCCGCCGACCGCAAGCGGCTTGCCGGCCTGCTGCGCGCACTCGTGCGGCCCTTCGACGAGGACGCCTCCTGAGCCACCCGCGACCGTGAGCCACTCGCGCAGTCTCGCCGCGAAGCGGGAGTCAGCCTTCGGCGACCTCGGCGGCGACGAGCCACTCCTCCTCCAGCGACTCTTTCTCCGCCACCACGGCGCGTAGGCGCTCGTCGAGGGCGGCGAGCGCCGCGTGGTCGGTCGCGTTCTCGGCCATCTCGGCATGCAGCCCGGCCTCGGTCTCGGTCAGCTTCGCGAGACGTCGTTCGATACGGGCGACGTCCTTGCGCGCCTGCCGCTCGTGCGCCGCGGTCGTCGTACGCCGCTCCGATGCGTCGCCATCGGCACCCGACGAGGCGACGGACTCCCTCCGGCGGCGGTGCTCGAGGTACTCCTCGACCCCGCGCGGCAGCATCCGCATCGTCCCGTCGCCAAGCAGTGCCCAGACCTCGTCGCAGACCCGCTCGAGGAAGTAGCGGTCGTGGGACACCGCGACGAGGGTGCCGGGCCAGCCGTCGAGGAAGTCCTCGAGCATGGTGAGGGTCTCGATGTCGAGGTCGTTGGTGGGCTCGTCGAGCAGCAGCACGTTGGGCTCGTCCATGAGCAGCCGCAGCATCTGCAGCCGGCGGCGTTCACCGCCCGACAGGTCGCCGATCCGCGCCATCAGCCGGTCTCCGGTGAACCCGAACCGCTCCAGCATGCTGGTCGCGGTCAGCTCGGCACCGCCGGGCAGCTTGGTCACCCGGCGGATCGACTCGACGGAGGCCAGCACGCTCTCCTGCGTCGGCAGCTGGTCGACGTGCTGGTGCAGGTGCGCCAGGTTGACGGTGCGCCCCTCCTTGCGCCGACCCGCGTCCGGCGAGGTCTCGCCGGCGAGCAGCCGCAACACCGTGGTCTTTCCGGCGCCGTTGACGCCGACGAGGCCGATCCGGTCACCGGGACCGAGGCGCAGGGTCGCCCGGTCAAGCAACGCGCGACCGCCGCGCGAGATCGTCACGTCCTCGAGGTCGACGACGTCCTTGCCGAGCCTGCTCGTCGCGAACCGCTGCAGCTCGAGGCGGTCGCGTGGAGCCGGCTCGTCGGCGATCAGGGCGTTGGCGGCGTCCACGCGGAACTGTGGCTTCGAGGTACGCGCCGGCGGACCGCGCCGCAGCCACGCGAGCTCCTTGCGCATCAGGTTGCGTCGCCGTGCCTCGCTGGCCCTGGCCTGGCGGTCGCGTTCGGCCTTGGCGAGCACGTACGCCGCGTAGCCGCCCTCGTAGGCCTCCACCCGGCCGTCGTGCACCTCCCACGTGTTCGTGCATACGGCGTCGAGAAACCAGCGGTCATGTGTGACAACGACCAGCGCCTGCCCGGACGACCCCCGGGCGACGAGGTGACGCGCCAGCCAGTCGACCACCTCGACGTCGAGATGGTTGGTCGGCTCGTCGAGCACCAGCAGGTCCTGGTCGCCGAGCAGCTGACGCGCCAGCCCCGTCCGCCGGCGTTCGCCGCCGGACAGCCCGCCGACCTCACGGTCGAGGTCGAGCCCGGCGAGCAGCTCGTGCACGACCTCACGGGTGCGCGTGTCCGCGGCCCACTCGTGGTCGGCGAGGGCGCCGAGTACGACTGAGCGCACGGTCTCGTCGTCGGCGAAGGCATCGCGCTGCGGCAGGTAGCCCACGTGTAGGTCGCGAGTGTGCGTGACCCGTCCGGAGTCGGCCGGCTCCACCTTGGTGAGGACGTGCAACAGCGTGGTCTTGCCGCCGCCGTTGCGGCCGACGACTCCGACCCGGTCGCCGGCCGAGACCCCGAGGCTGACGTCGTCGAGCAGGCGGCGCTCGCCGTACGCCTTGTGGACACGTTCGAGGTTGACCAGGTTGACCCTGCCGGGACTCGGGCTCACGCGTCGACCACCCGCGCACCGGGCACGGGGCCGGTCACCCGGTGCACGCCCTGGCACGAACCCGCACTGGCCAGCCCCATGCAGATGTCGAGTGCATGCGCCTCGTCGTTGGCGAGGAAGGCGCAGGTCGGACCCGAGCCCGACACCATCGCGCCCAGAGCGCCGCAGGCCTCCCCCAGGCGCAGCAGCTCGCCGAGCTCCGGGCGCAGCAGCACCGCCGCCGGCTCGAGGTCGTTGGTCAGCGCCGGGCCGAGTGCCTTGGCGTCGCCGGAGCGCAACGCGTTCATCAGCGCGTCGGGGATCTTCGGCTCGGGTACGTCGGACCCGTCCCGGAGCCGGTCCACCTCGGCGTACACCGCCGGCGTGGACAGCCCCTGGTCGGCGACCGCGAGCACCCACTGGTAGCTGCCCTGCATCAGCGCGGGGCTGACCTCCTCGCCGCGGCCGGACCCCGTGGCGGTGCCGCCGACGAGGCAGAACGGCACGTCGCTGCCGAGCCGGGCGGCGAGATGCTGCAGGTCCTCCGCCGGCAGATCGGTGCCCCACAGCACGTTGCAGGCGACCAGCGCAGCGGCGGCGTCGGTGCTGCCGCCGGCCAGCCCGCCGGCGACCGGGATGCTCTTGCCCAGCCGCAGGTGCGCGCCGGCAGGGACGCCGGTGTAGTCCGCGAGCAGGCGGGCCGCGCGTAGGGCGAGGTTGTCGGCGCCGGTCGGCACGCCGGCCAGGCTCGGGCTTCGGGAGTCGCCCACCGGGTCCGCCGCTTCGTCGGCGTCACCGGCGCACGCGGTCACCTCGACCGAGAACTCCCCGGCGGGGGCCGGCAACGCCTGCACGCGGTCGAACATGCTGACGGCCTGGTACACGGTCGCCAGCGAGTGGTAGCCGTCGTCGCGGGGTGGTCCGACACCCAGGGAGAGGTTGATCTTCGCCGGGGCCTGCACGGTCACGCTGGTCACGCGGGCGAGCCTACGGTGCCGCGGCGAGCGCCTCGGCCACCCGGGCGAGGTCCTCGATCCCGGCGACCTCGCCACGTGCACCGGGGTCCACGCCGGCAGCCCGCAGCGCCGCCTCGGCAGCGGCCGGGGAACCCGCGAGCGGGGCCAGCGTCGAACGCATCGTCTTGCGGCGCTGGGCGAACACCGCATCGACGACGCGGAACACCTCGTCCCGCGTCGCCGTCGTCTGCGGCGGCGGACGGTGGATGCAGGCCACGAGCGCCGAGTCGACGTTGGGCACCGGCCAGAACACCGAGCGGCTGACGTGACCAGCGCGGCGTGCCTCGGCGAACCAGGCAGCCTTCGCGCTGGGGACGCCGTACGTGCGAGAGCCCGGCGGCGCCGCCAGCCTGTCCGCGACCTCCGACTGCACCATCACCAGCGTGCGACGCAGCGACGGCAACAGCGCGAACAGGTGCAGCAGCACGGGAACGCCCACGTTGTAGGGGAGGTTGGCCACCAGCGCCGTCGGCGGCGAGCCGGGGATCCCCTCGACCCGCATCGCGTCGGCGTGCAGCACCTCGAGCCGGTCGGCCTGACCCGGGGCGTAGTGCGCCACCGTGCCGGGCAGCGCCTCGGCCAGCGACCGGTCGACCTCGACGGCGACCACCCGGGACGCGGTGCCGAGCAGGCCGAGCGTGAGCGACCCGAGACCGGGCCCGACCTCGACCACGACGTCGTCGGCGGTCAGGTCAGCGGTGCGCACGATGCGCCGCACGGTGTTGGCGTCGATGACGAAGTTCTGGCCGCGCTGCTTGCTCGGGCGCAGCCCGGCGGCGTCGGCCAGCAGACGCACGTCCGCCGGACCGAGAAGCCTCGGCCCGGCGGACCCCACATCGTGGGAGGTGTGGTTCGGCTGCTCGGTCACAGCCGGATTGTCACACTCGTGCTCGCTGTTCTCCGTACTGTCAGCTCACTCGGTGCTGTCAGAACGGTCAGTACAGACCGAGCTCGGCGGAGCAGGACGGCCACGCGCCCCAGCCCTGAGCGGCCTGGATCTTCTCGGCGATCGCGATCTGCGTCTCCCGGCTCTGCTCGTGCGGCATTCCGGGACCGCCGTAGGCCTGCCAGGTGCTCAGGCTGAACTGCAGACCGCCGTAGTAGCCGTTGCCGGTGTTGGTGGCCCAGTTGCCGCCGGACTCACACTCCGCCAGCTCGTCCCAGACCGTGCCGCCGGCGGAGTAGTCGGGCGCCGGCGCCGGCGCCGGCTCCTTGGTGCCGTGCACCTCGATGCGGGACACGGGCTCACGCACGACCTCGCTGTTCAGCACCTTGGTGGCCACCCGCTCGCCGTTCTCACGCGTGTAGCGGAAGGTGACCTCCTTGAGGCCCTCACTGCCCTCGCGCACGGTCTTGCCGTTGCCCTCGAGCATCTCGTCGTCGTAGCGGACGATGGTCTCGTTGTCGATCGCGACGTTCTCGGTCTTCTTGACCTTGCTGATACGGGTCACGACGATGCGGCTGCCGTCGTCGATCTCCTTGCCCTCGCCGGGCTTGACCTTGTCGAACTCGTTGGCCTTGAGGTCGAGCTCCTTGAGTGCCTCGCCAACTGTGATCGAGGTGGTCTTGACCTTGCGCGGCTTGGCGGCTCCGTCCACCACCGTGATGGCCTTCTCCGTCGCCACCCGCAGGTCCATGCCGGTGCGGCCGATGGGCGCGCTGCGGCTGGCCGACAGGTCGGCCTCGGAGAACCGGAACCCGAGCTGGCCAAGTGCCTCGTTGACGCTGTTGGCCGTCACCCAGTACTTGTCCTGCTCGCCGTCGACGTTCAGCGTCAGCGGACGACCGAAACGGACCGCGATCCGGGAACCGTCGGCCACGCCCGAGGTCAGCGACGGCGCGACCGCGTCGCGCTTGTCCACCGAGATGCCCTCGTCGTCCAGGACCTCCTCGACGGTGCCTCCGCGGGTGCTCACCTCGGTGACCTTGCCGTCGACCGAGAGCGTCACGGTCTTGCTGTTTGCGGCGTAAGCGAACCCCGCCCCGATCACCGACAGGATGGCCACAGCGGCCAGTGCGATGATGCCGATCTTTTTCCGCACGATGCTCCAGCTGGTAGTGCGTCCCGGGTACGGGTGGGCAGCATTCAGAGCCCAGCGTTACCAGGGCGGTTTCTCAGGTGGTGCCTTGAACCGCGCTGATGCTTGGGCTCTGAGGTGGTGAGCTGCCCGGACTTTCCCCGATCCCGGCCAACAGCAGGCGACCATAACCAGGCATCCCCCGACACGCCAAGGTTCGTGACTCGAAACACCCACATCTGTTCGCATATCGGGCATACCTAACACGATTTCCGGCATTCAGGCGGGCCCTTCCCGCAATCTCGACGCGAGATGGTGGGCCATTCGCGCAATCTCGGCGCAAGGGAGGGGTTACCAGGTGCCGCCGAAGGCGGCGTCGGTGTTCGCGTCGATCTGACGGCACAGGTCGGCGACGTCGGCATCGAGCGTCTGGGCCATCGACTGCACGGTGAGCGGGACCAGGTACGACGCGTTCGGCCGGCCGCGGTACGGCATCGGCGTGAGGAACGGCGCGTCGGTCTCGACCAGCACGCGGTCGTGCGGCGTCACGGCCAGCGCCTCACGCAGCGGCACGGCGTTCTTGAACGTCACGGTGCCGGCGTACGACAGCCAGAACCCGCGCTCGACACACGCACGCGCGAAGTCGGCGTCGCCGGAGAAACAGTGCATGACCACGCGCTCGGGAGCGCCTTCCTCGTCGAGGATGTGCAGCACGTCGTCGTGCGCCTCGCGGTCGTGGATCACCAGCGTCTTGGCATGCTTCTTGGCCATCGCGATATGAGCGCGAAACGATGCGTGCTGCGCGGCCCGCCCAGGTGGCTCGGTGCGGTAGTAGTCGAGCCCGGTCTCGCCGACGGCGCGCACCCGGTCGGCGGCGGCGAGCCGGTCGATCTCGGCGAGGCCGTCGTCGAGCCGCCCCTGGTCGGCGAGACGCGGCGCCTCGTTGGGGTGCAGCGCCACCGCGGCGACGATCTCTGCGTACTCGTCGGCGACCTCGACGGCCCAGCGCGCACCAGCCAGGTCGCACCCGATCTGCACGACGCGCGCCACACCCACAGAGGCAGCGAGGCTTAGCGCCTCACTGACGCTAAGTGCGGTGCCGCCGTTGCCCTTCTCGGGCGGCCCCATGTCGAGGTGGCAGTGGTTGTCGACAACGCGGTGGGGCAGCGGGTCGGGCACCGGCGGCAGGCTGTCGCGGCTCTCGGACTGCGGCATCAGCCGGCACCGCCCCCTTGAACCGACTCCGCCTCGAGCCGTGCCAGCTCGTCGTCGACGACGCTCTGGTCGAGCTTGGTGAAGATCGGCTTCGGCGGCTGCAGCGGCGTACCCACGTCGAGCGCGCGGGACTCCCACGGCGCCTGCTCAGAGTACGCCCCGGTGATGATGGGGTAGCCGGGACCGCCGTCGAGGTCGTCGACCTCGCGGATCTCGGGCCCGGGCGAGACCGCGTGGGTGTGCCCGAGCGAGTCCGACACCTTCTGCGCGGAGTGCGGCAGGAACGGTGCGAACAGCCGGTTGCAGTCGTCGACGACCTGCGCGGCGACGTGCAGCACCGTGCGCATGCGCTCGGGGTCGGTGTTCTTCAGCTTCCATGGCGCCTGATCGGACAGATAGGCGTTGGCCTCGCTCGCGACCCGCATCGCCTCACCGATCGCCTGCTTCTGCCGGTGCCGCTCGATCAGTCCGCCGACCTGGTCGAACGCGTTGCGCGAGGTCTCCAGCAGCGTGCGGTCGGTGTCGAGCAGCTCACCGGCCGCAGGGATCTCACCGACGTTCTTCGCCATCATCGACACCGTGCGGTTGACGAGGTTGCCCCACGTGTTGACCAGCTCGTCGTTGTTGCGGCGTACGAACTCCGCCCAGGTGAAGTCGGTGTCCTGCGTCTCCGGCCCGGCGACGGCGATGAAGTAGCGCAGCGCGTCGGCGTCGTAGCGCTCGAGGAAGTCGCGTACGTGGATCACGACCGACCGGCTGGTGCTGAACTTGCGGCCCTCCATCGTGAGGAACTCGCTGCTGACCACCTCGGTCGGCAGCTGCAGCTCTCCGAAGTCGCCTGGGCTGCCGCCGTAGGCGCCCTTGCCGTCGTACGCCAGCAGCTCCGCGGGCCAGATCTGGGAGTGGAACGTGATGTTGTCCTTGCCCATGAAGTAGTACGACTGCGCCTGCGGGTCGGTCCACCAGGCCCGCCAGGCGTCGTCGTCACCGAGTCGGCGGGCCCACTCGACCGACGCCGAGAGGTAGCCGATCACGGCGTCGAACCAGACGTACAACCGCTTGCTGGGGTTGTCGGACCAGCCCGCCAGCGGGACCGGTATTCCCCAGTCGATATCGCGCGTCATCGCGCGCGGCCGCAGGTCGTCGAGCAGGTTCATCGAGAACTTCAGCACGTTGGGACGCCAGTCCGTGCGCGTCTTCAGCCATTCGCCGAGGGCGTCGGCGAGTGCGGGCAGGTCGAGGAAGAAGTGCTCGCTCTCGACGAACTTCGGCTTCTCGCCGTTGATCCGGCTGCGCGGGTTCTTGAGCTCGATCGGGTCGAGCTGGTTGCCGCAGTTGTCGCACTGGTCGCCGCGCGCTCCGTCGTAGCCGCAGATCGGGCAGGTTCCCTCGATGTAGCGGTCGGGCAGTGTGCGCCCCGTCGACGGCGAGATCGCGCCCATGGTCGTCTGCGCGATCATGTAGCCGTTGTCGTAGCAGGTCTTGAACATCTGCTGCGCGACGGCGTAGTGGTTGCGCGTGGTGGTCCGGGTGAACAGGTCGTACGACAGCCCGAGGCCGTGCAGGTCCTCGACGATCATCCGGTTGTAGCGGTCGGCCAGCTCGCGGGGCGGGACCCCCTCCTTCTCGGCCTGCACCAGGATCGGCGTGCCGTGCTCGTCGGTCCCCGAGACCATCAGCACGTGGTTGCCTGCCATGCGCATGTAGCGGCTGAACACGTCGGAGGGCACGCCGAAACCGGACACGTGCCCGATGTGGCGTGGGCCATTGGCGTACGGCCAGGCGACTGCAGACAGAACATGGCGACTCACACCGCGATCCTAGATGGTGCGTGAGGCGGTCATCTCCCCGATTACTCGGCGCCCACCGCGTCCCGCCACTCCCGCGGGCCATTCGCGCAATCTCGGCGTGAAGGAGTCGGCGCTACCGGCGGTGCGCGATCTCGTAGACCGCTCGACGCGGCAGCCCGGTCTCGCGGGACACGGAGAGGACCGCGTCCTTGGTGGACATCCCGCGCCGTTCGGCGTCCTGGACACGGGCGACGACGTCGTCGTCGGCGAGCTCGGCGCCGGCGGACGGGGTGTGCCCGGACACGACGATCGTGACCTCACCGCGTACGCCGTCCGCCGCCCAGCCCACGAGCTCGTCGAGGGTTCCGCGACGCACCTCCTCGTAGGTCTTGGTCAGCTCCCGGCACACGGCCGCCCGACGCGTCTCACCGAACGCCTGTGCCATCGCGGCGAGCGCGGGCGAGGTGCGGTGCGGCGCCTCGAAGAACACCATCGTGCGCGGTTCCCGAGCGAGCTCGTCGAGCCGGCTGCGGCGCTCTCCGGCCTTGCGGGGAAGGAACCCTTCGAAGCAGAACCGGTCGACCGGAAGTCCGGACACGGCCAGCGCGGTCAGCACCGCCGACGGACCGGGGACCGCGGTGACCACGATGTCGTCCTCGACCGCCGCGGCCACCAGGCGAAAACCCGGGTCGGACACGCTCGGCATGCCGGCGTCGGTGACCAGCACCACACGCAGGCCGTCACGCAGCGCGAGCCGCAGCTCCTCCGTGCGTCCGGCCTCGTTTCCCTCGAAGTACGACACCACGCGTCCGGACAGCGAGACACCGAGCCGCTCGCACAGCCGCCGCAGCCGCCGCGTGTCCTCGGCGGCGACCACGTCGGCGGCGGCGAGCTCTGCGGCCAGCCGCGACGACGCGTCCTCGACCCGGCCGATCGGCGTGGCCGCGAGCACGAGGGTGCCCGATGAGCTGCCCGGTGAGGTGCCCGGTGCTGAAGTCACGCGGCCAGCATCGCAGCACGGGCGCAGCGCCGGGCGCAGGCTGCACGGTCTTGCCTCCTTCAACTGGACCCGATGCGCTGCCATACTTTCGATGTATATGGGGGCATCGGGAGGGAACCATGCAGCATGAGCACACACGGTTGCTGGTCATCGGGGCGGGCCCTTTCGGGCTCTCGCTGGCGGCGTACGCCGGCGACCTGGGGATCGAGAACCGAATTCACGGCTCATCGATGGCGTTCTGGCGTGAGCACATGCCCGCGGGGATGTATCTCCGCTCGGCATGCGACTGGCACCTCGACGCCGCCGGGGTCGACACCATCGACGCCTACCTCGACACCCTGGGCCTGACACCGGACGACGTCGAGCCGCTGTCGCTGCCCTCCTACTTCGGCTACACCACCTGGTTCCAGGACCGGCGCGACCTGCATCCCGACTCGCGGATGGTTCTCGCGCTCGACCAGACCGAACACGGCTTCGCCGCGGCCCTCGACGACGGCAGCACGCTCACCGCCGACAACGTCGCGGTCGCGGTCGGCTTCCGGCACTTCCAGCACGTTCCCGACGACCTCGCGGCGATCCTGCCGCCCGGGCGCTACCAGCACACGTGCGACCTCGTGGACCTTGCCCCGCTGGCTGGCAGGCGCTGCCTGATCGTGGGTGGCCGGCAGAGCGCCTTCGAGTGGGCGGCGCTGTTGCACGAGGCCGGCGCCAAGTCGGTCGACGTCGTGCACCGGCACGCCAGTCCCGCGTTCACCGAATCGGACTGGACGTGGGTCGCCCCGCTGGTCGAGTCGATGGTCGACGACCCGGGCTGGTACCGCCGGTTGACGACGCAGCAGCAGAACGAGGTCAACCAAAGACTGTGGGCGGAGGGCCGTCTCAAGGTCGAACCGTGGCTCGAGCCGCGACTCACCCACCCGAGCCTCCGGATACACCCGAACACCAACGTCGTCCGTTGCACCGAGCGCGCGAACCGCAGCCTCACCGTCGAACTCGACGATGGCAGCACGCTCCACGTCGACGACGTCGTGCTGGCGACCGGGTACCGGCCAGATGTCAGACGCGTGCCGCTCCTCGCAGCCGGCAACGTGCTCGGGCGGCTCGAGACCCGCAACCACCTGCCGGTGCTGGACGAGCACTTCGAGACCAACCTGCGCGGCCTGTTCATGACCAGCATGCTGGCGGTGCAGGACTTCGGGCCGTTCTTCGCGTTCACCGGGTCGGTGCGTACGTCCACGCGGCTGATCGGCGAGGCGCTGGTGCGTCAGCCGGGACGCTTCGCCGGCACCGGCTGACGACCGGGCTGACCGACCGGACCGGCCGCACCGCCGCCGGCGCGCGCGTCGGTGCAGCGTCCGTACGATGTCGGCGTGCCCACCGCCGTCGACCGACCCGTCCGCCGCACGGCGCTGGGTCAGACACTGCAGGGCACCCCGCGGCCGCGGCTGGCCGACCGGCTGCGTCCGCTGGTCGACGGCCAGAGCCGGGTGAGCGGCTGGGTCTGGCCGACGGTCATCGCCGTGCTGGCAGCGCTGCTGCGGCTGTGGCGGCTCGGCACCCCGAACACGGTGCTGTTCGACGAGACCTACTACGCCAAGGACGGCTATTCGCTGCTCCGGTTCGGCTACGTCCGCGACACGGTCGAGAAGGCCGACGACATGATCGTGCGCGGCGACCTGACAGGGCTGTTCAAGCCGGACACCAGCTTCTACGTGCATCCCGACGTCGGCAAGTGGCTGATCGCCGCGGGCGAGTGGGTCTTCGGCATGGACTCGTTCGGCTGGCGCGCGGCGGCCGCCATCGTCGGTGCGCTCACCGTGCTCGTGCTCGCGAGGCTCGTACGCCGCCTCACCGGCTCGACGTTGCTCGGATGCGTCGCCGGGCTGCTGCTCTGCTTCGACGGCCTGCACTTCGTGATGTCCCGGCTGGCGCTGCTCGACGTGTTCCTGACGTTCTTCCTGGTCCTGGCTGCCGCCTGCCTGGTCGCGGACCGCGACTGGGGCCGATCCCGGCTGGCCCGTCTGGCCGGCGACGACGGGGAAGCCATCGCGGGGTTCGGCCCGGTACGCGCGCTGCTGCTGCGGCCCTGGCGGCTCGCAGCCGGGGTGTCGTTCGGCCTGGCCTGCGGGACCAAGTGGAACGCCGTGTTCGTGCTCGCCGGGTTCGGGTTGCTGGTGTGGGCGTGGGACTGCGGGGCGCGGCGCGCGATCGGCGTACGTGCACCGGTCCGCAAGGCCACATTCGTCGACGCCGTACCCGCTTTCTTCTCCCTGGTCGGCGTGGCGCTCGTGGTCTACGTCGCCACCTGGGCGGGCTGGCTCGCGCATGTCCAGCAGTACGAGGAGAGCTTCGGCTCCCAGTGGGGCTCCTACCTCGCCACCGACGCCTCCGGCCCGGCCGAGGCGGTGCAGTCGCTGCACTCTTTGTGGGAGTACCACCGGCAGGTGTGGGACTTCCACACCGGCACCGGCCTCGAGGACGCCACCCACCCCTACCAGTCCGATCCGGCCGGCTGGCTGATCATCAACCGGCCGGTGGGTATCGACGCGAACACCGACATCGAGCCCGGACAGCTGGGCTGCCAGGCCACCGACAAGTGCATCGAGCAGATCCTGGCGATCGGCACGCCGGTGCTCTGGTGGGCCGGTGCGGGGGCTCTGCTCGCGGCTGTGGCGTTGTGGATGGGCGGCCGCGACTGGAGGTACGGGCTCGCGCTGGTCGGCGTGCTGGCGTCGTGGCTTCCGTGGCTGCGCTACTCCGAGCGGCCGATCTTCTACTTCTACGCGGTCACGGTCATCCCGTTCACGATCGTGGCGCTCACGCTGTTGCTCGGCAGACTGTTGGGTCCACCCGGAGCAAGCAGGCGACGACGCGCGTGGGGCGCCGCCGTCCTCGGCACGTTCGTCGCGTTGGTGATCGCGAACTTCGTGTTCTTCTGGCCGATCCTGACCGACGTGCTGTTGTCCAACGAGGACTGGCTCGACCGGATGTGGTTCGTCCGCTGGATCTAGTCGGCGCGGCGCCGGCCGCGCCGTCGCATACCTCGTCTTTCCCCACACAGACGGGCAACCGCCGAAACTGTTTCGGCTTACAGGTGCGCGAAACAGCCTCGGTGCGCGGACGAGCCAACAGCCCCCGCACGGATGTGATCCGCGAAATGACTCAGCCGGGTGGTGTGCGGCGAACGGTTCAAGGATCAACCTCTGAAAGAGAAAACGTTTCGTTGTGGGGGCGGAACAGGGGTACGACGGTGGAGACAACACGTCGAGATATCTTGAAAATCGGGGGGCTTGGGGCGCTTGGGGTAGCCGGAGCTGCCGCCCTCCCGTGGGGATCATCATCAGTAGGAGCCAAGTCCGCGAGCACGATGCCGGCCGAGCTGTTGCCGCAGCCGTACCGCTCCGCGTTCGTTCGACCACCGGTAGTGAAGCCGTTCATGAGTGTGCGGGACCGGGACGGTCGCTGGACGGACCACTTCAGCCTGACCGAACGGATGAGCCGGGCGAACATCGTCCCGGGGTTCAGCACCCCGGTGTACAGCTACAACGGGTCGGTACCGGGACCGACGATCAAGGTGCGCAAGGGCCGTAGCGCGCGGGTCAGGGTGCGCAACAGGCTGCCCGCGAACCACCCGACGATCGGGCAGGAGTCGAGCTCATCCGTGCACCTACACGGATCTGCGTCACTTCCGCAGTACGACGGGTACGCCAGCGACGTCACGCCGCCAGGGTTCTTCAAGGACTACCACTACCCGAACATCCAGCCGGCACGGACGCTCTGGTACCACGACCACGGCGTGCACCACACCGCGGAGAACGTCTACTCGGGACTGTTCGCGCAGTACCACATGCACGACGAGGTCGAGCGCGCGCTGCTGCCGCAGGGTGAGTTCGACGTACCGCTGATGGTCGGCGACATCATGTTCGACGCCGACGGCACCATGAGGTACGACGACAGCTCGACGTCGGGACTGCACGGCGACGTCATCCTGGTCAACGGCAAGGCCTGGCCGGTGATGAAGGTCAAGCGCCGGGTCTACAGGTTCCGGATGCTCGTCACGTCGATCTCGCGGTCGTTCCGGTTCGTGCTCAGCACCGGCGACCCGATGCACGTCGTCGCAACCGACGGCGGCCTCATGCCGAGATCGCGCGCCGTCGGCGCCATCCGGGCGGGCACCGCCGAGCGGTACGAGGTGCTGATCGACTTCTCCAAGTACCGGCCGGGTCAGCGCATCTTCCTGAACAACCTGTCCAACCCGAACAACGTGGACTTCGACCACACCGACAAGGTGATGGCCTTCGACGTCACCGATGCCCCGGTCGACAAGAGCGACCCCACGTGGCGACGGATCCCGGACACACTGGCGAACAGTCACGTGATGGGTCTGACGGAGCGGGACGCCAGCGTCACGCGGCACCTGCGGGTACGCCGCCAGAACGGCTCGTGGACCATCAACGGCAACACGTGGGAGGACGTGATCGACAGCGACTTCCAGCTGCTGGTCGCTAACCCCAGGTTCAACGCGACGGAGATCTGGGAGATCACCAACCACTCCGGTGGCTGGTTCCATCCGGTGCACATCCACCTGGTCGACTTCAAGGTCCTCAGTCGCAACGGCCGGGCGCCGTTCGAGTTCGAACGCGGGCCCAAGGACGTGGTCTACACCGGGGAGAACGAGACCGTCCGGCTGGTCATGAAGTTCGAACACCAGCGCGGCCGCTACATGGTGCACTGCCACAACCTGCCGCACGAGGACCACGACATGATGCAGCAGTTCGCGGTCGGCTGGCGGCCCGGGCAGCCGGACCCGAACGACCCGATACTCGCCGACCCGTGCAAGAACGACAACCTGCCGGCGAACTGGGCGCAGCGCGAGATCGCCGAGCAGCGCAGGCTACGGCTGCAGCGTCGTCGCGCACGCCTGCGCCGGCAACGTCAGCGGCGTCGTCGCATACGTCGTAGGCGCCGTCGTCAGTAGGCCCTCCGACCCCAAGGTGCGGATCCCACCTTGAAGGTCAGCAGCCTTCCCCTCGCGAGCCATGCCCCGCTCGCAGTAGGGGGAGGCTGCTGACGGTTGGGCATAACCTCCACGCGGCGGTTGTTGGCACCTGCATGAACGGCCTCCTGCGCGGGCTGCGCCTCGGGGTGTCGCTGAGCCCACGCCAACGTGACGACCTCGTGTCGCTGTGCAAGGTGCTCGATGCCCTCGGCGACGACGGCTTGATGGGCCAGTGGCGTGGTGAGATCCCGGTTGCGGACATCGTGGGGACGGAGTCGGAGACCCGTGCTCGCGACTTCGCAGCCGACTTCCGGCTCCGCAACCGGGCCCTCGACGACCGATGGCAACGGGTCGCGTGCGCGATGCTGTCCGGCAGCCCCGTGCCCCCGGTGGACCTCGTGCTCGTCGGGGAGCTGTACTTCGTGCGCGACGGACATCACCGGGTATCGGTGGCGCGTTCGCTCGGACACGGCTCCGTCCGCGCGCGCGTGCAGCAGATCTGCACAGTCGCGTTCGCGATGGCGTGCCTGCGGGCAGCCCACCTGGCCAACAAGGCGGCCGAGCGTCGCTTCCTCGACCGTGTCCCGCTACCGGTCGGGCTCCGCTGCCGGCTGTGGCTCGACGACCCCGCCCACTGGGGGCGGCTCGCCGACGCGGCGGAGGCGTGGGGCTTCCGGCAGTCGTTGCAGAACAGGCACCTGGCCGACCGCGAGTCCCTCGCCGAGGCCTGGTGGCACGAGGAGGTCGAGCCATCCGTGGTGGCTCTCCGCTCGGCGGGCGCGCCCACCGAGCTGCGAGACGTCCAGGTCTACGCCACGGCACTCACGACGGTTGCTGCGCCGGCGGATTGAGGTCGGTGCCGCGGAGACGTGGCCGGTGCCGTGAGCAGCTGGGCAGGCCGCGGTGGCGTACCGCCTCCTGAGAGGCTCAGACCTGTGCCTCGTCCGTCCAGCGAAGGAGCTTGACCAGGTGCACCGCGCCGCCGCCGCCGGTGATCGAGTCGAACACGGCCTCGTCGGTGAACGCCGCCATCAGCGCGACGCCACGACCGCCGTCAGCGCCAGGATGCGGCATCGCGGTCGTGGGCGGCGCCTCCCCGAACCCGGGGCCGGAGTCGACGACGTCGATGGTGAGCTGCTCGTGCACGAGACTGATCGTGACCTCGTAGGTGGCCGCGGCCGCATGCGCGTACGCGTTGGTACAGGCCTCGCTGATCGCGACCTCGACCTCGTTGACACAGTCCTCCAGGACACCTGCGCGCCGCAACGCGGCCGCAACGGTGTGCCGTGCCAGCGGGACGCTGGCGGTGTCCCGCGGCAACGTCAGCACGATCTTGACCTGCACTGCTCCCCCACGCTCCTTCTGCTGTGACGGCCCGCCGTCGCCAGGGTTTCCGGGACGCCTCGTTGCGGCCGTCGTCCACCCTCCCCATGACCTGCCTGGCCCCGAGCAACGAGCGGGTGGACTGTCCGCTCGAGACCATTGCCTTGCCTTATTCCCCGTCGTCAGCCGGATCATGCCCGCAGAATGCTTGAAATCTGCGTGAGCTCGAATGCGGTCGGGGTTCGCGCAGGGGAAGGTCACAGGTTCTGCCCGGGTGGCTGCGAATACGCCCGGGTGAGGGCGTACGTGGGGATGAAGCGTGGTCGCGGGGGCTCAACCAGCGGTGAGGTGCGGCTCGTCAGGAAGTCGAGAACCGCGGGCCCGACGACCGCGGACACGAGGCTCAGACCCTGCATTTTGCGTCGAAGAAGATGACCGGTCGCGCCCGATGGCCGCCGCTGCGACGATGCTCTGCGCCTTACTGCGGGGGATCGCATCGCGCACCATCGCTCCGACCACCGGCGGCAGGGTCGGCAGGATCGGGTCCCAGGCAGCCTGGACCCCATGCGTTCGGGCTCGTTCACCGAACTCGTCGAGGAACTCGGTCTCCGCCACCTTGGCCTCGTCGTCCTCGATGTCCTCGACGCCGACGGGTACGACAGCCGCGACCCGCTCCGGGTACGCGACCGCGGCCCGCAGGGCGATCGTCGAACCCAGTCCCGTGCCGCCGAGCACCGCCCGGCGCACGCCGAGATGGTCGAGCAAAGCGCGCAGGTCGTCGGTGTACTGAGCCCAGGTGTGCCTGGCCGGGTCGACGCACACCGACTTCCCGTAGCCGCGGAGGTCGGGCAGCACCACCGTGTACTCGTCCGCGAGCACACGCGCGAGCGGCAGCAGGCTCCGCCGGTCGGGCCCGCCGCCGTGCAGCAGTACGACGGCCGGTCCGTGTCCGAGCACGCTGGCGAACAGCGCGCATCCGTCGTCTCCGCGCAGGTTCAGGTCGTGCACTCGCCTCTCCTCCCATCACCCAGCGTCCCAGGGCGGCCCAGGCCGATCGCGCGACTCGGGCCGCTCAGGCGGCGCTGCCGCCCAGGCCGAGCGTGCTCTGGCGAGGCAGGATGCCCGCCGCCACCACCGCCTGCATCAGCGGCACGGTGAGCTGCGCCAGCCGGCCCGCGCGTGCGGCGCCCAGCGCAAGCCACGGCGCGACGGCGAGGTTGTCGGTGCGCCGCTCGACCTCGTCGCGACCCTGGCGACCACGTTCGGTCGCGCGGCCGGCCGGCGACACCCAGCCGCGCGAGGTCAACCGGTCCTGCGCGGCCGCCCACTGCTGCTCTGTCCAGCCGCGGCTCGCGAAGACCTCGACCGGCGCGGCGCCCACGGCGGCGAACGAGACCAGGGCCTCGCAGGGGTCCAGCCCGGCATCGAGCAGGGCGGCGACGTGACCGTCGCCGCGGTGCTCGCGCAGCACGGTCGTCGCCTGCCAGAGCTGCAGGTGCGGCTCCTCCGGCCAGGCCAGATCGGCGTTGGCCGCGGCCAGCGGGCGACCTGCGGTCAGTGCGGCCTCGGCCGCCTCGCGGGCCAGTCGCGCCGCCTCGGCCACCTCGGGACCCTCGGCAACGTCGCCGAGCAGCGCCCGCAGGGCGCGGTCGACCGCCCGCAGCCGCGCGGGGGCCACCTTCTCCGGAGCGGCGATCGACCAGACGGCGGGAACGTGCTCGGCCACCATCTGCGGGCTGAAGCTGTAGAACGTCGCTGCCACCAGGTGCGGCCCCGCGAGCCCGAGAGGGCTCGACCGCCAGGCGAAGTAGCTCGGCCAGCGCGTGCCGACGTCGTACCCCAGGCCGGCGGCCTCGTCGAACGCCTCCGGTGCGTAGTAGAGCACGGCGTGCACCGGCTCAAGCAGCTGCCACATCTGTCGCGCGAGCTTCAGGTTGCCGTCCATGCCCGGTCCCCTCCCGTTGTCGTGTCGTCATCTTGCCAACGACAAGATTCTGGGTGTCGACGGCGATCTTGTCAATGACTAAATTCGTACGTAGGCTCACGGGATGACCGACAAGCGCGCGTACCACCACGGCGACCTGCGTCGCGAGGTGCTGGTGGCAGCCGCGCAGATGATCGCCGAGGGAGGCCCTTCCCAGCTCAGCCTGCGCGAGGTCGCGCGGCGAGCGGGCGTCTCGCATGCCGCCCCGGCGTACCACTTCGGAGACAAGCCCGGCCTCCTGACGGCCCTGGCGGTGCAGGGCTACGACATGCTGGCCGACTCCCTGGCCACCAGCACTGGACCGGACGCCGGCGAGCTCAAGGAGATGGGAGTGCGCTACGTCGAGTTCGCCGCCGAGCACCCCGCACATTTCGAGGTGATGTTCCGGCCCGACCTGTACCGCGCCGACGACCCCGACCTGCTGGTCGCGCGTACGCGGGCGCGCGAGCGACTGGACGCCGGTGTCGGGACGCTGCCCGCGCGCCGGCGAGGCGACGACACCCGGACCGCGGGGCTGGCGGCGTGGCTGCTCGCGCACGGTTTCGCCACCCTGTGGCGCAGCGGAAGCCTTGCGCCGGTGGTCGGCGACCAGGCCCCTGAGGACGTCTTCCGCGCGACTGCGGCGATGCTGTTCGCCGAGCCGGGACCTGTCCGACGCCGCCGCTGAGCCGGTCCGACTCCAGGCGTGTTGGTAGACGGTTGGCCCTACGCCGTCGGCTTCGGCTCGAGCGCCGTGGCCCGCGCCGCGTCCAGCCGGACCGTTCCCACTCCGCCGGTGGTGATCCCGAGGATCGGAACGACATCGCCCTTGCGGCCGGCCTTGGCGGCGTACATCGCGGCGTCGGCGTGCTTGAGCAGCGCCGCGGCCACTGTCTCGGGCGATGTACCGACCGGGGCCGCGGCTGAGCCCGCGGCGTACCGGGCGGTGCCCACGCTCATGGACGGGCGCACCGCCATCTCACCGATCCGGTACGGCTGCCGGACCGAGTCCTCGACCCGCTCGGCCACCCGCAGTGCGTCGTCGCAGTGCTCGAGCAGGACGGCGAACTCGTCACCACCCAGGCGCGCGACCGTGTCGCTGGGTCGCACACAGCGCACCAGCCGCTCCGCGACCACACACAGCAGCGTGTCCCCGGTCTCGTGGCCGAACTCGTCGTTGACCACCTTGAAGTCGTCGAGGTCGCAGAACAGCACGCTGACGTCGGCATCCGGCTGGGACAGTGCGTGCTCGACCCGGTCGGCGAAGAGCGCGCGGTTGGCCAGGCCGGTCAGCGGGTCGTGCAGGGCCTGGTGCTGCAGCTGGTCACGGGCGACGCCGAGCTCGAGAAGCAGCCGATGGTTCTCGCTCATGGCCAGGAACTGGCGGGCGATGACCAGGGCGACCAGCACCACCCCGAGGGCCAGGTCGACGCGCGGGGTGCCCGGCGCGTTCAGCAGGCGCAGGCAGGTGCCGAGTCCGGCCGCCAGCAGCGGCAGGTACGGCAGCATCATCCGCGCCCGGGCGGGCAGCATCGTAGTGCGCGGTTTCACGTGCCGGCGGGTGACGCGTACGGACCGCGGCTCCGGGCTCACCAGCGCACCGGCGGCGACAAAGAGGAAGCCGGCCAGCCAGCCGGCGCTGGCCAGGTCGTCGGAGGAGTAGCTGCCGGTGTTGACCAGGTAGACGTACGCGCTGTCGGCCACCGCGAGCCCACCGAGGCCCCCGGCCAGCAGCAGCAGCGCGACGGTGTCGCCGGCTCCTCCCCTGGCCAGGGCCAGCAGGACGAGCGTGCCCAGGATCACGTCACCGATGGGGTACGCCAGCGAGAGCGCCACGGAGAGCCAGCTCTCACCGTCCATCGCCACGACCGACCCGAGCGCGGTCGCCCACGACAGCACGAGCAGCGAGCCGGCGATGATCGCCCCGTCGAGCAGGTCGCGCCCTCGCGCCGCCCCGGGCGAGTGCGCCCCGAGCCAGGACGACAGTCCGGCGGCGGCCACCACGGGGAAGACCAGGAAGCCGATGTCGGCCAGGGAGGGGAACGGCACCGCACGCCCGAGGTCGAGCTCGTACCACGTCCACACGAGCTGGCCGACGGCCCAGCCACCGGTTCCGACGGCCAGCAGACCCCAGGCCCGGCGCTGGTGCCGGCGGCTGCTCAGGGCCGCCCAGGTGCACGCGGCGCTGGCCGCCACGGCCGCACCGAGCTGCCCGAGGTTGCTGATGGCCAGAACCGCGGACTCCCCCAGGCCGGGCAGGCTGAGCAGGACGATGAAGGCGAGGCTCAGCGACGTTGCCACGCCGGAGACGACTGGCGCCCTCATGTTCCTCCCTTGCTCGTGCCCCACTCAGCGGAACCGACTGCCGCGAGGTGAGCAGGTCGGCGGCCCGGTCTGCCCCGACGACATCGCAACCCTCGCCGCCGGCCGGCAGGACTTGCGTCGCCGTCTAGCCTGGCCCCCGCGACCCGCTGCGCGCGGGTCGGATGAGAGGGTGGCCCCGGCGCTCCGGGCTGCGGGTGGTGACAAGACCGCCTCAGTCACGACTGAGATTAACTGCATGTTCACGCTGAGGCATGCAAGTGTCACCTTCGCCGAGACACGGTAGTACGAGCGTGGATGACGGGAACACGCGAAGAGAGCCCACGACCCGACGATGAGGGGGTTGGAAGATGCCTCGCCCGACGCGCGGACCGGCTCGGCGCAGCCGATCCGTGACCGAGCACACGTGCGCATCTTCGGGGGACCTGACCGCTGACCAGAAGATCTGCCTCCATGGGTGGCCTCCTTCACGGTCCTGAGCGGTTTCGACGGCCAGCGTAGGGGGCTGCGCGGGCCGATTGCCGCCAATGGTGGGGGCCCGTCGTACATCGACGGACTGCGGCGACCGACCTGACAACTCCACCTGAGAAGGACTTCGACAGCGTGAGCGTTGAGCCTTTCCCACGTTCGACCGCAAGCGACACACCGACACCCACCACACCGGCCACCACCACCTACGACAGCCATCTAGCCGACCCAGCCGAGGAAGTCAGGCAGCCGTCCTCCCCGGCCGTGTCGGCCCCGCTGGCTCCCGAGCTGACCCCAGAGCTGACCCCAGAGCTGACGGCGCCTCCCTCGGTCGACCCGGTGACCACACCTGGGTCGGAGCGCGGCGACAGCCCACGCGACCGCCGCGACGACCGGCCCAGAGCCGGCGACGTGTCCGAAAGCGGCTCCGGGCATCAGTCGTCAGCACCGCAACCCGGCCGACCGCCACGCCGCGCCGCCGAGGTCGCCGTCGTCGCCGCCCTCGACCTCGTCGCCGGCCTGACCGTGGCGGCGTTCAGCGACGCGACGCAGACCCTGCTGGCACTGGCCGTGGCCGCCGTGGTGTGGCGCCACAAGGGCCTGTACGCCCGCAGGTTCAGCATGTCCGTCCTCGACGACCTGCCGAAGATCGGCCTGGGTCTGGTGTGCGGCGCCGCACCGGCCGCCCTGGTGGCGCTGATGCGCGCGCACCTGCAGCCGGGCACCACGATCGCCCTGATCGCCGGCCTCGCGGTGACCGTGGGGCTCGGGCGCTTCCTCAGCTACGCGATCGTGCGCCGGCTGCGCGAGCGGGGCACCGTGAACTACCCGATGCTCATGGTCGGCGCGGGTGAGGGCGCCGTCTCGCTGGCCCGCCGGATCGAGGAACGCCCGGAGTCCGGGCTGCGCCCGGTCGGCTTCCTCGACGGGGAACAGGTCGTCGACGAGATGCCCGCGCCGATCCTGGGCCACGCGCACGACCTGGCCCGGGTCGTCGACGAGCATCAGGTCAGCGACGTCGTGGTCGGCCACGGCGGGATGTCCTCCGAGGAGCTCGTCTCTGTGCTGCGCACCTGTGACCGGCTCGACGCCGAGATCTACGTCGTCCCCCGGCTGCTGGAGATGCATCGGCTGGCCTCCGGCAACGACCAGATCTGGGGCGTCCCGCTGATGCACGTGCGCCGGCTGCCGCATCGGGCGGCCGCCTGGCACGTCAAGCGAGCGGTGGACCTGCTGGCCTCGGCGATCGCACTGCTCCTCCTGCTCCCGGTGATGGCGCTCACGGCGTTGGCCGTGCGCGTCGAGCTGGGCCGCGGGGTGATCTTCCGGCAGACGAGAGTCGGCCTGGACGGACGGAAGTTCGAAGTGCGCAAGTTCCGGTCGATGCCGTCGCGGCCACCCGGTAAGGAGGGCCCGTGGTCGGTGGCGGGCTCGCCGGAGGTCGGGCCCGTCGGTCGCTTCATCCGGCGGTTCTCGCTGGACGAGCTGCCGCAGCTCTGGAACGTCCTCATCGGTGACATGAGTCTCGTGGGGCCGCGCCCGGAGCGCCCGGGCTACGTCGAGCAGTTCCGCGCCGAGGTGCCGCATTACGGCCACCGGCACCGGGTGCCCGTGGGGCTGACGGGGCTGGCCGCGGTCGAGGGCCTCCGCGGCAACACCTCGATCGCCGAGCGGGCGTACTTCGACAACTTCTACATAGAGAACTGGTCGCTGTGGCTGGACGCCAAGATCGTCGTCCGCACGGTGATCGCGGTCATCCGCGGCACCGGCGGCTGACGACCGCGCGCCAACGGTTCGGCGCCATGACAGTGGGTACGGCGCCCGCCAACGGCAGCCGCCGTACACGGCTTACCGACAGGAGGTAGACAGTTCCGGATCCGCGGGGATCGCGAGTCTCCCGACGCGCCTTCATGGCGGGGACCGCTGGGCTCGTGGGCGGTCTGGCGCTGTCGCCGTCGACCGTCGCAGCGGGCGCGGTGCGCACACGCGCCGCGGCCAGGGCCGGTGACGTCGCCGGCATGGTCGGCGTACGAACCAACCTCGCCGCAGCCAACAACAGCCTCTACGGCAACATCCCCCTCGTCGCCTCGGCGCTGAACGACCTCGGCATCAGGCACATCCGCGAACGCATGGTGCTGCCGGACTCGAGCTCGACCCAGGCGCGCAACCAGCGCGAGGGGTGGCAGCGGCTCGCCTCGATGGTGCCACGGCTACGGGTCAGCGGCATCACCGGAACGGTCGACGACAGCCAGGGGACCGTCGCGGAGTTCGCGGCCTACATCGAGTCCGCGCTCGGCGGCAGCAGCGGGGTGGTCGGGTCCGTCGAGAACGCGAACGAGCCCAACGCGCCCGACCTGCCCTGGAACCAGGACGACCCCGACGGCTGGGTCGCTCCCACGCGCGCCCGCCAGCGGGCGATGGCGCACGTGTTCCGCGGTCGTCCCGGCCTGCAGGGCCTCGACGTGCTCGGCCCCTCGCTGTCCGGGGGCGCCGGTCGCCGGCAGTACCACCAGCTCGGCGACCTGTCATCGTCGCTGGACGTCGGCAACTTCCACGTCTACCCCGGCAACGACGAGCCCGGGACTCCCTCCACCGGGCTGGACGAGGCCATCAGCGCGCTCCGCGCCAACGCCGGGACCAAGCCGTACTGGTGCACCGAGACCGGGATGCACCAGGGCATGCTCAGCCGCGCCGCGATGGCGTACTACCCGGAGTCGGTCGCCGCGGAGTACATCGCGCGCATCCCGCTCGAGCACTTCTCCCGCGGTGTGTCCCGGGTCTACCTGTTCGAGCTGCTCGACGACGAGTTCGACCCGGTCTTCCTCGACAACCAGGCGCACTTCGGCCTGCTCCGTTACCAGGTCCCGACCCCGACGCCGAAGCCGGCGTACGACGCCCTGCGGCGGCTGCTCGCGCTGCTGCACGACCCCGGCCCGACCTTCCGGCCACAAGGTGAGCCGGTGACGCTGCGCGGGGCACCCGCGGACTGCCGGCACCTGCTGCTGCAG
Source organism: Nocardioidaceae bacterium (assembly GCA_035557095.1). Lineage (GTDB taxonomy): Bacteria > Actinomycetota > Actinomycetes > Propionibacteriales > Nocardioidaceae > JALZDI01. The sequence continues at coordinate 24,395 of DATMEB010000214.1, read as the reverse complement.
AAGCGCGACGCGCGGCGCTACCTGTGCCTGTGGCGCGACGTGCCGCTGTGGGACCTCTCCCGCAACCGGGCGATCCCCGTCGAGCCGGTGCCCGTCGGCGTCGACATCGGGAGGCCCGGACGGGTCCGGAGCCACGTCCCGGCCGACGCGTCCGGCCCGGTCCGGACCGAGTCCGGCGTGAGCGGCATGTCCGTCGATCTCGGCGGCAGCGTGGTCATCCTCGAGATCGACTGAAGCCTCAGGGCGTGTTGGCAGATACGCCTAAGGCCCCGTGTACCCCGAGAACTCCGAGAACCCCGACAATGTCGCGTCGTCGGCCGGTGTGCGCATCCCCACCGTGGGGTCGTACCCGTAGCGGCCGGTCCGCTTGTGCGGCGTCCGGGTGAGGACGACGCCGGCCAGCGGGGCGTTGACGTGCCGCAGCCGCTGCATCGACCGGCGCAGCTGCTCCTGCGTGGTCCGCCCGTGCCGGACGACCAGCAGCGTGGCCTCGCTCATCGACGCGATCAGCGCCGAGTCGGTGAACAGGTTCAACGGCGGGGCGTTGATGATCACCGCATCGTAGTTGTCGCGCAGGGTGCCCAGGATCGTGACGGCGGCGTCCGACTGGAGCAGCTCGGTCGGGTTGGCCGGCACCTCGCCGCTCGCGAGCACGTGCAGTGGGAGCTCCGGGTAGGGCTGCTGCAGCGCCTCCGACAGGTTCAGCTCGCCCATGAGCACGCTGGTGAGCCCCTTCGTGGGGTCGACCACGCGCAGGTAGTCGTGGACCTGCGGTCGCCGCAGGTCGCCCTCGACCAGCGCGACCCGCTGGCCGGCCTCGCTCAACATGACCGCGAGGTTCAGCGCGGTGGTGGTCCGGCCCTCGCCCGGCACCGAGCTCGTGAGCATGCAGACGCGGCCGCCTCGGCCTACGCCGAGGTAACGCACGTTGGTGCGCAGGTCCCGCAGCGCCTCGCCGCGGGGGCTCCCGGGCTCGCCGTCGCGGACCACCGGGCGCTTGGACGCCGACGAGTCGTGCGGGATCGTGCCGATGACCGGTGCCCCGGCCAGGTCCTCGACCTTCTCGGCATCGGTCAGCCGGGTGTCGAGGAGCTCACGAAGCAGCGCGATCCCGCAACCCAGCACGAGTCCGAGCACTGCGGCGATGGAGATGTCGCGAAGCGGCTGCGGGGACGACGGCGACAGCGGGGTGCTGGCCGGGCCGACCGTCGACAGCTTCACCGGCGACGAGGCGTTCTTGCCCGACTCGAGGCCCTTGACGTAGCCCACGAACACCTTGGCGGTGGTGCTCGCGATCTGCTTCGCCTGCGTGGGGTTGCTGTCCTGCACCGTGATGGTCAGGATCGACGAGCTCGCCGAGGCCGAGACCCGTTCGCTCAGTTCGACCGGCGACTCGGAGAGACCGAGCCGCTTGACGGTCTGCTGGGCCACCGGCTTGGAGGCGACCAGGTTGGCGTACGTCGCCACCCGCTCCTCGGCCAGCAGCCCTGCCTGGTAGGCCTGCGCGCTGTTGTTGCTCTGCGTGGACGCGAGCAGGCTGACCTGCGAGTCGTAGGTGGGCGTGGTCCGCAGGCTGAGTACGGCGGCGATGCCCACACTGGCGGCGAGGACCAGCAGGATCGTCAGCCACCGCCGGCCGGCGATCGCCAGGAACGAGCGCAGGTCGTTCTGTCTCGAGCCGTGCGCTCGGTGCGTGTGCGTGCGGTCATCTTCCACAGGAGAACCTCAGAGAACGTGTCGCTTGCGGGTGTCTTGGGCATGGCGTCGGGTCGGTCAGGTCAGGCTTGGCGTGCGTTCTGGCGGGCGCAGGTGCCTGCCGGGCGGGTGCGTCTCGACCGACTCCTCGACCGGTTCGGCACGAGACGACGGTGGCTCGCGGCGGCGGAAGAACGCGATCGCCGCCGTCAGCCAGAAGAAGGATGCCCCGATGAGGTTGTTCAGCATCAACGCGACGGTGAATCCCAGGCAGCCGAGCGCGAGAGCCGCGGACAGCTCACCCGACCGGCGGCTGAGCGCCGGCGCCAGCAGCACCCACATCAGCCACACGAAGAACACCAGGCCGAGCAGGCCGAACCCACCCCACACCAGCAGCACGAGGTTGTGCGGCATGCGCCCGGCACCGAACCCGATGCCGAGGATGTAGTTGCCGTCGAGGATCGCGCTGAGCTCGTGGGTCAGCAGCGCGATCCGGCCGGCGTCGGAGTCCGCGGTCTCCGAGGAGCTCAGCAGCCGCGCCACCGCGGGGGTGTCGGTCAGCCCGAGGACGGCGTTGGCGCCCACCAGCACCAGCGCGCCGGCCGCCAGCACCCCGAAGGTGAGGTAGAAGCCTGCCTCGCGGTAGCTCCACACGAGCAGCACCACGGCCAACGCCAACAGGCCCGAGCGTGAACCCGACTGGAGCACGCCGCCCACCATCACCAGTGCGGCCGCCACCGCGACCAGGCGTGGCAGCACCCGGTCGCGCGTCAGATGCCACAGCAGCGGCAATGCCAGCACGGCGGCCATGGAGTACTGGTTGGGATGCACGGTGAGACCGATCGCACGGCCGCTGGGCTCCTTGAGTACGGCGAGTCCCAGCAGCGTCGACACGACCACGCCGGCGACGAGCCCGAGCAGCAGGATGTTCAGCTCTCGCCGGCTCGGCCGAAGCACGTACATCGAGGTCATCAGGGTCAACGCCGCGAGGGCGAAGATCCAGACCGGGGCGAGGCTGGTGCCCGGGGTGGACGCGGAAGCCAGCACCGCGCCCACGATCATCACCGCGGGTGTGGCCAGGGCCGCGGTCTGCCGACGCGTGCGATACGCCAGGTCGTCGGTCGCCCCGGCGATCGCCAGTGGGAGGAACGCCAGCGGGACGACCTCGCCCACGGACAGGCTGCCCCCGATGCTGAGTCCCGACCAGCTGAGCGTCGTGGCCGCGCCTGCCATGGACAGGACCGCCGAACGCCGCGGGTCGGCGGAGTTGGCCACGAGCATCAGCAGCAGGAAGTAGGCGCCCGCCCCGGCGAGCAGCACAGTGACCCGGGACGGAGCCACGGTCACGGCGACGCCGGCGAGCGCGCCGACAGCCAGCCCTAAAGGAACCCAGAGGAGGGTAGGGCGGACGGCCTCCGCCCAACCGTCACGCCTCTCACCACGAGCCCGAGAGGACTGTTTGATGCATGCACCTTCCATGAGCGTGGGCAGGTCCTGCTCTAACCTGCCCAATGGGCCCATACCCAGCAGGCGGCCCAGGTCAACATCGTAGGGGCCGCGAACCGGTCGATCCGACGGCGTCGGCTAGGGCTTCGTCACATCCGACCGGCTCCGGAGCAGTCCGGGGGTTCACCTCCGCAGTGACGAGCATCACCTGTTCGGAAGGCCGACCGTTCCTGCTGTCCGCGGAGGGAAATCGCGAATCCGGCCAACCGGCGCAAATGATCCAGGCGCGTGTAGGGCGTGCCCGTTTGGGCACGTCGTGCGTGAAGGTGAGCCTCGTGTCGCCGGAACCGCTGGCGGCGTGGCTCATCGCGCGGGGGCGCGGATGCACACGAGGTAAGGGATCCAGCGATGACCCGGCACGTGGGGGTCGAGGCCGAGGACCTCGGTCGGCTGACCCGTCGCGTCTGGCCCGACGGTCCGGACTCCCCCGTGCTGGTGTCGCGGTCGCCCCTGCCGGAGACGCACGTCACGCTGGAGTCGTACGCCGTCGTGCCGTCGGCGCAGCGTCCGCGCTACCTCGTGCCGCTGCGCTCGCCCCGATCGGTCCTCGCTGCGGCCTCTCGGCTGCCGCACTCCTCCCTCGTCCGGCGCGGCGCACGGCTGACCGCCGCGGTGGGCACCGTGGCGTGGTCGCATGTCGGCAGTGACCGGCTGTACGTCGGGATCGCGCGCAGTGTGCCGCCCGAGCGCTGGCCGGAGCATCTGCTGCTGCGCCGCATCGCCGCGGAGCTCGACCTCAGCGACCCCAGCGACCTCAGCCACCCCGGTGACCCCAGCGACATCGTGGCGCTGCTCCCGGTCCGGCGGGTGATGCCGACGACCAAACCGATCCTGCGTCTGTTCGACCGGCGCGGGCGCAGTCTCGGCTTCGCCAAGGTGGGGTGGTCGACCGCGACCCGGCGCGTCGTCGGCAACGAGGTGGAGGTCCTTCTCGGACTACGGGGTCGGCTCCAGCACCTGCAGGTGCCCTCCGTGCTCGGGTCGGGCGAGCTCGGCGGCAACACCTACCTGGTGACGACCCCGGCGCCGTCGCCGATGCGCGTCTGGTCGCGACCGCCGCAGGCCTGTGCGTGGCTGCTGACCGACGTGGCACGCAGCGGCGGGCTGACCGTGGAGACGCTGTCGGCGTCGCGGTTCCGTGCACGGATCCTGGCCGAGCTCGACGCCGCGCAGGCCGGTGCACCCACTCTCGTGGACCTGCTGCGGACGTGGCTGCTCTCGGCGCCCGGGACGGTCGACCTGGAGTTCGGGCGCTGGCACGGCGACTGGACCCGCTGGAACGTCGTCGAGGCGGACGGTGCCGCGCTGGCGTGGGACTGGGAGTTCAGCGAGCCCTCGGTCCCGGTCGGGTTCGACCTGATGCACTGGCACTTCCAGCAGAGCCTGGCGCATCCGCAGGGGTCGCTCGACGCGGCCGTACACTCCGTGTACGCGGCGGCGCCGGTCCTCGCGGCGGTCGGCGTACATCCGGCACGGCGCCGACTGGTCGCCTCGCTGTACCTGATCGAGATCCTGACCCGTGCCTGCCGGCTCAACGCGCAGGGTGGCGGGTGGAACCCGCGCGTCTACCCCGACGCACTGGAGGTCGCCGCCGCATGCCTGCGGGAGGACCGGGACCGGTAGCGGCCGCGGTCAGCTCCGCCAGCGCTCGGGAACCGACCGGCCCAGCACCTTCTCGAGCCGGTCGAGGTCGGGACCGAAGACCGACGCGAGCTCGGCACGCGCTGACGCCGACACCTGCTGGGTCGTCAGGTTCGCGTTGCGGATGCCCTCACGCACACCGAACGGGACCACCGACTTGACCGCACCCCGCAGGACGCGCGAGCGCGCCGCCCGGTGCATCGCCGCCTGCAGCCAGGCCCGCTTGGGCACGCCGGAGGCGTTCACCCGACCGCTCCCCTCGTGGTGGGGCCGCCGTGCCGGGTCGACGCCGACGAACGCGTGTACGCGGTCGAGCGTCTCGTCGGCGTCGTCGACGAGGTCGTCGTACCACTCGACGAGCACCCGGTCGGCTCCGAAGACGTCCCGCGCATGCGCCACCGCATCGGCGTACGTGCTCATCGCGGTGTAGTGCCACAGGTGGTGCCAGCCCGCGCGGCGGCGCTCGTCCTCGCGAGCGACCGCATCCAGGAACTCCTCCTCCCGCTCGTAGCCGCGGTTGCGGAGGTACTGGAAGCTCGAGTAGGCCCGGTCGACCGGGTCGCGCAGGACCACGACCAGGCGAGCCTGCGGGTTCAGGTCACGCAGCCGGGGCAGCGCCTGCTCGTGCTGGTACAGCGTCGACACCGAGCCCTCGCCGAGTGTCGACCCGGGGTCGGCGGCGTCGAACAACGCCAGGTAGTCGTCCTCCTTCGTCACGGCCGCGGCGTTGATGGTGAGATCGTCGCCGGGACCGGTGAACGTGGGCCGATCGCCTGCGTAGGCGAGGAAGTGCGGCTCCTTGGGCTGCGTGACGAACACGTCCGGGTGCGAGCGCAGCGACTCGACCAGCGCCGTGCTGCCCGCACGCGCTGCTCCGGCGACGACGAAGTCGGGTTGGCGAGGTGCCATGTCAGGTGCTCCCTCCTGGCGGCGGCGACCGCCGCTCAGCTCGCGGCTGCCCTGTCGACCCGGTCGATGACCTGGTCGACGGCACGGTCGAGTGCCTGGTCGTAGACGGCGTCGAGGCGTCGCATCACCGCTGACGACTCGAAGTGGCGGACGGCGACCTCCCGGGCGACCCGCCCGGCTCCCTGCCGCCGGTGGCCGTTCTCCAGCAGGTCGCGCGCCGCACGCAGCAGGCCGGGCATGTCGCCGACGGGTACGACGCTGCCTGCTGCCGGCACACCCGACCCGCAGATGACCTCGCGTGCGCCGTTCACGTCGGTCATGACGACGGGTGTGCCACAGGCCAGCGCCTCGGCCATCGCGACCGACTGCCCCTCGTACAGCGACGGCTGGACGCACAGGTCGGCCGCCCACAGCCACGGGCGGACGTCGTCCTGGGCGCCGACGTGCCGCAGGCTGTCGCCGAAGGTACGGGGCGCGACCTTGGCGAGCTCGCCGGGGTCGCCGGGCCCGACCAGCACCACAGTGGTGCCGGGCAGCGGGTCACGCTCCCACTGCGCGGCCAGCGCGGCCTGACCCTTCTGTCGCGACAGCCTCCCGACGCAGACGAGGACGTGGCGCGAGGTCAGCCCGAGCCGTGTGCGGCTCGACGCCCGGTCCTCCTCGTCGCCGGGACGGTAGTGCTCGGTGTCCAACGGCAGGCCGATCACGGTCGCGGGTACGTCGACGCCGAACCGCGCACCTTCCTCCCGCTCCTCGGTGCAGTTGGTGACCAGTGCGTGCGTGCGGCGGGCGGCTCGCTTCTCCCAGCCGCCGACCGCCCGCGGTCCGACGGGCGTGGGCGCTGCCTCGAACGCCCAGCTGTGCGGCTGGTACACCACGGCCGAGGTGCCGAGGCCGCGCAAGCGGCCGAGGAGTCCGGCGAAGAAGCTGTGCAGGTGCACGACGTCGAAGTGCTCCCGTGCGACCAGCGACGTCAACTTGCGGTGCGCGTCCAGCAGCCGGCGTGGCGAGCGCCGTCTCGGCACCCACTCGTGGGTGCGCCGACCGGCGCCGACGCTGTCGGGCTGGGCGAGCATGTGTACCTCGTGCCCCTGCCCGGACTGCAGGTCCGCGAGGGTCTCGGCGAGGCTGACGACCCCGCCGTGGGACACCTCCACCACGTGCAGGATCTTCATGCCGGGGTTCCTCTCTTGGCCGTACGGCGGTTCGACGCGGACATGCGTGCGGACACGTCGGCGTACACCTGCTCGAGCGCGCGCAGGGATGCCTGTTCGGTGTGGTCGCGCTCGTACAGCGCGCGGGCGGCGTCGCTGCAGGCCTGCGCCTGCGAGGGATCCCGCAGCAGCGTTCCCAGCCGGGCCGCGAGGTCGTCGGCGTCCCCGGTCGCGAACGTCAGCCCGGCTCCCTCCTCGCGCACGCTCGCGCTGATGTTGTCCAGGTCGCTGGCCAGCACGGGCGTGCCGGCGCCGAGCGCCTGCAGCAGCACCAGCGGAGGCCCGGCCTCGTACCACTGCGACGGGACCACGGTCACCCGCGCGCGCCGCTGCAGCTCGGTCAGCCGCTGCTGGTCGGTCCATCCGAGGAACTCGATCGAGGTGTCCGCCTGCGCCGCGTCCTGCACCTGCGCGCTCATCGGCCCGTCGCCGGCCACGACCAGCCGGCTCCCGGCGGTGTCCGCCCGCACCCACGCCCGCAAAAGGGTGTCGACGCCCTTCTCCTCGACCAGGCGTCCGGCGAACAGCACGACGTCGTCGCGCGCGGCGTACTCGCTCACGGGCCCGGGGTCGGAGACACAGTTCGGCTTCACCGTGATGTGCTCGGCCGGAACGCCGTCGCGTACCAGGACGTCACCGGCGAACGCGGTCAACGGCAGGAACCTGTCGATGCGATGGCGGAACGTCCCCGCGGTGCGGTGCAGCACCAGCGAGGCGGTCAGCGCCGTGCTGGCGGCCACGCTGTCGTGGTAGCAGCGGTGTCGTATTCCTGCGGTCTTCAGCCGGGTGCCGACGCAGTCCTCGCAGATCCCGCCGTCGCGACGCAGCGTCGCGGCGATGCACGAGTATCGGAAGCTGTGCAGGGTCGCGACTGTCGGCACTCCGTGCCGGCGCGCGGTCCAGAACACGGCCGGCGACATCAGCGGGAACGGCGTGTGCACGTGCAGCACGTCGGGCCGGAAGCGCGTGATGTGCTGGGCGAGCTCACGGGTGGCGTGGCGGTTCGCCACGGCCGCGAGGCCCATCGACAGCGCCGAGCCCGACGACTCCTCCGCGCTCGGCACGATGAACCGCTCGACGGTGTGACCGGCGGCGGTGAGCAACCGTTCGTCGGTGTCCATGACGTGGTCGGCACCGCCGCGGGTGGCGTGCCGGTTGTGTGCCTGCAGGACGCGCATGCTCACCCCGACACCTTGCGCAGCAGCGAGGGGTCCGGGCGCAGCGTCGCGTGCGTCGACACCGACACGCGTCGCCGGGCGGCCCACCAGAGCACGACGTAGGTGAGTGCGGTGATGGTCGCGGCGGAGGCGGCGAGCCCGGTCGCACCCCAGAAGTTCGCGCAGACCAGGCCGGCCACGACGCGGGCGACCACCGCCGCCCAGTTGACCACTGCGACGTCGCCCTCGTGGTGCGACATCGACAGCGCGACCGTCGACGGACCGGTCACGGAGTTGAGGAAGTACCCCGTCGCGAGCAGCACCAGGATCGGCACCGCGGCGGTGAACTCCTCACCGAACGCGAGCGTGAGCAGCAGGGACGGCGCGACCACCATCGGCAGCCAGGCCAGACCGCTGAGCACGGTGGCGACGCTGGCGCCGGTGCGGACGAGACCCTGCATCCGCCCCGGCTCGGGGTCGGTGGCCAGCCGGGCCACGGCGGGGCTGAACACCACCTGCAGCGACGTGGTGGGGATCAGCAGCAGCTGCGACAGCCGCTGCCCCGCCGCGAACAGCGACGTCGCGTGTCCGGTCAGCAGGACGCCGGCCATCCAGAGCTCGAGGGTGGAGTTGAGGTAGGCACCGGCCTGCGCGGCGCCGAACCGCCAGTCGCGGCGTACGGCGGTGCCCAGGTCGGACAGCGTGTGCGGCGCCGGGCGGACCGGGCCCCAGCTGCGTGCGAGCAGCCATCCGGCCCACAGCAGCGGCGGCACGTAGCCGAGCACGGCCCCGCCGAGCGCACCCGTCAGCCCCCACCCGGGGAACAGCCAGGCGACCACGAGCACCAGCAGCGTCTGCGCGACCGCGACCAGAGCGCCGCCGGAGCGGCCCTCCAGCAGATTCGCGTAGCGCACGTGCCCGAGTCCGCGAAGGAAGCTCGCGCTGAGCTTCTGATAGCCCGACAGGTAGACGAGCAGCCCGGTGAGCACGGCGGTCGCCACACTCTGCGGCTGGTCGGCCCGCCACACCCAGGCGACCACCCCGGAGACCAGCGCGACAACCGGCAGCGGTACGAGCAGCACCGCGCGTACGCCGTTGCGGAGGTCGCCGAGGATGCGGTCGTCCTCCGCCCGGGCCGCCTCGCGCAGACCTGCGCGGTGCAGGCCGACGAGCCCCTGCTGCCCGATGAGCGTGGTCACCGTGAGGACGACGACGAAGTAGCCGAAGTCGGACGTGCCGAGGAACCTGGCGCTGACCACGTTGAGGCCGAAGTAGCCGGCGATGGCCACGCCGTAGGACAGGACGAAGTCCAGCATCGACCGTGCCAGGGACACGGGTCGAGGTCGCGACGGACCGGGTGCGGTGGAGGTCTGCATACGCGCTAGGACGTGACCTCACGCCGCGGCACCCCGGCACCTGCCGGGGTGTCGGCCGGGCCCGCGGACGCGCCGCGGGTCCAGCCGGTGAGGTCACGGCCCAGCAGCCGGCCGAGCCTTTCGACGTCGTCGGTGAACGTCGCCTCGAGCTCACGGCGCAGGTCGTCGTCGATGCGCGGGCGCTCGGTCGGCTTCCAGAGCAGGTCCTTGACCCGCCCGACCGCTGCGGAGTCGGTGGTGCGGGCCCACTGCCGCAGCCTGCGTACGGCCGGGGCGATCGCCGGGGGCGGTCGGTGCAGCGTGCGGCGCAGTCCCTTCCACCGGGCGGTCTTGTTGCTGGGGTTGTGCTGCGACACGTCCGGTAGCGGCCGCGGCGCGAGCCCGAGAAAGCCCAGCAGCCGGTCCCACACACGTCGCGGGTCGGCGACCAGGTCGTCGAACACGACGACGTGCACACGCTCGGGACCCGCGAGACGCTGGACCCGCTCGACGGCGGCGCCCTGCCGGCCGACCGTGTCGTAGTCGAGCAGCTTCGCGTCGAGCGCGCTCGTCTCGCCCGCAGCGGGGCGGCCCCGCCGCCAGGCGCGCGCGAAGTCGCCCTCTGGCTCGTTCAGAGCGACCACCTGGGTGCGGTGGTACGACACCAGCAGGTCGACGGGGTTGCGCACGCACACCAGGAACCGGGGGTCCGAGACCTGCTCCAGGATGTCCGGCACCGCCTGCTCGGAGTAGAGATACGTCGTCGAGGCGTCGACACGGTGCCGCCGGCCGTCGGCGACGTCGTCGCGGAACAGCGAGGAGTAGGTCTCGCGGTCGGCGAACCCGTAGTGCTCGCGCATACGCGGGTAGTCGGAGGCCCAGAAGAACGGCTCCTTGGGCTGGCTGACGTGGACGTCAGGATGCCCGGCGAGCCACGCGGCGACAGAGGTGGTGCCAGCCTTGGGAGCGCCGATGAGGTAGACCCCCGGCAACGGCTCCGAGGACAGCTGGGTCATGCATTCCTCTCGGGACGAAGTCCCCACTAGGAATCGGTCGTACGCCGCAGGGCGGCTCGTGCCGCGGTGAGCATAACGGCGGTCGTGGTGTAACTCCGATTTCGGAAGCCGGGTATGACTCGACTCACATGTGCACCACACTTTCGCGCCGAGATTGCGCGAAGTGCCCTGAGGTGGTGGTCAGGCTGCCCGACTGCGGTTGGGCACTTCGCGCAATCTCGGCGCAACGGGAAGGCTTCAGAAGGCGACCGCGTCGGCGCCCTTGAGCCCCAGCTTCTGCCTGGCCTCGTCGGGTGTGGCCGGTGCCCTGTCGAACAGCGCGGCCAGGTCGACCACCTTCTTGACAAGGTCGAGGTTGGACGAGGCGGCCTCCCGCCGGCGTACGCGCAGGTTGTCCTCCAGGCCGACCCGCACGTTGCCGCCGAGCATCAGCGACAGCGCAGCCAGGTTGAACTCGCCGGGGTAGCCGACGCCGGCCGCCGACCAGGTGAAGGTGTCCTGGCCGAAGAGCCGTTCCGCGGTGCGGAGCATGTGGATCAGCTGGTCGGGCTCGGCGGCGTTGGCACCGAGGACGCCGAGCACGAACTGCAGGTTGAACGGGGGCTCGAGGAGGCCGTCCTTGACCAGCTGCTGGAGGTTGAACAGCTGACCGACGTCGTAGACCTCGATCTCCGGGCGGGTCGCCGCCTCACGCATCCGCTCGGCCATGTAGGCCATGTCGGCGAACGTGTTCTTGAAGATGTAGTCGCGGGTGCCCTCGAGGTAGTCACGCTCCCAGTCGGCGAACGGAAGGTCTCGCTGGGCGACCGGGAAGATCCCGAAGTTGAAGCTGCCCGCGTTGAAGGTCGCCATCTCGGGCCGGTACTTCAGGACCGCGGCGCGCTCCTCGACCGACATGCCGCGCCCGCCGCCGGTGGTCGGCTGCAGCACCGCACCGGTCTGCCGCTTCAGCTCACCGAGGACGCGTTCGAACAGGTCGAGGTCGGCGACCGGGCGTCCGGTCGCCTCCTCGCGCACATGCACGTGCAGGACCGAGGCGCCAGCCTCGGCGGCCCTGACCCCCTCCTCGACGATCTCGTCGACGGTGACCGGGATCGCGCGGCTCTGCGCCGGAACCGTCATGCCGCCGGTCAGCGCACACGTGATGACGACCTTCTCGTCCATGCTCGGCTCACTCCTCCGTCGGTCCGTCCCTCGCGGCTGCGGTCAGTCTGCCGCGACTGCGGCGAGCTCCACCAGCGCGTCCCTGTTGGGTACCCGTTCGCCCCGCTCGCACGCATGCACCAGCTGCACGACCCGGGTGTTGAGCGGGCTCGGCAGGCCCAGCCGTCGCGCTGCGGAGGCCACCCCGCCGTTGATCACGTCCACCTCGGTGGCCGCGCCGCGTTCGAGGTCCTGCAGCATCGACGCCTTCGTCGCCGCGACACGCGACATCATCGTCGCCAGGGCGGCGTCGTTGCCCGACCGGTCGCTCCCGTCGCGTACGACGAGGCTAACGGGGTCGATCCCGAGCACCTCGTCGAGCGTGACGTCGCCGGCTTTGGCCACGTCGTACCCCTCGGTCCACAGCCGGTACGAGACCTCGCGGCCGACCGGGTCGTCGGCGATCTCGCCGTACAGCAGGCCGGTGACGGCGCCGAGGCCGGAGAACGTGCTGTTGACCAGCAGCTTGGACCAGACCTGGCCCAGGATCGCCGTGGAGACCCTGACCTCGGCGGCGTGCTCGAGCACGGCGGCCAGGCGATCGGTGCGTTCGGTCGCCCGGCCGTCGACCTCGCCGACCACGAACGGCGCCACCGTGGTCTGCCGGAGGTGGCCGGGACCGAGGTTGGTCGCGCCCCACTCGACCGTGCCGACCAGCAGGCGGTCGGCACCGACGATCCGCTCGACGTCGTCCTGGACCAGCCCGTTGCCAAGCGACACGTAGGTCTCGACCAGGTCCCCCCGCACCAGTGGGGTGAGCGCCGAGTTCAGGTGCGGCGCCTTGAGGGTGACAAGGGCGAAGTCGAACCGCCCGCGCAGGTCGTCCGCCCGCTGCACCGCGTCGAGCGGGACGTGCGACTCGTCACCGAGCTCGTCGTACAGCAGTCCGGGCGAGCGCATCAGCCGCACGTGCTCGAGGTTCGCGTCGAGCACCGCGACCTCGACCCCGGACCGCGCGAGGCGGGCCGCAGTCACACCACCGATGGCGCCCGCTCCGACGACCAGCACCCGCGCGTTCACGTGGGCGAACGTACGACTCGTGGCCGCGCGCACGCAACGTGCCCAGCGCCATCGAGCAGGTGAGCACCACCCCACTTTGGCGTCGAGATTGCGAAGGAAGCGGTCAGGGCTCAGGCCGACAGACGTACGACGTCCCAGGACCCGGAGCCAGCTCGCTATGCAGGACGAGATCAGCGTCGACAGAGGCCGGACCACCCCACCCATTGCGCCGTGCGCGAGTGGCCCACGAAGCAGGCGGTCACGTCATTTCTGGACGAGCATCATCACTTTGGCGTCGAGATTGCGCAAAGTGCCCGAACGCAGGCGGTCAGCCTAGGCACCACTGCTGGGCACTTTGCGCAATCTCGACGCGAACAAAAGGCCAGGCCGACAGACGTACGACGTTCCAGGACGCCGGAGCCAGCTCGGCATGCAGGACGAGATCCGCGTCGACAGAGGCCGGACCACCCCACCCATGGCGCCGAGATCGCGCGAGTGGCCCACGAAGCAGGCCGTCACGTCATTTCTGGACGAGCATCATCACTTTGGCGTCGAGATTGCGGTCAGGCCGACAGGCGTACGACGTTCCAGGACGCCGGAGCCAGCTCGGTGTGCAGGACGAGGTCGGCGTCGACGGAGGTCGAGTCGACCTGCCGCGGGCGCAGAGCGTCGACCGTGTCCGCGTGCGACAGGGTGTGCGGATCGTCGTGCGACAGAGCCTGGTGTTCGACGAGCCGGACCGCACCCAGCGACCGGAGGTCGACATCGAGGGACACCGCCGCGTCGGGATCCCGGTTGACCAGGAACACGGCGACGTCGCCACTCTCCTCGTCGTAGGTCGCGACGGCGCTGACCGCCTCGATGTCGCCGTAGACGTCCGTCTCGTAGCGCGGTGAGTCGACGGCCAGACGGAGAACGGTGCCCTTGGCGTACGCCGCGGCCTGGCGGAACGGGTGGAAGATCGTCTGTACCCAGGCGGCTCCGTCCCGCTCCGCGATGATCGGTGCGATGACGTTGACGAGCTGCGCCTGGCAGGCGACACCCACGCGGTCCGCGTGCCTCAGCAACGACAGCAGCATGTCGCCGACGACGACCGCGTCGGCGACGGTGTAGCGGTCCTGCAGCAGTCCCGGCGCCTCGGTCCACTCCATCGACTCCTGCTGCTGCCGGTGGTGGCTCTGGTACCACACGTTCCACTCGTCGAACGAGATCCGCATCCCCTTGGGCAGCCGGCGCTTCGCGGCGACGTAGTCGCAGGTCGACACCACCGAGTCGATGTAGGCGTCCATGTCGACGGCCGAGGCGAGGAAGCTGCGCAGGTCGGCGCTCTCCTCGTAGTAGACGTGCATCGAGATGTAGTCGACGAACTCGTAGCAGTGGTCGAGGACCGTCGCCTCCCACTCGGCGAACGTCGGCATCCGGCTGTTGGAGCTGCCGCATGCCACCAGCTCGATCCGGGGGTCGATGAGCCGCATGGCCTTGGCGGTCTCGGCCGCGAGCCGGCCGTACTCGGTGGCCGTCTTGTGCCCGACCTGCCACGAGCCGTCCATCTCGTTGCCCAGGCACCACAGCCGGATGTCGTACGGCTCCGCGGAGCCGTTCTTGCGCCGCAGGTCCGACCAGAACGTGCCACCGGGGTGGTTGCAGTACTCGACGATGTCACAGGCCTCCTGCAGGCCGCGCGAACCCAGGTTGACCGCCATCATCGGCTCGGTGCCCGACTCGGCGACCCAGGACATGAACTCGTCGACACCGAACGCGTTGGTCTCGACCGTCTTCCACGCCGGGTCGAGCCGCGCCGGACGCTCCTCGCGCGGGCCGATGCCGTCCTCCCAGCGGTAGCCGGACACGAAGTTGCCGCCGGGATAGCGGACGACGCTGACACCGAGTTCGCGCACGAGGTCGAGGACGTCGGTACGGAAGCCCTGGTCGTTCGCGTGTGCGTGTCCGGGGTCGTAGATGCCGCCGTACACGCAGCGACCCAGGTGCTCGACGAACGACCCGAACATCCGCCGGTCCACGGATGCGACGCGGAACGCGGGGTCGAGTGTGATGTGTGCGCGGGTCATGGTCTCCTCGGTCGGTGTCGGATCGGGCTCAGCCTTTCAGGCCGGTCTGCGCGACACCGCGCACGACCTGGCGCTGGAACAGAACGAAAACCACCAGCAGTGGCAGGCCGCCGAGCAGGGCGAGCGCCATCAGCTGGGCATAGATCACGCCGTACGACGACTGCACTGTGGCCAGGCCGACGGGGATCGTCATCGTGTCGGGGTCAGTAGTGACCACGAACGGCCAGAGGAAGTTGTTCCACGCGTGGATGAACGTGAAGATCGCAACCGCGAGCAGGGCGTTGCGCGACAGGGGCACGGCGATGTTCCACCAGATCCGCAACCTGCTCGCACCGTCGACGCGCGCGGCCTCCTCCAGCTCGACCGGCATCGCGTCGTAGAACTTCTTCAGGATGAACACCATGGCCGGAGCCACCAGCTGCGGCAGGATGATGCCGGGCAGGGTGTCGACCAGGTGCAGCGACTGCATCTCGCTGAACAGCGGGATGATCAGCACCTGCGGCGGGACCATGATCCCCGCCAGCACGAGCGCGAAGGTGAGATCGCGCCCGCGGAACCGGGTTCGCGAGAACCCGAAAGCGGCCAGGCTGCACAACAGCAGGGTCAGCAGCGTCACGCTGACCGAGACGATCGTGCTGTTGACGAACCAGACGATGAGGTCCCCGGCCTCGAGGACCTTCCCGTAGGCGTCGCTGGTGAAGTCGCTGGGGATCCAGCGCAGTGGGATCGCGGTGGTCTCCGCCTCGGGCTTGAGCGACGTGTCCAACGCCCACAGCAGCGGCAGCAGCCAGATCGCGGCCAGGAACATGGCCACTCCGGTGGCCAGGACCCGTCCCGGCGAGGGCATCCGCCGAGGACGACGCGCACCACCGGCGGCTCCGGAGGCTCTGGTGTCCTGCGCGGCCAGTGCCATCAGCGCTGCTCCTGACGTCGTGCGAAGAGCTTGAACTGCAGGATTGAGACCACCACGATCACCGCGAAGAACATGTACGAGACCGCGGACGCGTAGCCGATCCGGTAGTTGGTGAAGCCGCTCTCGTAGATGTACTGGATGATCGGCCTGGTTGCGAAGTTCGGCCCGCCCTCGGTCATCAGATAGACCTGGTCGAAGATCTTCAGCGAGGCCAGGACCTGCAGCACCAGGACCAGCCCGGTCGTCCGTTTCAGCAGTGGCAGCGTGATGTCGCGTAGCCGGGCGAACGCACCGGCGCCGTCGAGGTCCGCCGCCTCGTACAGCTCCTCAGGGATGTCTTGCAGGCCCGCGAGGTAGAGCAGGTAGTTGAAGCCCACGGTCCACCAGACCGTGGCGATGACGACCGCGAGCATCGCCCACTGCGAGTCGGTCAGCCACTCGATCTCGCTGAAACCGAGCGCGGTCAGCGTGCCGTTGATCAGGCCGAAGCCCGGCTGGTAGAGCCAGGTCCAGATCAACGTGACCACCGAGACCGGCAGCACGTAGGGGGCGAAGTACGCGAGCCGGTAGATCCACCGGAACCGCATCGCACGGTTGGTCAGCAGCGCCATCAGGAGCGCGATCCCGACCAGCGGCGGCGTGCTCATCAGGGTGAACAGCGCCGTGTTCCACAGCGACAGCCAGACCGCCTCGTCGCCGAGCATCTCGCGGTAGTTGCCCAGGCCGAGGAACTGGTCGGTGCCGATGCCGGTGAGGCTCCAGTTGAAGAGGCTCATCCGCACACCGAGCAGCATCGGATAGATCAGGAAGGCGGCGTACACGACGAGGAAGGGGACGCAGAACCACACCCCCGAGCGCTGCCGCGTCCTGCCCCTGCCCGCCCCGTCGGCCTGCGGCCGGGACTCGACGTCGCGGCCGGTCCGGGTGATCGTGCTCATGATGGCTCCTTCTCCCTCACACCGGCTCCCTTACACCGGCGCCGGGATGTCGAGGAACCTCTGCACAGCGGTCAGAAACTGCTCGAGGCCCTCCTCGGGGGACAGCTGACCGACGAGGGCGGCACTGAACGCCGCACCCGCCTCGGTCTCGAGGTTCGACGCCGACCCGCTGAACCACGCGGCCGGGTCGAGCTGCACCTCCTCGGCCACACCGCTGTAGTCCGACTGTGGCTCCAGCGACTGGTAGCGGGCGCTCTCGGCCACCGGAAGGTACGCCGGGATGTGGCCACCCTTGGCCCAGTCGAGGCTGTGGCGGAGCATGAACGCGACGAACTCCAGCGCCGCCCGGGTGCGCTCCGGGTCGCGGTCGGACTGGTGCGGCAGCACGAACGTGTGCGAGTCCGCCTGGGCACGGCCGTTGCCGAACACCGCGGGGAACCGGGTCATGCCGAAGGGCGTCTTCTGCTCCAGGAAGGTGGTCACCTCCCACTCGCCGTGCCAGAGGAACGCGCTCTGCCCGCTGCCGAAGACCGCGACCACGGCGTCGTCGTTCAGGCTCCCGGCGGTGAGCCCGGAGTCGACCATGCCGCGCAGGAACTCCAGGGCACGGACGGCCTTGTCGCGGTCGACGACGAGCCGCTGACCCGTCTCGTCGAGCAGCTGGCCGCCGAGCTGCCGGTACAGCGACCACCACTGACGCCACGGCCCCGTCCCGTTGCCCTCCAGGGCGAGGGCAAGCCCCGGCGCGTGTGGCTTGGCCCGCTGCAGGGCCGCGGTGAAGGCCTGCTCACCCACGAGCGGCTTCAGCTTGCCCGCGGAGTCGAGCAGTCCGGCCTTCTCGCAGATCTCCGTGTTGTAGTACATGACGAACGGGTGGGTGTCCAAGGGAACGGCGTAGAGCTGCCCGTCGTGGAAGCAACGCGACCACAGGCCCTGCTCCAGCTGCTGTCCGGAGACACCGAGCTCCTCGAGCACGTCCATCGGGATGGGGTCGAGCAAGCGCCCCGGTGCGAACCCGGGTAACCGTGCGAGGTGCAGCACTGCCAGGTCCGGCGCACGGCCGCCGGCCGCGGCCATCGACAGCTTCGTGTAGTAGGGCGGCCCCCATTGGAGCGTCACGCTCTCGAAGGCGATGTGCGGATGTGCCTTGCGGAACGCGTCCTGCAACGTGAGGAGCCGTGCGCCGTCGCCGCCACCGAAGAGGTTCCAGAACTTCACCTCGGTGGCACCGGAACCGGTGTCGGCCAGTCCCGCTCCTCCGCAGGCGCTCGCGACCCCCGCGGCCGCGAGCACGCCTGCCCGTTTCAGCAGGCCACGGCGGCTGAGCCCCTGTGCACTGACGGGCGAGTCAGGAAGACCCATGTGTCGACCCCGGTCTACGTCCGATATATCGAACGCTTTCTGTGATTTCGAACGTGGCGAGGTTAGGGTGCCGGGTCTCCGGGGTCAAGGGTCCCCGCCGGCCCACTCTTTGTGCGCGCCATGAAAGGCGGTGGGCGTCAGGGCAGGGCCCAGAGGTGCCACCGAGCGCGGTGCTCGTCACCGGGCTGCAGCGTGACAAGGTCGTGACCGCTGTTGAACGCGTCGGGCGGGCAGGTCATCGGCTCGACGGCCAGCCCGCACCGGTTCAGCTCCGGCTCCGGCCGGTCCGCGGTGTGGATCTGCACCCACGGCCAGGCCTCGTCCCATCGCATGGCGACGCCGGCACCGGAGGCGTCGGCCACCGTCACAGTGGCCTGGCCGTTCTCGTCGCGGACGAGCCTGGTGAACGCGTGGTCCAGCAACGACGTACCGATGGGGCGCGCGGTGCGGAAGTCGAACGCGGTGTCGGCCACCGGCTCGAGGTCCACCGGCAGCAGCCGGTCCGGGGAGACCGTCAGGTACTGCTCGGCGGGCAGACTCAAGGTCCAGTCGTCGACGCGCCCCGGGCCCGCGACCAGGTAGGGGTGGAGCGCACAGCCGTAGGGCGCGGGATCGTCGCCGACGTTCACGCACGCGATCTCCCACTCGAGCCCGTGCCGGCCGAGGCGGTAGGCCACCTGCAGGTCGAGCATGAACGGGTAACCGTCGAGTGGATGGAGCCGGTACGCGAGCACCACCTGGTGTTGCACGTGCTCGACCAGCTGCCATGGCGCCCAGGCGACGAGGCCGTGCAGGGCGTTCATCCGGTCGACCTCGTTGACCGGCACCTGATGCGTGAGCCCGTCGAGCTCGTAGCGCCCGTCCGCGATCCGGTTGGGCCAGGGCGCGAGAACCGCACCGCGGTAGACGGGCCGGACGACGTCGGCAGGGTTCGACGCGACCAGGTCCCGCCGGCCGTGTCGCAACACGCGCAACGACGCCCCGACCTGGCTCACGGCCGCGACGTATCCGTCTGCGGAGATCTCGTACTCCGCACCACCGGGCAGGGGCTTCATGGCTGCAGCAACACCTTCACGTCCTCGCGGTCGGGATGGTCCAGGGCGGCGAACGCCGACTCCACGTCTTCCAGGGCGAACGTCCGGCCGACCAGCGGGGCCGGGTCGAGCACACCGGTGGAGAACGCGCGTACGGCATGCACCCACGCCGTCGAAGGCGCCCCGAAGACGGCCCGCAGGTGCACTGCGGCGGTCACGAGCTCCTGCACACCGAGGCTGTCGGACGCGTCGACGGGGATCCCGGTGAGCACCACGCGTCCGCCCCGGCGTACGAGCCGGATCGCCAGCCGGGCGGCGCCGGGTGCCCCCGCGGCCTCCAGCACGACGTCGAACGAGCCGGCCAGCCCCGCGGCCTTGTCCGGGGAGTACAGGGAGGCCGCGCCGCAGCGCAGTGCCAGCGACGTGCGCGAGCCGTTCGGGTCCACCGCGACGACCTCGACGGCGCCGGCCGCCGCCAGCAGCTGCACGCCGAGCAGCCCGAGCGCACCCGCGCCCACGACGGCGACGCGGTCGCCCGGCACGACACCGGCCGCGAGGGCTGCGCCCGCGATGCAGGCCGCCGGCTCCAGCAGCGCTGCCGCGCGCAGGTCGGCGTCGTCGGGCAGCACGTGCAGCAGCCGCGCGGGAATGGTGAGGCAGTCGCACCAGGCACCCGGTGCGGTGAACCCCGTCTCGTCGTACGCCGACTCGCACAGGGTGGTGTCACCACGCCGACAGGGCGGGCACACCCGGCACGAGCGGAACCCCTCCCCGACGACCGGGCGACCCACCAGGCCGGCGTCGACACCGGCGCCGACGGACTCGACCGTGCCGGACCACTCGTGCCCGGGTATCACGGGGTAGCGGACGAACGGCGCCGGCCGGGTGCCCTCGAGGAGGTCACGGTCCGAGCCGCAGATGCCCGCCCAGGCGACGCGGACCAGCGCCTCGCCGGCACCGGGCGCCTGCACCTCGACCGGGGTGATCTCGAGCTTGCCGGGCCTGGGAATCCGGACGGCGCGTGCGCTGGTCGTGGTCATCGGGTCGTCTCCCGGTTCGTCGCCTAGCCGGCGTACTCGTAGGGCGGTACGCCGGTCACGCCCGGACGGCACCGGAACAGCGACCCCGCGGTCGGATCGCTGTCGGCGGGCAGGTCCTGACGCGACGTGGTGATGTACAGCTCGTCGAGGCCCTCGCCCCCGAACGTGCAGGCGGTGACCTGGCGCGGCTCCACCTCGACCACCTCGTCGAGCAGGCCGTCGGGGCGGTAACGGTGTACCGCGCCTCCACGCCACATGGCGACCCAGATGCCTCCCTCGGAGTCCAGCGTCATGCCGTCGGGAGCGCCGTGCTCGGGGTCGACGTGCACGGCCGGGCGCCGGCCGCTGAGCTCACCGGTGTCGGGGTCGAAGTCGAAGACGTCGACCCGCTGCGTCGGCGTGTCGACGTAGTAGACAGACCCGCCGTCGTGGCTCCATGCGATCCCGTTGGAGATCGTCACGTCCTCGAGCACCCGCGCTACGCCGTCGCCCGGGTCCAGTCGGTACAGCGAACCGCGGCCCGGCGTGGCGTCGTAGTCCATCGAGCCGCAGTAGAACCGGCCCTGCGGGTCGCATCCGCCGTCGTTCATCCGCACCGTCGCATCGGTCCAGACCTCGACCGGCTGCTGCGGCCCGGTCTCGTCCGCGTCGACGAGGCAGAAGCCGCGTTCGACACCGACGACGAGCCCGCCACCGGCACGCGGGCGCATCGCCGCGGCCACCGTGCCGACGTGCAGCCGGGAGACCTGCTGCGAGGCAGGGTCGAGCGTGAGTATGTCGCCGGCCAGCATGTCGACCCAGCGGATCGCGCCTCGATGGACGTCCCACACCGGACCCTCGCCGTGGTAGGCGAGCGGGTCAGTGACCTGCCCAACCTCGATCATGCGGTCCAGGATGTCACCGCGGCGGTCACCGAAGGACGCACTGGGTCACTCGCTGCGTCACTCGTTGGGCGCCGCGAAACGCGGCGGGCGCGGCAGCGTCGGGTCGCCGAGCGGCGACATCGGCAGCTCGGCTCCGCCGGCGCGGTCGAGCAGGTCGAGGGCGAGCCGGGCCCGGCGTACCCGCTCCCGGCCGCTGGCGACCGCGACGTCGCGCAGGTGCTGGCCGACGGGATAGATGCCGGGCGCGTTGCGCAGACCGAACTTGAGATAGATCGGAGCACCGACCCGGATCAGCTCGGCACCGTCGTACAGACGCACGATGCCACCCGCGTCGTCCGGCGTCTCCAGGTAGAAGTCGAGCGCCGCCGGGCTCGTCGCGCGCAGCTCCGCCACCTGCGCGACGGTGAGGTCGCTCGGGACGTTGATGGAGTCCGCGCCGAGGCCCGCCCAGACCGCGAACGCCGCCGGGTTGACGGGTCCGGTCAGCACACTGACCTTGAACCGGAAGTCGGCGGGCAGCGTGCCCTCGAGCCGCAGCCGGTGGCAGGCCCACAGCACGCCCTCGTCGGCGACCAGCACGTTGCGTACGCCGAGCTCGGCGGCACGCAGGGCGTCCTCCACGCACTGGCCGAGCTGGTCGGTGCCACGCGCGCGCGGCCCGGAGCCACCCGAGGTCGAGCGTGCCGCCGTGCCGACGTCCCAGGTGCCCCGCGGCCCGAGGAACAACGACAGCTCGGCGTTGCGCGACGCCGCCAGGCTCACCATGTCCTTGACGTCACCGTCGGACAGCATCATGACCCCGCTGCCCTGGCTGACCCGGTGCAGCGGCACGTCGAGGCGGGCAGCCTCGTCGAGCACCGCCTCCAGCGGCTGCGGCCCCTCGACGGACGGGATCTCCACGCGCCATGCCCCGCCGTCGGGGAAGCGAACTCCCGACGTCGCCGGCCGCGCCGTCTCGACGCTGTAGCCCAACCGCTGCAGCCGCTGTTCGCCGGGAAGCATGAGGACTCCGTTCGCTTAGTTCGATATCTCGAACAACGTTCGATATTGCGTCGCCGTGAGGGTTTCATGCCCCCTGCCGCGGGTCAAGGGCTACACCGTCGGGGCCCCGAGCTCGCGGGATAGACCCTGCGCGGCGGCGACGACGGCCTCGCCGAGCTCTCGTCGACGCGCCGGGTTCCAGCGAGATGTCGGGACCGAGACGCTCATGGCCGCCACCATGTCGCCCGTGCGGTCCCGGATGCCCGCGGCGACGCAGGCGGCGTCGGGGTTGGACTCGCGCTCCTCGACGGCCAGGCCCCGCCGGCGTATCCGGGCGAGCGCGGTCCGCAGGCGGTCGGCATCGCGGATGCTGTGAGTCGTCAGGCCCGGCAGCTCGCTCCCGGGCGGGAAGAGCTCGTCGAGGCGGCTCTCGGGGAGCCCGCTCAGCAGGGCTTTGCCCAGGGCCGTGCAGTGCGCCGGCAGCCGGCCGCCCACCGCCGAAACCAGTCGCACTGGGTGGATGCTGTCGACCTTGACGATATAGACGACCTGGTCGTCGTCGAGCACGCCTGCCTGGACGGTCTCACCGGTCTCCGCCGCGAGCTTCTCGGCGACCCCACGGACGGCGGCGGCGACGTCGAGGGAGCGGATGTAGACGCTGCCGAGCTCGAACGCGCGCACGCCCAGGCGGTAGCGGGGCGCGTCGCCCTCGAGGAGCACGAGCCATCCCCGTGCCGTGAGCGTGCTGAGCAGCTCGTGCACCGTGGTGCGCGGCAGCCCGAGCTCCCGAACGGCCTCCGGCGCGGACAGGACCTCACGGTCGAGGAAGAGCTCGAGTACGTCGAGACCTCGGGCCAGTGCGGGAACCAGCCTGCCCATGACCATCCCTTCGCGATATCGGACAGCATTCGATATACCGAAAGGCTAGCCCGCGGCACCGACAAAGCGCGCCGGGTTGTCCGCGGCGCCGGAATCTAGCGCATCAGCCGGTCGATGTAGTCGGCACCGATTCCGACCTTGTCGTAGTGCTCCTTGGCCGCGGCGATGTAGTCGAACACGTCGAACAGCCCCACGGACTCGCCGTTCTCGTCGAGCCACATCAGTGGACCGGTGACGTTGAAGTGCACCCGCATCGGCTCGTCCGACTCATACGCGATCAGTGTGTGCGAACCGCCCGGTGTCTCGTAGACGAAGTCGCCGGGGCCCGCGACCCAGTCGTACTCGAGGTAGCCCCATCTCCCGGAGATCGTGTACGCGAACACCTGGTGCGGGTGGTAGTGCCGGTTGACCAGGCCCGCGCGCTCGGACACGAGGATGTCGCACCAGCGGTTCTGCTGGACCGAGATCCACAACGGCCGGGTGCTCACGGTCTCGGTCAACGGCACGTAGAAGCGTTCGTCGTCGGTCGCGGCGTTCGCGAGATGAACCTCGGGCAGCGAACCCGCCCTCGCGGAGTCCTCGATCGGTTTGATGTCACGCCAGAACTCGGTGCCACCGTCTTGAACAGACATCGGTACTCCTCACCAGGGTTGGCCATCGAGCTCGCGCCCCGACGGCGCCCGTTCGGCGCCGGGTGCGCTCTGCTCGCCTATACTTCCCACCCTGCCCACTCCTCCCGATGGGTACTCACGACGACCGGGACGACCGACCCGCCTGCCATGACGGGCGTTGACTCCGGCGATGGGGGTGAAGCTCGATGCGCCACGCGGTGAGTCGACCGGCGGCACCCGTGGCCGGCGGCACGGGCACCCAGGCGATCGGACGCACCCTGGCCGTCCTCGAGCTGTTCCGGGAGCGAGGAACCGACCTCGGGATCTCCGAGATCGCCGAGCGGCTATCGCTCAGTGCGAGCACCGTGCACCGGATCGTGCGTGCGCTGGTCGACGAGGGCTACCTCGCACAGAACGAGCAGACCGACCGGTACTACCTCGGCCGGTCCGCCGTACTCCTGGGGCAGGCGGCAAACGAGCGGCTCGGGCTGCATCGCGCGCAGCTGGTGCTGGAGCGGCTCCGTGAGGAGACCGGCGAGTCGGTCAACCTCGGCGTACGCGACGGCGACGAGATGCTCGTGGTCATCCGGGCCGAGTCCAAGCACGCGTTGCGGTTCTCCCAGGAACCCGGCAGCCGTCTACCCGTCTACGCCACCGCGATGGGCAAGGCGTACCTCTCGCACGGCAGCCTGCCGATCGAGCAGGAGGTCGCCGCACTCGGCAGGCCGCTGCACGCGCTCACAACGCGAACGCTCACGTCCGCGCCCAAGCTGCGCGAGGAGCTCATCCGGATCCGCCGGCGCGGCTACAGCATCGACGACGAGGAGGCGATCGCGGGCGTGCGCTGCGTCGCGGCGCCGATCCTCTCCCCCAGCGGCGGGATGCTCGCGGCCGTGGCCATCCAGGCGCCCGCGGTACGCATGCCGAGGACCCGGCTGAAGCAGCTGTCCGGTGTGGTGCGCCAGGCCGCCGACGAGATCGCCCAGGTC
>DATMEB010000213.1:0-47951 GCA_035557095.1 Nocardioidaceae bacterium | reverse complement strand
GTGGTCACCGTTGAAGTACCACTCGAAGAGCGGACCGACGTCGTCGTTCTCGTCGGCGATGTAGCCGTCCACCGAGACCACGTTGTGCATCGCCACCAGGCTCATCATGTCTCCCTTGATCGGCGCGGCACTGACACCGCGGCGCACGTTGATCGTCCGATGCCAATAGTGACTGCCGCCGCGTCCTCAACTCATCGGTTGATATTCGCGGGCAAGCGAGGCGCCCGCCGCGAGCGGTCGCCCACTCGACATCTGTCGGCTCCAGCCAGCGACCAGCAGGATCCTTCTCGCGTCCGGTCCGTCTCAGGTCTAACATTGCGCGATGCTCGCGGAGCTGACCGGGGAGCGGCCGTGAACGGCGCAGGCGATGTGCCGTTCCCGACGCGGGAGCAGGCGGGGCGTGAGCTGTTCGCCGTTCGTCCGTGGCCCGGCTGGGGTTTCCTCGCGGTCGTCGTAGTCACCACCGCACTCGGGTACGGCCTGGCGTACCTCGCACCCGAACGCAGCCCGGTGCTCGCGCTCACCGGAGCCGTCGGTGCGCTCCTGGTCCATCTCGGCGTGGGCGGTTCGGGGCTGCTGGAGAACCATCGGGTCTGCGAGCACGCGCTGGTCCTCGGTCCCACGTTGCCCGGCGCAAGGCCGTACGTCGTGCCCTTGAGCAGCATCGACCCTGCAGTCGATCCGCCTGCACCATCGGGCGAACTTCCTCGGCAGGCGCCTCGGTGGGCCCCGCGGCGCGCAACATCCGGATGGCGGCGTACTCCACCAAGGCGGTCACCTTCACCGGTCTGCACTGCGAGCTGGCCAACGACAGGCTGCGCCGCTCCTCGCCCCTGGCCGTCGAGGCGCAACGGCGCCCGATGTACGACAACGTCGCCGCACCACCGACGCCGACGGCCACTTGGGCTCGCGGCGTACGAGATCCGCAGCCACTCCTGCGCGCGATCGAGCAGGCGCTGGTCGACGCAGCACCGGCCGGACGGATCGCACACGGGCGGGACGAGCGCGCACACACACCGCCGGTTGTGCCTGAACTGCCGCGGTGTGGGCGAATCCGCGGATAGCCTGGACCATGGCCAAGCACGAACGAACGCGCCGCGTTCCTACCGACCACTCCGGCGTCGCAGCGGTGAGGGCTTCGCAGAAGGTCGCCGCGAAGGTGTACCAGCCCGAGCTGCTCCGGCTCCAGGCGGAGATGGTCAAGGTCCAGGAATGGGTCAAGGCCGAGGGGAAGCGCGTCGTCGTGATCTTCGAGGGCCGGGACGCCGCCGGGAAGGGCGGCACGATCAAGCGCGCCACGCAGTACCTCAGCCCGCGCGTGGCTCGCATCGCCGCGCTGCCGCGCCCGACCGATCGCCAGAAGGGCCAGTGGTACTTCCAGCGCTACGTCGAGCACCTGCCCGGCGCCGGTGAGATCGTGCTGTTCGACCGCTCTTGGTACAACCGGGCCGGCGTCGAGAAGGTGATGGGGTTCTGCACTCCCGAGGAGTACAGCCGGTTCCTCAACCAGTGCCCCATCTTCGAACGGTTGCTCGTCGAGGACGGGATCATGCTGCGCAAGTATTGGTTCTCCGTGAGCGACGAGGAGCAGCAGCGCCGCTTCAGGTCCCGCCTCGAGGACCCCATGAGGCAGTGGAAGCTGTCGCCGATGGACCTGGAGTCGATCAACCGCTGGGAGGACTACTCCCGCGCGAAGGACGAGATGATGGTGCACACCGACATCCCCGAGGCGCCCTGGTACGTCGTGGAGAGCGACGTGAAGAAACGGGCCCGGCTCAACATGATCGCCCACCTGCTCTCGACCATCCCCTACGCCGAGGTGCCGCCTCCGGCTCTGGAGCTGCCGCCGCGGCCGAAGCCAAGGGGCTACGAGCGCCCACCACGCGAGGGGACCTACGTCCCCGACCATGCCGCCACCCTCGCTGGCGCCTGACCGTACGGGCGCTCTTGACCGAGAGGCGGACGACGCCCCGCAGTTCGACGCGCTTGCTGAGCTGTTGCAACAAGGACAAGCGCAGCAACGAACGTCCGCCTCGGCCGCGTGCACTGGTTTGGCCCGCCCTCTACCTGCTGACCCCGGCGCGAGGACCATCCGGGGTCAGCAGGACCCGGCAGATCAGCAGGGCTCGACCGACCCGTCGTCGCTGAGGTACTCGTCCGCGAACCAGCCGTCCTGGCTGGTGCCGGCGATGCGGCCGTGGGTCCACGAGTTCGGCCAGGTGCCGGTGTAGCAGTGGTAGTAGATCTTGGTCCCCTCCGCCGCCTGCCCGAGGGCGGTGCAGGACGTGTGCGGTCCGGACCGTCGCCTGAGCCAGTCGGCATCGACGTACCCGTAGTCGGCGTCCTTGTTCGACCAGTCGTGGCTACAGCTCATGGCGGTCGCATCACCGCTGGCGCGGTTCGGCGCGGGGGTTGCTGCCGCACCTACCGGGAGCACGGCCCCCGCGGCGGTTCCGGCCAGGAGCAGGCCACCGATGGCGAGCGGAAGGCGGCTGGTGGATCTGATCGAGCGCATGGATTCCCTCCTTGTCGAACGACGTCCGGTCGGACGTCGCACGAACACGCTGAACGGAGCCGGTTTCAGATGACTGCCATATCGCTGACAGGCCGCAGTCAGTCCGGGCCGCCACTCCTACGGGCTACTCGGGACGAGGGTCGCCCAGCTCAGCCGGCCCCGCCCGCCGTGCCGGCGCTCGCCCGGCGCCCTGCAGGCAGGTGCTCATCCCGGTCCCTGCCGTCATCGAGGCGGGCGGGCTCACCGAGGCCGACGATGCCGTGCTCGCGGGCGAGCGCAGCAGCGCGCTCGTAACACTCACGGGCGGCGGCGACCCGGCCGCAGTCCCTGTGGGCGTCGGCCAGGTCGAGCAGCGCCCGAGCCTGAACCGGACGGTGACCCCGCCGCTGTGCGATGTCGTGTGCCTGCTGGAGCCAGCGCGCGGCCTCGCGTAGACGATCGCAGGCGGCGTGGACCCGGCCCAAGGTGATGAGTGCCATCGAGGACAGGGCGACCGCATCGGTGTGGTGGAGCTCGGCTACCGACCGCGCCGCCGCCAGGGCCTCCGCGACACGGCCGGTCGCAGCCATCGTGTTCGCTGAGTAGGCCGCCGTGGTCGCCCGAATCGACTCGTCCGGCTCGTCTTCGTGGAGGGCCCGCGCCTCCTCCAGGAGGAGCTCGGCGCCGTCGTACTGCTCGAGCCGGAGCTCGCGGGCGCCGAGGGCACGCGCCGCGATCCCTTCTCCAGCCCGGTCGCCGAGTTCGCGTGCTGCGGTACGCGCGACTGCATGGAGCCGCCCGGCCTCGTCGTGGTGTCCACCGAGCTCGAGGTAGGGCCAGAGCATGATCGACAGGTCGACGTTGACGTCCGGGTAACCCAAGCCGGCCACACAGAGGATCTCCGAGCGTCGTGCGTCCAGCCACCGCAGGGCGTCGGCACAGCCGTTCAGTGTCGCCCGGTGCCCCGTCACATCGGGTTCGGAGCGGCGGCTGCTCTCGGGGGGGTGGATGAGGGTCACGGCACTCGCCACCGTGTCCAGGTGGTACTGCGCCAGTCGTCGCTGGGCGCCGCCCTGGTCCTCTTCGCCAACGGCGAGCTCTGCGGCGTACGCCTGGACCAGGGTGTGCATCCCGTACCGGCCGTCCCGAACCTGCTCCACCAAGCCGAACCGGACCAGCTCGTCGAGCAGCCGGCGTGTGGCGCGCAGGTCATCGGTGGCGCGGAGGGCAGCCGCCTGGTCGGGGTCGATGTAGTGATGCGGATGGGGGCACCGGAATCCACAGAGGCGGAACAGCCGGGCCGCGTCAGGGCTCAGCTGTCGGTAGGACCACGACAACAGCCCACGGATCGAGGTGTGGTCGTCTCCCGTGTCGAGCAGATCCAGGTGTCCATGCTCGGCGTCCAGCTCGTCGACCAGCTCGCCGATCTCGCGGGCGTGCGGGCCGTGGAGGCGCTCGGCGGCCACCCGGAGGGCCAGGGGGAGGCGACCGCAGTGTTCGATCAGACGGGCCGCGGGTTCGGCGGCCGCCCCGGCGGGATCGACCCGCGACCACAGCAGGGCGAGCGCCTCGTCCTCTGTCAACGGCCCGAGTTCCAGCCGGTGCGCCCCCAGACCGGCTGCGAGGCCGCTGAGGGGGTCGCGGCTGGTCACGATCACGAAGCAGGAGGCCCCGCCGGGCAAGAGGGGTCGCACCTGGTTGGCGGTGACGGCGTTGTCGAGCACGACAACGAGGCGGCGGTCGTGGGTGAGGGTCCGGAACCGGGCGGCCCGCTCGGCGAGCCCGGGCGGGATGACTCTCCGCTCTTCACCGAGCGCCGCCAGGAAGCCGGCGAGGGCGGTCGAGGCGTGCAGAGGGTCATGGGGGCTGAAGCCCTGCAGGTCGACGTAGAGCTGGCCGTCCGGGAACTCCTCGCGGTGTTCCTGCGCCCAGGAGGTGGCCAGTGTGGTCTTACCCACGCCCGCGGTGCCGGTGACGATCACGACCTGCACTGCCTCGCCCGGGGATCCGGCGAGACGGTCCAGCACCGCACGCTCGTCGTCGCGACCCACGAGGTCTCGGGGGCGCGCTGGCAGCTGGGCCGGCCTTGGCGGCGCGACCGGGGCGCGTGGCGCCGGAACGATGTCCTCCCCTTGGAGGATCCGGTGCTCGGTCTGGCGGAGTTCCGGGCCGGGTTCCAGACCGAGCTCGTCGAGGAGGTGGCGCCGCGCCCTGCGGTAGACGGCGAGCGCATCCGCCTGCCGGCCGCTGCGGTACAGCGCGGTCATCAGTAACGCTTGGAGCCGCTCGCGCAGGGGGTAGCGGCGCGCCAGGTCGCCGAGGTCGGCGACCGCCTCGGTGTGACGGCCGCACTCCAGCTCGGCGGCATAGAGCTCCTCGAGCACCACCTGGCGGCGCTCGGTCAGCAGCTGCGCGTGCCCCACCAGCTCCCTGAGGTCGACGCCTTGGAACGGGGCGCCTCGCCACAGCCCGAGCGCGGAGCGCAGCAGTGCGGCCCGTTCGACCGCATCCTTGGTAGTCGTGGCACGGCCGACCAGCTCGTCGAAGCGGTCGCTGTCCAGTTCGCCGTGCTCGACGCGGAGCAGGTAGTGACCGCTGGCGTGCGTCAGTCGACCCGGTGCGTCGAGTTCCTTGCGGAGGCGATGCACGTTCGTCTGGAGCCGCTGGACGCCGACCGGCTCCTGCTGGTCACCCCACAGGGCATCCAGCAGCGAGTCGGCTGGGACCGGAGTGTTGGCACGGGCCAGCAGAAGCGCCAACAGCCCCAGCCGTGTGGGCGCGGAGAGCGGAAGCGGGCCGCCTTCAGCAGAGACACGAACCGGCCCCAAGACCTGGAACTCCACTACACCCCCACCCGAGACCCGCCCATTCTGGTGCGAAGGTCGTGCAGGCACAAGCAGGCTTGATCATCGACCGCGTACTCAGTCCGACTGTGGCGCCGCGATGCGGTGTCGGGTTGCGCGCACAGCAGATGGCTCCATCGGTGCGGCTCGATCGATCCTGCGGTCTTGGGCGAGAGGGCTTGCCGCTTGGACGTTCCAAGGCGGCGCTGCGGGTCTAGCGTCGCTTCGGCGATGCCGGCTGTCAAAGGCTGAACAGCCTGCGCCCTGTCGCGGCGTCACCGCTGTCGATGACCAGGGTTCGGTCGTCCAGAGCTGCCTCGAACAGGCTCGGATCGGCGAGGAGGGCGTTGAGGGTTTCGGGGTCGGTGCGCAGGCGCGAATCGTGCTGGGGTGGTTCGCCTGATTCGACCGTCACCGTGCCCTGGCTGGTCGCGATGGTCCAGGTGCGGCCGTCGAGCTCGACCGCGTATACCGTGCGCTGCTCCGCGGGATCGGGACGGCAGACGCTGCGCAGGTAGAGCAGTACGGACGTGGCGCTGAGAGGACGCCGGTCGGCTGGGGCGGGCATGCGCTGGCCCCACTGACCCAACGCGAGGATGATCGGCTCCAGCTCGCTCCCGGAGCCGGTCAGCTCATAGACCACCGAGGCGGCCGGTGGCGGCAGCGTGCTGCGCGTGACAACGCCGTTGACTTCGAGTTCGCGCAGGCGATCGGTGAGCAGGTTGGCGCTCACGCCGGGCAACGCTCGCCGCAAATCAGTGAACCGCTGCGCTCCCAGCAGCAGCTCGCGCACGACGAGCAGCGCCCAACGCTCTCCGATCGCGTCCAGGGCGCGCGCGATCGCGCACCCATCCCGATAGCTACGCATGGTGGGCACCGACACCTCCCTCTGCTGCGAGTACAAGTTTAAGATCAAGTTGTTGTTTTTCACAACTCCTGTGCTTAGGGTGTCCCCACGACCTCGCGCGGTCCCTTTCCGCCGCGGCGCCAGAGAACGACTCGCCCGAGAGGAGCCTTCCATGGCCCAGCCCGTCGTCCACTTCGAGATCATCGGCGAGGACCCAGCGTCGCTGCGTCGCTACTACGGCGAGCTGTTCGGCTGGGACTTCGACACCTCCGGACAGGTGGCCGATGCCGTTTCGGCACCAGGCCAGTACGGCTTCACCGATCCCGGCCGAAGCACCGTGGGTGCCGGTATCCCTGGCGGCATCGGCGGAGGGGCTGGCTACCGACCCCGGACCCTGTTCTACGTCGGCGTGGCCGACGTGGAGGGGGCGCTGGCCGAGGCCGAAAGACTCGGCGGGACTCGCGTGTCAGGCCCGCACCTCAGCTCCGACTCCTCAGGACTCGTCGTCGGCTTCTTCACCGACCCCGACGGGCACCTCGTGGGGCTTGCCAGCGCCTCCTGACCGGCGCCAACGTCAAGGCAGCTCAGCGCATGCTCGGACACGCCGCGGCGGCCATGACCGCCGGGACGAAAGTCGTCTGACCTGCGAAACGTCGTGTGGGGCGGGCGGGACTTGAACCCGCGACTGGACGATTATGAGTCGTCTGCTCTAACCAGCTGAGCTACCGCCCCAGCGCGCCCTGCGCCGCTGCAGCCTAACCGCTGTCGCCGCCTGACGCGGACCGCGCGGTCTCCCGCAGCACGTTCTTCTGGATCTTGCCCGTGGACGTCTTGGGCAGGTCTCCGACGACCACCGACTTCGGTGCCTTGTAGTGCGCCAGCCGCTCGCGCACGAACGCGATCAGCTCGTCCCCGCTGACCGACTCCGAGCCCCCTGTCGTCACGAACGCGACCGGCACCTCGCCCCAGTGGTCGTGGGGTACGCCGACGACGGCTGCCTCCTGGACCGCGGGGTGCTGGGTGAGCACGTTCTCCACCTCGATCGAGCTGATGTTCTCGCCGCCGGAGATGATGATGTCCTTCAGCCGGTCGCGCAGCTCGACGTACCCGTCGGGGTGCATCACCCCGAGGTCGCCGGTACGGAACCAGCCGTCCGGGGCGGCCGCGCGGGTCGCCTCCTCCTCGCGGTAGTAGCCGAGCATCACGTTGTTGCCGCGCACGGCGACCTGGCCGAGAGTGTCGCCGTCGGCGGGGACGTCGTGTCCGTTGTCGTCGACGACACGCACGCGCTCGGCGATGACGTTGCCGACGCCCTGCCGCGACAGCCGTTCGGCGCGCTCGTCCGGCGTCCCCTCGTCCCACTCCGGACGCCAGTCGCACAGGGCAGCGGGGCCGAACGTCTCGGTGAGCCCGTACAGATGGCTGACCCTGATGTTGAGCTCGTCCATCCGACGCAGCAGGCTCGGCGACGGCGGCGCCCCGCCGGTGAGTGCGTGCACCTCTCGTTCCAGCGGCCGGGCCTCCTCCGCGGCGGCCAATGACGTCAGCACCGTCGGCGCCGCGCAGAAGTGCGTGATCGACTCGCTCTCGAGCTTGTGCCAGACCTCCTTGGGCACCACCGCACGCAGGCACACGTGGACGCCGCCGGCGGCCGTGACGGCCCAAGGGAAGCACCAGCCATTCGTGTGAAAGGCGGGGAGCGTCCAGAGGTACCTCGTCCCCAGGTCGAGCTTGGCGTGGTAGGCCATCGCCAGCGCCTGGAGGTACGCACCCCGATGGTGGTACATCACGCCCTTGGGCGTGCCCGTCGTGCCGCTGGTGTAGTTGAGCGAGAGCAGCGACCGCTCGTCCTCGACCGGTACGTAGACCGGGTCGGCAGCGGCCAGCATGTCCTCGTACTCGTCGCGGCCGTCGCCGCCGGCCACGACCACCCGTGGGTCGACCTGTGCCTGGTCGACCGCCTTGCGACCCACGTCCTCCAGGGCGCTGTCGACGAGCAGCACGGACACGCCCGCATGGTCGAGGATCGTGGCGATCTCCCCGGCCTGCAGGCGCACGTTGAGAGCCACCAGCACGCCTCCCCCGGCGGACACACCGGTGCTCGACTCCAGCTGCATGTGGGTGTTCGGCGCCAGCACCGCCACCCGCTCACCGGCTCCGACACCCAGCCCCTGCAGCATCCCCGCCAGCTGGCGGACGCGCAGCCAGTGCTCTGCGTATGTGAACGTCCGATCCTCCGACACGATCGCGGGTCGGTCGGCGTACACGAGCGCGGACCGTTCGAGGAAGGACACCGGGCTCAGGGGCTGGAACGCGAGACTGTCCATCCCCCCATCTTGGCGTCCGCGCCGCGGCCGGTGACAGGCCCCCTTCAGCAGTCGGTGCGCTCAGCGGCGACCCGGTGCGAGGAAGGCGTCGATCGAGGCCCGCAGCCCGGCTGCGTCGAGGCCGTGCGCCCGCTGGTGCTCGCGCGGCTCGCCGTAGCGGCGGAGCTCCTCGGCACGCACACCGAGGCCCAGCGTGCGATGGGGTAGGTCGACGAGTGCGTCCGCGACGAGCCGGGTCGACGTGCCGGCGAGGTACGGCTCGACGAGCACGACGTCGGCGCGACCGAGCGTGGCCCGCAACGTCTGTGCGTCGAAGGGCCGGACAGTGGCGGCGTACAGCACTGTGACGTCGAGGCCACCGGTCGCTGCGAGCACGTCGTCGAGAACCGGGCCGACCGCGACGACGGTCCCCTGCTCGCCGCGGCGAACGACGTGGAAGCGTCCGGGGCGTACCGGCATCGGGTCGCGGTTGCGCCCCGTCGACAGCCGTACGTACTCGCGCCCCGAACGGCGCGCGGCGTGCCGGAGCAGCATCGCGGCCTCGTCGGGATGACCCGGGACGTGCACCGCCCAGTCCGGCAGTGTGTCCAGCAGCGCGACGTCGCCGGGACCCATGTGGGTGCGGCCGCCGGCGGGCCAGTCGTACGACGCGCCGACGCTGACCAGCACGCCGCCGACGTCCTGGTGTGAGAAGTCCAGCTTGATCTGCTCCCACGCCCGCTCGACCAGGAACGCGCTGAACGTGTGCACGATCGGCCGCATCCCGGTCAGCGCCAGCCCGGCGCCGGCGCTGACCAGCAGCTGCTCACGGATGCCGACGTTGATTACCCGGTGCGGATGCCGCGCCTTGGCCTCACCGAAGAACTGCGCCGAGACGTCGGCGAGCACCAGCGCGGTCGACTGTTCCTCGTCGAGGAGCTCGGTCGTGGCGGCAGCGAACGCGGTGCGCATGTCGGCGGGCGTCTCCGGCCGGAGTGTGATGGTCGCGGTCATGGTTCAGGCCTCCTTGGGCTCGACGGTCGCCACGACAACAGACGGCCGGCCGGGCGCGGGTTGCTTCAGCGCGAGCTCGAGTGCGGCGTGGTCGCGGCCGTCGACCCGCACCGCGTGGAAGCCCTCGACGGCGAACCGGTGCTCGACACCGTTGCGCCAGCCGAGGCTGGACGACCGGTTGTCGACCACGACGACGGTGAGGCGGTCGAGCGCGGTCGAACCAGCGAAGGCGATCGCCTCGGCGTTGCTTCCCTCGTCGAGCTCGGCGTCACCGACCAGGACGACGACGCGGGCCGGGTTGTCCTGGGCGCGCAGCCCGAGCGCGGTCCCCACCGCGAGCGGCAGGCCGTGCCCCAGCGACCCGGAGGAGATCTCGGCTCCAGGCACGAGCAGCCGGTCCGGGTGATGACCGAGCCGCGAGTCGAACGTGCCGAACGTGGGCAGCCAGTCGACCGGGAAGAAGCCCTTCGCTGCCAGGACGGCGTAGAAGGCCATCGGCCCGTGCCCCTTGGACAGCAGGAAGCGGTCACGGCGGGGCGAGTCGGCGGTCGCCGGGTCCACGTCGAGTACCCGGTCGTAGAGCACCCACAGCACGTCCAGGGTCGAGGTAGCACTGGCACCGTGCTTCTCGTCCCCGGTCATCAGTGACATGAGCGCGCCCAGGTCGGCGTAGCCGAGCGTCGGCCTTGAATCGGTTGTCGGAGTAGCGATGTCTGTGTAAGTCACGAACCCCAGGGTGCAAGTTGAAGTTGACTTCAAGTCAAGCGATCGACACGCAAGAGACGAGCGGCCGCCGACCGACTCGTCAGCGCGGTGTCTGTTCGTGGTCCGCAAGGTGGGCACGCACGCGGTTGACCAGGGCGCGGGCGTCGTCGGCGAAGAACCGGACCTCGGTGACCGTCTCGTCGCCCTTGGCCAGCGGCACGACGAGCGGTCGCCGCAGCCGGAGGTCCACGTTGCTCCTGCTCGACATGACCACGTGCAGGATGTCGCCCTTCTCGTCGTGGTCGACCTGCACGGTCTTGGACCGGTCGCGGCTGCGCTCACGCACACTGACCGAGGCGATGGCATCCCAAGGCACGGTGAGGTCCGTGCCCGTGCTGTTGCGCACCCGCACACCGGTGCCGTCGACGAGGTGCGGGTAGACATGCATGCTCGCCGCGAACCCGAGCATCCAGAGCAGCCCCCAGATGCTGAGGATGTCGACGACCAGCCGGACGACCTCCCACGGCAGGATCAGGTGGAAGACCACGGTCTCGACCGCGGACACGATGATGAACGCCCACAGCAGCACCGAGACGGCACCGACGTACGCGAACGCGCCGGCGTCGTTCGGGACGTCCGGCCGTCGGGTCGCCCAGCGGTACAGGCTGCGGTAGAGCGACAGCTCGAACATGACCAGCTTGCGGCCCAACGCGACGACGTTCCTCACGGCCGTTCCCCTTTCGTCTCCGACAGCGCCGCGCGCAGTCGCTCCAGCACCGGGCCAAGGCCCTTCTCGAGCCCCGCGAGCCGCCGCTCGGACATCCCTGCGAACAGGACCTCTGCCAGCTCGTCACGTCCGTCGTCGAACTGCTTGGCGATGCGCTCGCCGTGCGCCGTGAAGCACACGAGCGTCGCCCGCCGGTCGGTGGGATGCGGCTCACGGGTCACGAACCCCGTCGCCACCAGCCCGTCCACGAGCCCGGTGACATTGCGCGGGCTGACGTCCAGGGCCTCGGCGAGCACCCGCTGCGTGCTCGGACCGCGTTCGTGCAGCTCCCACAGCAGATGCGCCCGGGAGGGGGTGAGCCCGTCGCGTTCGAAGCTCTGCGTCATGTCCTGGCTCATCAGCACGGACAGCTCGAGGACCTGCCCGAGCACCGTGGCGTACCGTTCTGAGGCTCGCATATCGTGATGCACCTTTATTGTGTAGGTACTTCACTATATCGCATGCGAGCTACCCCACGCACACAGACCCGGCACGCGGGAACCACGCCGGAGCGGGACCGGCTCTCAGATCAGCCTGGCAGCGCGGGCGGCCCGCAGCGCATGACTGCGCCGGGTCACGCCGAGCTTCGCGTACAGCGAGGAGACATGGGTCTTGACGGTGTTCTCGGTGATCACCAGGGACTCGGCGATGTCTGCGTACGAGCTGCCGTGCGCCAACGCGAACAGCACGTCGGACTCGCGCCGTGTCAGCGGCGGTATCACGGCCGGGGCCTCGGAGCCGCGAGCGGTGTCTGCCCCGGGACCGGCCGCAGCGGGAGACACCTTCGCCCGCGCCTCGACCTGGCTGAAGGCGTCGACGAGCTCGGCCAGCCAAGCGGAGTCGCTGCTCAGATGCAGGCGCCGGAGCAGCACCGGCACCGGCGACCCGTGGGCACTCCAGCCGACGAACGGCACGGCGTATCGCTGCGGCTCCGTGCTGCGTACGGCGTCCAGCAGCATCCGGTCGGCAAGCTGGCGCCGGCCCCGCGCATCAGCCACCTGTGCGAGGTAGACGGTCGCCAGCGCGGTCACGGACGACTCCGCGGGCCCGAACTCACCGTGCAGGACCCGGGTCAGGATCTCCTCCGCTCTGCCCAGGTCGGTCTCCAGGTCGGCCACCACCGCATCCAGGTAGGCGGCCTCGGCCGTCGCCGCGCGCGCGGCCAGCCGCGCCGCGAGCGTACGCAACTCGATCACGTCACCGGCCGCGATCGCGTAGCCGCCGCGCTCCATGTCGAGCAGCGTCGCCATGTGCGCCGGGAGCTCGACCGGCAGCTCCAGGCTCCGCTGCAGGACGGTGCGGCCGCTGCCGCCGTTGCCCGCCGTCACCCGGGCGGCGAGGACGCTGCCGAGCAGCCGGTACGTCATGTCGAACTCACGCGGGTCGGTAGCAGGAGCGGCTCGCCCGGGCGGCTCCAGCACACCGGGCAGCGTCTGCAGACGGGCCAGCTCGAGCACCAGTGCGGCGCGGTGCCGGTAGGCCCCCGAGACACCCGACGACGGCCCGGTGGAGTCGAGCACGGCCTGGGCGGCGTCGCGTGCGGCCACCGTGCCGCCCTGGAGCAGCTGCGCCACCGCCAGCCGCGACGTCGCGTCCTGGTACAGGTCGGTGAAGCCGCCGCTGCGGCACATCCCGACCGCTGCGCAAAGGTGGTCGGTCGCGTCGGCGAGGCTCCCGAGCCAGGTCTCGGCCGCGCCCAGCTCCACCAGCAGCAGCGCCCGCCGCGGGTAGGAGATCGGGACCGGCCGGCTCTGCACGAGCCGGTGCGCCTCGTCGACGGCCTGTGCCAGGTCGTCCTCGCCGGTCGCACCGCGCAGCAGGTGCACGAGCGCGAGGTCGAACTCCCCGGGACCCTCGTCGGGCTGGGCCTGCGCATGCCAGCTCAGCACCTTCTGACCCCAGTGCGCGGCGCGGGCGTGGTCGCCCTGGCGGCGTCGCTCGATGGCCATGGCCAGCCAGGTCCGCGGGCAGGCGGACACGGCGTCCGGGGCGGCTATGCAGAGCCGGCGTACAAGGTCGCCGCGACCGGTCGCCAGCAGCTGCAGGCCGTGCTCGGCGACGAGGTCGGCGGCCTCGTCCATCGCGCGCACCCAGAGCATCCGGCGCATCGCTGTCTCGATCTCGCCGTGTGCGCGGGACAGCGAGGCGGCCTTGAGCACGACCGCCCGGGCGCGCATGACCTCCACTCCCCCGGTCGCGAACCGGCGGCGGAGGACCTCGACGAGCAGCGGGTGCAGCCGGAAGTGCACCTGCCCGTGGTCGTCGTGACCGGCCGGCTGCGGCTCGCGCCCGACCAGCAGCCCGACCCGCTCCAGATCCTCCAGCACCTCATCCGAGTGGGAGTCGCCGCACAGCCGCCGCGCGGTGGCCGGGGTCACTGTCTCCTCGGAGGACACGCACAGCAGGAGGTGGCGCTGCTGCTCGTTGAGGGAGGCGAAGACCTGGGTCACGAGCAGGTCCACCAGCCCCAGGCCGTTCTCCGCCACGCTCTCCAGCGCGTACGGGATCGAGCTCGGTGCCCTGCGCAGAGTCTGACCCGCCAGCACGAGTACGGCGGCCCAGCCCTGGGCGTACTGCACGACGCTGTCGACGAGTGGCTGAGCAGGCGACCCCGCGTGCAGCTCGACGAGGGAACGCGCCTCGGGCGGGGTCATCCGCAGCTGGTGGCCCCGGATCACGGTGACGGTGCGCTGGATCTCCAGCAGCAGCATCGGCAGCGGCGGGTCCCAGCGGGAGAGCAGCACCAGGTGGACCGCGTCCGGGCAGGAGTTCAGCAGCTCGTCCAGCAGGACGTAGCAGCTGTGCGGCAGCCGGTGGGCGTCGTCGACGACCAGCAGCTCGCGGGCCCGCCGAGAGGCGAGGAGGTCGCCGACCCGCGCGATCAGCTCCTCCACCGTGGCGCCGGTGTTCTCCGCGTCGGACCGTCGTACGCCGGCACAGGCCAGCAGCTCGCGGCAGAGCATCGCGACGTCGACGTGCCGGGCGTTGAGCCAGCGGACCTTCTGCTCGGTGTGCTCGTGTGCCCAGTGCGCGAGCGTGACGGTCTTTCCCGCGCCGGGTGGGGCGATCACCAGCGTGACCGGCCGCTCGATGGCGACGTCGAGACGCGCCAGCAGCCGCGGCCGATCGACCCAGGCGTCCGGGACGACCGGGAGACGGGTCGAGACCCGTGCGGCGCCATGACCGGTCTGCCGACGGGTCACTGAGGCGTC
Source organism: Nocardioidaceae bacterium (assembly GCA_035557095.1). GTDB lineage: Bacteria > Actinomycetota > Actinomycetes > Propionibacteriales > Nocardioidaceae > JALZDI01. The sequence continues at coordinate 33,764 of DATMEB010000213.1, read as the reverse complement.
GGGCGCATCCATGTCCCTCCCCATGCGACTGGCCGACGTATCCAGAATTGTCTCCTTCGTTGGCGAGCGCAACCACTCTCGGTAACTAGTTCATTCGTGCGGTGAACGGTCGGTCCGCGATGGCGAGCGGGAGCCCGCGACGACCGCCTGCTTCGCGGACGGTCGCCGGGAGGTCGCCGGGGGGTCGCGGACCGTCCCGAAACCGGTCACTGCCTCGCCCGAATCGGGCGAGGCGCGGCCCCGGTGAAGCGGCACATACTGATCGCACCAGTGCAGGGCAGGGCAGGTGATCCGGTGACTCGCTATCTGATTCGTGTGGACCGACGACTCTCCGACGAGCTCACGAGCGCGTTCCCGCACCTGTGCAGCGAGACCCAGCCCGTCCAGACCGTGCTCACGGGCAACTTCGCAGACCCCGAGGAGCTGTCCGGCGTACTCAACTACCTCGGCGAGATGGGGATCAGCATCGTCGAGCTGGTCCGGATCCCCGAGGACGAGGCGGGACGGTGGGCCGCGCCGGCCTGAGCCCCACCCGCCAGCCGCACCAGCCGTGCTGACCGCGGCGTCATCCGGTGCGGCGGTCCCCCGGTGAAATCTGCTCCGGCGCGCGTGCGCGCGGGATGGCCGCGCTCCAGGCGAAGGGGAGCGCGGCCACTCCGCGCGGACACCTACTCCGGGTCGGCTAGGCGATCTGCTCGTCGCCGTGCACGATCAGCGCCCACAGGACGAGGACGTCGAGCACGATGATCAGCATCGACCAGAAGGGGTACGCGGGCAGGAACAGCAGCTGCGTGAGCATGTTCAGCATCACGAAGCCCACCGCCACCGCCCGGGCCCAGGTCGCGCCCTGCATCAGCGCCACCCCGGTGGCCGCGGCGAGAACGCCGAGGACGAGGTGCACCCAGCCCCAGGTCGTCACGTTGAAGACCACCGCGGCGGAGGCACCCGACACGAAGATGTCGTCGGCGAAGATCGCCGCCAGACCGTTGACCGCGTTGAAGACCCCGAGCATGAGCAACATCGCCGCGGTGAACACGATCCACCCGACCCAACCGGTCGACTTCGGCGCCACCGGGCTGTGTGAAGCTGTCACGGCGTTCCCTCCCTGACTCCTCCTCAGCGCGGCACGCGCGAGGATCCTGGTTACCGCCTTCCAGGGTCGCTGTGAGCGCGGGTCGGGCACCTCCCCCAATGAGGGTGAACCGCCGGGGTGAACCGCCGGCGTGAGCCGCCAGGGAGCCGCCAGGGTGAGCCGGACGTCGTCACGCTGCGTGCACGCTCCAGGCGATGCCGCCCCGTCTGCGCGGCGACCGCGCGGTGGGCCATTCGCGCAATCTCGACGCGAGGGGCGGCTCGGGTCAGCCGATGACACCCCGCTCGCGCAGGGCGCGGACCTCCTCCGGGTCGAGCCCGAGGTCGTCGACCAGCACCGCGTCGGTGTCCTGGCCCATCGCCTTGCCGGTCGACCGGATCCGGCCGGGGGTACGGCTCATCCGCCACATGACGTTCTGCATGCGCATTCGACCCAGCTCGGGGTCGTCGACCGAGGTGATCATGTCGAGCGCCCGAACCTGCGGGTCCTCGAGAAGCTCGCTGGGCTTGTAGACCGGCGCCACGGCAGCGCCCGCCTCGGCGAACGCGGTCATGACCTGCTCACGGGTGCGTTCGGCGATCCAGTCCCCGACGAGCTTGTCGAGCAGGTCGGCGTGCTGCGCCCGCTGCCGGCCGGTGGCGAACCACGGCTCGTCGACGACCTCGGGATGGCCCACCAGCCGGAGCACCCGTTCGGCGATGCTGTTGGCACTGGTCGAGATCGCGACCCAGTGCCCGTCGCCGGTCAGGTAGGTGTTGCGCGGGGAGTTGTTGCCGGACCGGTTGCCGGTGCGCTGCTGGTCGATGCCGAGCTGGTCGGCGTAGATGACGCCGGGTCCGACCGCGGTCATGATCGGGCTGAGCAGGTCGAGGTCGATCACCTGCCCCTTGCCGTCCCTGGTCCGCTGCAGCAGCGCCATCGACACCGCGGACGCGCCGGCCACGCCGGCGATCGAGTCGGCCAGCCCGAACGCCGGGAGCGTCGGCGGCCCGTCGGGCTGGCCGGTGAGGTGCGCGAACCCGCTCATCGACTCCACCAGCGTCCCGAAACCGGGACGGTCGGCGTACGGGCCGCTCTGCCCGTACCCGGTGACGCGCAGCAGAACCAGTCCGGGGTTGTCCTGCGACAGGACGTCGTAGCCGAGTCCCCACCGTTCGAGCGTTCCGGGACGGAAGTTCTCGATGACGACGTCCGCGGTGGCCGCCAACCGACGGAAGACCCGCGCTCCCTCCTCGTCACCGAGGTAGAGCCCCACGGTGCGCTTGTTGCGGCTGATCATCTTCCACCACAGCGGCTCGCCGTCCTTGTCGAGGCCGTGGCCGCGCATGCCGTCGCCACGGGTGGGGTGCTCGACCTTGATGACGTCGGCGCCGTAGTCACCGAGGATCTGCGCGGTCAGCGGACCCGCGAGGATCGTGGACACGTCGAGCACGCGCAGGCCCGCCATCGGCCCGTCGGCGCTCACGTCGGCCACTTGGCGAGCGCCGTCCTGAGTCTCGTCCTGGCCCATCAGCGCTCACCCCGTCCCGCGGGCCGGTGCACGTACTCACCGACGGGCTGCCCGACGACGTTGCCGTCCTGCAGCACCTGCCGGCCGCGCACCCAGGTGTCGGTCACCCGCGCGCCGATCTCGAAGCCCTCGAACGGCGAGTACTCCTGCGTCGACTGCGAGTCGGCCGCGTGCACGGTCCACGACGACGACGGGTCCACCAGAGCGAAGTCGGCGTCGTAGCCGACCCCGATCGTGCCCTTGGACAGCAGCCCGTAGCGTTGCGCAGGGTTCCACGAGGCCAGCTGCGCGATCCGCTGGTACGACAGCCCCCGGCGCCGGCCCTCGCCGACCAGGCCGGGAAGGAGGTACTCGGCGCCGCCGAAGCCGGACCTCGCGGCGAAGATGTCGTCACGCGGGTCACCGAACTTCTGCTCGTCCTTGCAGCACGCGTGGTCGCTGACGACCCAGTCGACGCTGCCGTCGACGACGTACTCCCACAGCGCCTCGACGTCCTCACGCGGCCGGATCGGCGGGTTCACCTTGCCGCCGAGGCCCTGCGCCGTGTCGACGTCGGCGAGCAGGTGCCCGATCGTGACCTCGCGGCGGAAGTCGACGTGCGGGAACGTCTTCGCCATCAGCATCGCCGCCTTGAGTGCCTTGCGGGACGACAGGTGCAGCAGGTTGATGTTGGGCAGGCCGGTCTCGTCGGCGAGGAAGGACGCGATCGTGACCGCGAGCCCCTCGGAGTGTGGCGGCCGGGCGGCGCTGTAGGCCGCGAGCCCCTGCAGCGACCCCTCCTCCTCCACCATCCGGGTGTACGCGGTCATGATCTCGGCGGTCTCGCAGTGCAGCGACAGAGAGATGTGCGGCGCGGTGTCGGTGAGCTTCTCGCGGGCCGCCTGCACGCCGCGCATCACGAACTCGAAGTGCGCGAGGTCGTAGCGCTCGTCCTCGGGGATCATCAGGAACGCGCTCTGGTCCGCCGAGCGCCCGTGCAGCCCGTGGCTGCCGTAGAACATGAAGATCTTGAACGACGTCACCCCGAAGTCCTCGATGATCGCGGGGATCTCGTCGATGTGCTCACGCATCATCGGCGCGAGGTGGAAGCCGTAGTCGACGTACGAACGCCCGCGTGCCGCGTCGAGCACCAGTGGGAAGAACTCGGCGTAGGGCCCGCCCCGGTTGAGGTAGTACTGGCCGGTGCGCATGTACGTCAGGCCGGTGGTGACTCCGCCCTGCGCGCTGGCGCGGCTCTCGGTACCGGCGTCCTCCTCCAGCGGGTTGTAGATGCCCCAGTGCTGGTGGGCGTCGACCGCGCCGGGGAACACCAGCGACCCCTTGCCGTCGACGACCTGCTGCGCCGCCGCGGGGTCGATCTGCGGCTCCACCCGGACGAACCTGCCACCGGCGATGCCGAGGTCGAGCTGCTCGCCGTCGGCCGCACCGGCGTCGGGCCGCACCACCGTGACGTTCTTGACGAGGGTCTCCAGCGTGCTCATCGTGCTTCGTTCCTCCCTGCTGTGGTGGTGTGTGTCTCGTCCGCCCGGCTCGTGTCGCTCCGATCGTGCCCGCCCCGGTGTCGGGCTGCATGACCGGCGGCCAGGTACGCCAGGCCGAACGCCGGCAGCAGGCCGTTGCCCGCGAGGTACCCGGCGGCACCGTGCCCGGAGATCCCGCAGGCGGCCCCGCCGGACGCGTACAGCCCGGGGACCGGCACACCGTCGGCGCGCTCCACGCGGGCGTGCTCGTCGACGACCAGCCCTCCTTGGGTGTGGAACAGCGCCGGCACGACACGCACCGCGGCATAGGGCGGCTCGAGCGGCGCCTCGAAGTGGGTGCGCCCGAACCGGTCCGTGGCCCGTCCGTGCGCCACGTCCGCAGCCTGCGCGAGCTCGGCGTCGACCTCGTCGTGCGGCAGCCCGGTGTGCGCGCAGAGCTGCTTGGCGTCGTCTGCCCACACCACGGCGCCCGAGTCGACCGTCTGGCGGAAGTCGGTGAAGGCCAGGCAGGCGTCGTGGATGCGGCGGTCGAAGACGAGCCAGCCGGTGGCGTCGGGTCGCGCGGCCAGCTCCGCGGCGTACTCCGAGTAGCCTCGGGTCTCGTCGCCGAAGCGGCGTCCCGTCAGGTCGAGCAGCACTCCCCCGCGCATGACCGTCGCCCACCCGACGAGGGTCTTGGCGCGGGCGGCCAGTGCGGCGTGGCCCTGGTAGGCGTCGAGGTACGCCGCGCGGCCGCCGAGCCGGGTCCCGATCCTGAGCGCGTCGCCCCGCGATGCCTCGCTGCCGTGGTAGACGGCGGCTGCGATCTCGGGCAGGTGCTGCCGCACCATGTCGCGGTCCGCGCCGTAGCCGTTGGTCGCCAGGAGCACCGCGTCCGTGGCGATCTCCTCACGCTGCCCGTCCGGCTGCTCGACCGCGACCGCACGGACGCCGCCGGTGTCGTCGAGGAGCACGTCCACGAGTCGGGCCGGCACGAGCATGTCGATGCGGTCCGAACGTCTCACCTGCCCGACGAGTTGGTCGAGGAGCACCGACCCGTGCCGCCCCTCGACGGTGTGGCACCGGTCGACCGCGTGGCCCGGGTACTGGAAGTCGGTCGCCAGCGAGAGCGGGGTGTCGGCCTCGTCGGCGAGCCACTCGACCAGCTCCGCGCTGACCTGTGCGAGCGCCAGCGCCAGCCGTGCGTCCGCCTGACCGTGCGTCTTGGCCATGATGTCGGCGACGAACATCTGGGGTGAGTCCTCGATGCCCTCGGTGCGCTGCCACCGCGACCCCGCGCCCGGGATCATCGCGGTCGACATCGAGGTGTTGTTGCCGCGGCGGTAGTGCTCGCTCGCCTCGACCACGAGCACGTCGAGTCCGCATTGCGCCGCGCGCAGTGCGCCGGCCAGGCCGCCGCCGGCGCCGGCGACGACCAGGTCGGGACCAGCGGCGCTCACGCGACCTCTCCTGCCGCGACGAGACGCAGCGCCAGCGCGGTCGGGTCGACGAGACGTGGAGTGGAACCCGCGCGTGCGGTCGTGACATCGACGGCCGAGCAGCCGTTGACCACGACGGACGAACCCGCCTCGCCGAGTCGACGCTGTGCTGCCTCGACCGCGTGGTTCCAGGCCGTGCTGTCGGCGATCGCGTCGACACCGAGGTCGAGAACCTCGACGCCGGTGAACAGGTCGCCCCAGCCGTAGGCCTCGACGACGCGCACCATCTCGTCGGCGATGGCGCTGTTGCGAGCGACCGCTCCGGTGGTGCGACCGGTGCAGACGCTCCATCCCAGGCTGATCCGCAGCAGCCCGAGAACGGGGCGCGCGGCCGTGTGCGCCAGCATCGCGACCCCCGGGTCGAGAACGCAGTCGGGCATCAGCGCGTCGTACTCCGCCGGCGCGTCGTTGAGCGCCTCGACCACGAACGCCTCGCTGCTGCGCACCTCGTCCTCGGTGTTCAGCGCACGCGGTGCGCGCTCGCCGATGTCGTACAGCCGAACCGTCAGGCCGGGCGGGCACAGTGCGTCGTACCGCGCCTGCCGGCGGGCGAGCTCCCCGGCGTCGACGTGGATCGGTGTCACGGCGTAGATGCGCACGGGGCCTCCCGGTTCGGTCGTGCCGCGGCGGTGACGGCGTTCACAGACCGGCCAACCGTTGCAGGTCTGCGGTGACGTCGTCGGCGGCGGGCATCCGGTCGACGACCTCCTCGACGACGGTAACCGCGGCCGGGTCGGACAGCAGCCGACGAAGCAGCGTGGCGACGTCGTCGTAGGACAGCGGGTGGTGCGCGCTGTCCCCGACCGGGTTGGGGGTCTCGGCGACGAACGTCGCCGCGGGCGTCTGCACGCGTATCCGGGCGGCGCGCTCGTGCGGCAGCCGCGCGTCCAGGTCGGGGGCCCGCCGCAGCGTGACCTTCGCGGCCAGGTCGCGCACGGCCGGGTCGTCGCGGGCCTGCGTGTCGGACACCGACGGGTCGACGTGACCGTGCACGAGTGCTGCGGCGACGACGAACGGCGTGGAGAACATCGCTGCGAGGCGTTCGCTCCAGCTGGTCCTGTCCAGCCCCACGGCGAGCTCGTGCGTCTCCACCTCGATCTCGCGGATCTCGTGCAGGTGCTCCCGCAGCCGGTCCCGTAGCTCCAGGACCGCGTCGGCGGCCGGATGGGTGAACGAGCACGAGGCGTGCCGTTTGAAGTACCCGAGCTCGACGTCCCAGCGCTCGCCGAGGTCGTCGACGAGCACCTCCACGTCGAGCGCACCGAGCAGGTCGCCGAGCGAACCGGCGGCCGTGCCGGTGTTGCGTGCGACGCCGGCGCTGGCCATCCGTGCGGCCGCGAGGCCGGACAGGTTCGCGGCCGACATCCATGCGTTGCGCACCGGGTTGCCGTCGAGCGCGCTGGAGAAGTGTCCCGCGATCGGCATGCCGGTACCGGTGTCGATGGCCGCCGCGGTCCCGTCGGCGTCGAGGCCGAGCAGCCGTGCGCATCCTGCCGCCGCCCCGGCCACGCCCCAGCTGCCGTGTGGATGTGCGCCCGGCCGCAGCCGGCTGGCCCGGCCGAACCGTGCGGCCACCTCGTACGCCGCCAGCAGCGCGGACATCGTGTCGGTGCCGGTGGAGCCGATCGCGGCCGCCAGTGCGAGCACGGCGGGCAGGCCGTGCGCGGCCGGGTGGCCCTTGGCGTACTTGTTGCCCTCGTCGAGCTCGAGGCAGACCAGCGCACCGGCGTTGAGCCAGGCCGCGGACTCCACCGTGGTCAGCAGACCGGCGCCCAGCACCGGGCTCGGTCCGGGTCCGGGCTGCCAGGCTGCGACCAGTGCCCGCTGCTCGGGCAGCCGGGAACCGACCAGGCCGACACCGAGCGAGTCGAGCAGCACCAGCTGCAGCCGCTGCTGCACCGCGTCCGGCACGTCGTGCCAGGTCAGTCCTGCGGCCCACGCACCCAGCTGCGCGGTGGCGGCCCGCGTGGCCTCCTGGGCGCCGGGACTGGTGGCGAGGGTGTCCATCGTGGCGCTCACAGTCCCAGGTACGCGGCCCGGACGCGGTCGTCCTGCGCGAGCTCGGGGCCCGGCCCGTCGAGCACGACGCTGCCGCTCTCGAGGACGTAGGCGCGGTCGGCCAGGTTGAGTGCCTGCGAGGCGTTCTGCTCGACGAGCAGCACCGCCACACCGCGGTCGCGGATGGACTCGATGATGCTGAAGACGTCCCAGGTGAGCTTGGGTGACAGACCCGTCGACGGCTCGTCGAGCATGAGCAGGCGGGGCTGCGTCATCAGGGCGCGGCCGATCGCGAGCATCTGCTGCTGACCGCCGCTGAGAGTCTCGGCGGGCTGGCGGTTGCGCTCCGCCAGGACGGGGAAGAGCGCGTGTACCTCACGCATCTTGTCGTCGAGTGAGCCGCGGCCCTGCGTCCAGCCGCCCATCCGCAGGTTCTCCTCCACGGTGAGTGGACCGAACAGCGCCCGACCCTCGGGCACGTGCACGAGACCGCGGCGCACCAGCTCGCTCGGGCGTACGCCCTCCACCGCCGCGCCGTCGAAGACCACCGACCCGCTGGTCGCACGCAACAGCCCCGAGATCGTCTTCAGCGCGGTGGTCTTGCCGGCACCGTTCGCGCCGACGACGGCGACGATCTCGCCCTCGTCGACGTGCAGGTCGAGCTCGTGCAGGATCTGCAGCCCGTGGTAGCCGGCGCACACGCCCTCAAGCCTCAGCACTGCCGGGCTCCTCCCCGAGGTAGGCCTCGATCACACGAGGGTCGCGGGTCACCTCCTGCGGCGGCCCGGACGTCAGCGCCTGTCCGAGATTGAGCACCAGGACGGAGTCAGAGAGCCGCATCACCGCAGCCATGATGTGCTCGACGAACACCAGCGTGACGCCCTCCTCCGTACGCAGCTGCTCGAGCAGCACCATCACCGGCTCGCGCTCGGCCGGCACCAGCCCGGCCAGCACCTCGTCGAGCAGCAGGATGCGCGGACGCAACGCCAACGCGCGCGCGAGCTCGAGCCGCTTGAGAGCCGCGGTCGGCAGTCCCTCGCTCGGCGCGTCCCGCCACCTGTCCAGCCCCACCCGCTCGATCACCTCGGCGGCCGTCGTCCTGGCTGCAGATCGTGACCGGCCACCGGCAAGGACCGCCACCGTGACGTTGTCCAGCACGGTCATCGAGGAGAACGGCCGCATGATCTGGAACGTGCGCGCCATGCCCGCGCTGGCGACCTTGTGCGGAGTCCTGCCGGTGATGTCGTTGCCGTCGAGGCGTACCGAGCCCGAGTCGGGCTGCATCGCTCCCGCGACGACGTTGAACAACGTGGTCTTGCCCGCGCCGTTGGGGCCGATGATCCCGAGGATGCTGCCCTCGTCGACGTCGAAGCTCACGTCGTCGACGGCGCGCAGGCCGCTGAACGACTTGCTCACGTTCTCCACGCGCAGCAGCGTCATCGCCTGGCCCACCGATCTCGCAAGGCCCCGTAGATGCCCTTCGGCAGGAGAAGCACGATCAGAATGAGCAGGATGCCGTACAGGATGATGTCCAGCCCCACGCGACCCTGCAGGAAGCTGAGGAACGCGGGAGGCTCGCGCAACAGGGTCGCGGTCACGTCGCTGAGCGGGCCGAGCACCACCGCCCCGATCACCGGACCCCAGATCGTGGCCACGCCGCCGATGACGGCCGGGAGGATCGCCTGGATGGACACGCTGGAGCCGAACGCGAGGTCGGGGTCGATGAACAGGTAGTACTGCGTGAAGAACGACCCCGCCGTCGCCGTGATCGCCGCCGAGAGGGCGATCGTGACCAGCTTGCAACGCATCACCGGGATGCCGATCGAGGCGGCAGCCTCCTCGTCGTCGCGGGCGGCCACACTGAACCGTCCGACCCTCGACCGGAGGAAGAGGACACTCACCACCAGCCCGAAGACGGTCAGGCCGAGTGCGATCCAGAAGTAGTTGGGTGACCCCGCCTCGAACTGCATGAACCACCACGAGGTGTCGTCGGGCAGGAGAGGCACGTGGTAGCCAGAGGCCCGGTTCACCAGGTTGCTGCTGCTGGCGTACAGACGCAGCATCTCGGCGAAGGCGAACGTGGCCAGAGCGAAGTAGGCGCCCTTGAGCCGGTACCGCAGCGCCAGGAACCCCACCACGACACCGAACACCGCGGCCACCACCATGCCCACCGCCATGCCGATCCACGGCGAGACGTTGTGCTCGACGAGCAGCCACGCGCTGGTGTAGGCGCCGAGGCCGAAGTAGGCGGCGTGCCCGAAGCTGAACATCCCCCCGAAGCCGCTCATGATGTTCCAGCCGATACTCATGATCGCGAAGATCAGCACCCGCACCGCCACGGCTCCCTGCGCGGCGGGGAGCAGCAGCGGCAGCGGGATGAGCACGACTGCGAGCACCCCGATGGCGAGCAGGTGCCGGTTCCATGGTTCCACCGGCAGCGCACGCCCTGCTGCCGTCGACGGCAGCTCGGTGACACTCATGCCGACCTCCCGAAAAGGCCCTGCGGACGAAGGAACAGCACGAGCACGAACACGATGAACACACTGAGCTGTGGGCTCTGACTTGGCAGCAGCAGCGTCCCGAGCTGCTCGGTGAGACCGATGATCAGCCCGCCGACGAGGGCTCCGACCACGTTGCCCATGCTGCCGAGCACGACGATCACGAATGCCAGGATGTTGAACAGCGACCCCGTGGTCGGCTCGATCGTGACAAGCGGCGCGACCAAGGTGCCGGCAGCACCGGCACAGGCGGTGCCGAGTGCGAATGTCAGCGCGTAGATACGGCGCACGTCGATGCCCACCATCTGCGCACCGACGTCGTTGGCGGCCACGGCGCGGATCGCCGTACCCAGGCGTGTGCGCTGCAGCAGCAGGAAGAGCCCTCCGGCGAGAACCAGGGACCCCACGAACGCGAACAGGTTGGACAGCTCGGCGACGGCACCCAGGATCTGCACGCCCTGGTCACCCGGCAGCGCGACCGAGCGGGGGTTGGCGCCGACGAACATCAGCAGCGCGTTCTCGATCACCAGGGCGATGCCCAGCGTGATCAGGAGCTGGTTCTGCAGCGGCTTCCCCATCGCGCCGGACAGAACGCCGCGCTGGACCGCGAAGCCGATCAGGAACATCGCGGGCACGGTAACGCCGAGGGCCAGGTACGGGTGCAGGCCCAGCGAGTGCACCAGCCAGAACGTGAGGAACAGCGCAACGGTCAGGAACGCACCATGCGCGAAGTTGACGATGTCGAGCACCCCGAAGATCAGCGTCAGCCCCATGGCCAGCAGCCCGTAGATGCCACCGATCAGGACGCCCGCGAGCACCGCCTGGGTGACCACGGCGCCGCTGCCCGACCGGACGAAGGCCAACGCCACCGCCCCGACCACCAGCGCCACAGTCGTGAGCACGGGCAGCCACGGGACAGGCCGGCGGGTACGTGGTGCGCCGGCCTGCGCCGGGTCGGACGGTGACGTCTGGCGGGTCCCGGAGGAATGGCTCATTGGGCGGGCGGGGCCGGGTACATCGGCTTGGCCTGCGCGAACTCGTCCGGGTGGGCCTGCACGATCTGGCCGTCCTGCACCTGCATGAGGATCGGCACGGCGTTCTCGTTCTCCCCGGTCTCGGTGAAGCTGATCGGGCCGTTGCCGGCGATGAGAGTCTCGAAGTTCCCCTGTGCGATCGCGTCCCGCACGGCAGAGGGGTCGGTGTCACCGGCCGCTTCGAGACTCGACGCGATCACGCGCACCGAGTCGTAGGCGAGGACTGCACCTGTGCGGATCTCCTCGCCGAAGCGCTTCTGGTAGAGCGCGGCGAGCTTCTGCATCTCCGGGTTGGTCATGTCGGAGTGATAGTTGGAGTCGTAGTAGCCCTCGCTCGCCGACCCCATCTGCTCAGGGAACTGGGGAAGGTCGTAAGCACCGTCCGCCACACCGAACACGGCGTCGAGCTGCGGCTTGACCGCCTTCACGGCGTCCGCGGCCAGCACGCTGTCGCTGTAGTACCCGGTGACGACGAGCACGTCGGCGCCCGCGGCCTTGACCTTCGTCATCTGGGTGGTCAGGTCGGTGACGCTCAGCGGGTCGTAGGAGATGACCGGACCGATCTGCATGCCCTGTCTCTCGGCCTCTGCCGTGAACGACTTGCTGACCGCGGTGCCGAAGGGCCCGTACTCGTGCAGGATCGCGACCTTCTTCGCCGGCTCACCGGCGGCGGACGAGACCTCCTGCAGGTACTTCGCACCCTCGGTGCCCATCACGCTCGAGCTCGGCTGCACACGGAACGTGTACTTGTAGCCCTGCTGCAGGATCGCGTCGTCGCTGGACACGTCGATGACGAACGGCACCTCGTTGCGTTCGGCGACCGCGGACACGTTTGCGCTGACGTCGCTCTGGTAGGTGCCGACGAGGCCGACAGCGCCCTCCTGAATGAGACGCTCGGCCTCGCTCTGCCCGATGTCGGGCTCGCCCTGGGTGTCCCCGCTCAACAGCTGCAGCTTGCGGCCGTCGAGGGACTTGATGCCGCCGGCCTGGTTGATGGCCTCGACGGCGAGCTTGGCGCCGTTGTCCATCTGCTGACCGTCGGCGGCGAGATCACCGCTGATCGGGTGCAGCGAGCCGATCTTGATCGGGCCACTGTCCCCACCGCCGTCGGTCGTTCCGGCGGGCGCCGACCCGCCGCAGGCGGCGACGGTCAGGGAGAGCGCGCATCCGAGTACGGCGATCGATGTCCTACGCATGTCCGGCTCCTGGCGGTTCGTGGCGTTCCGATCAACGGAACGGGCAGGGCCACACACTCTGGCACCTGCCGCGGAACACGGTCAAGGCCACCGACGTAACTTCCTTATTTCCAAAAGAAAACCAGATGAGGGCGGGGTTGACTGCGATCCAGCCGGATGCTCGAATGGGGGTTCGCTTGGCGGAACGCTCTGTCGTCCGCGAGAGGTCATCTGCGATAGGAGGGCGCACGTGGGGGACATTCAGGGCACGGAGGCCGCGGCACGGGTCACCGACGTGCTGCTGCTGTTCACCGACGGCCCGAAGTCGCTCGGGGTCTCGGCGATCGCGCGCGAGCTCGGACTGTCCAAGGCCGTCGTGCACCGCATCCTGCGCACCCTCGCAGACCGGCGGCTGATCGTCACCGAGCCTGACACTCGCGGGTACCGGCTCGGCCCGGCGGCGGCCGCACTGGGCGCGCGGGCCCTGCGTGACTCCCATCTGCGGACGGCGGCGATGCCGCTGCTGCGCTCGCTGCAGCGGGACACCGGCGAGACGACCACGGTGTCGGCGCGGGTGCCGGACGGCCGCGTGTACCTCGACCAGGTGGAGAGCTCGCGCGAGATCAAGATGACGGTCGAGGTGGGCCGTCGCTTCCCGCTGCACGCGGGCAGCTCGGGAACCTGCATGCTCGCGTTCGTCCCCCAGGAGGAGCAGGAGGCCGTCCTGACCGGCGACCTGCGCGCGCTGACCAGCCGCACCGTCACTTCCGCGCAGACCCTGCGCTCCCGTCTCGCGGAGGTACGCCGTCTCGGCTACGCCCGCTCCTCCGGTGAACGCCAGGAGGGCGCCGGCTCGGTCGCCGCCCCCGTGTTCGCGTTCGACGGCACGGTGGTCGGCGCGATCTCCGTGTGCGGACCGGTGGACCGGGTCGACGCCGGAGCGCGAGAGCGCTTCATCCCGCTGCTTCGCGAGGCGGCCAACTCGCTGTCACGTTCCCTCGGCTGGCAGGGCGGGCTGCCCGTCGTCCCGGGGAGGCAGAGCGCGTGAGCCGGCCACCACGCTCCTGGCTGTACGTCCCCGGACATCGCACCGAACGGGTGGCCAAGGCCCTCGACTCCCGGGCCGAGGCGGTGGTGCTCGACCTGGAGGACGCCGTACCGCCGCAGCAGAAGGAGAACGCACGCGCCGCGGTGGTCGCGACCCTCGCCGACCGGAACTACAGCGGCCCCCCGCTATGGGTGCGCTGCAATGCCTTCCCCAGCCCATGGGCCGAAGCCGATCTGGACGCGCTCGCCGGCCTGGACGTGGACGGCATCCGCGTTCCCCGCGCCGAGGACCCGGCGGCAGTCCGCCAGATCGCCGAGCGCACCGGCAAGCCGCTGCAGCTGATCCTGGAGTCCGCGCGTGGTCTCGCCCGGGCCGAGAACCTCGCGACCGCGCACCCCCAGGTGGCGGGCATCGGGCTCGGCGAGGCGGACCTGTCCGCGGACCTTCGCGTTCCGAGCGACTCGGGGCTGGACTGGGCGCGTGGCTGGGTCGTGGTCGTGGCCCGCGCGGCAGGCCTGCCCTCCCCGGTGCAGAGCGTGTGGACCGACGTCGGCGACCTCGAGGGGCTGCGCGCGAGCTGCGAGCGCGGCAGGGAAGGCGGGTTCGTGGGCCGGTCGGTCGTGCACCCAACGCAGATCCCCGTCGTCCATGACGTCTTCACACCCAGTGCCGAGGAGGTCGACTCGGCACGCGCCGTCGTCGCCGCCGCGACCAGGGCTGCCGCCAACGGCGAGGCCGCCGTACTCGACGACGCGGGCCGGTTCATCGACCCTGCGGTCGTCGCCCGCGCACAGGTGGTCCTCGACCTCGCCGCCGAACCCGCACCCCCGACACATGGCCACCCAGAAGGAGACCGATGAGCACCGAGACGCACCAGACCACGGCCGCGGCGGACACGCTGCTCGCCGCGATCCAGGCCGGTGTGCGGCTCGTCGAGCTGGGGCACCCGCACTTCACGGGCATGCCGTGCTCGCCCAACCACCCCGGCTTCCGGATGAGCCTGATCCGGCGGCACGGCGACATGGTCCGCTCCGACGGAGGATCGGCCGCCAACGAGATGATCGTCACCGGCGGCCACGTCGGCACCCATGTCGACGCGCTCTCGCACGTCAGCCACGACGGCCGCCTGCACGGGGACGTGGACGCCGCCGAGGCCCAACGCGGCGGGCGCTTCTCGGAGCTCGGCGCGGAGCACACGCCGGCCATGCTGACCCGCGGGGTCCTGCTCGACGTCGCCGCCGTGCACGGCGTCGACGTTCTGCCGGCGGGCTACGGCGTCACCGCCGACGACCTGCGAGCCGCCGCGGACAAGGCGGGGGTCGGGGTTCGCCAGGGCGACGTCGCGCTGGTACGCACGGGCTGGGCGCGACACTTCGACGACCCGGAGACCTACCTGGGTCAGGCCGACGGCGTACCCGGCCCGACGACCGAGGCGGCGCAGTGGCTGGTCGAGTCCGGCGTCGTCACCACGGGCGCGGACACGACGGCGTACGAACAGGTCAAGCCCGGCGCGGGGCACAGTGTGCTCCCGGTGCACCGCGTACTGCTGGTCGAGGCCGGTGTGCACATCATCGAGCACCTCGACCTGGAACAGGCCGCCGCCGAGGGCCTCACGCAGTTCGTGTTCATGATGGCGCCGCTACGCATCGTCGGCGGCACCGGTTCCCCCGTACGGCCGGTCGCCGCGGTGTCGGCATGACGGCCGTCGAGGAGACCGTCGTCCAGCGACTGGCGCGACTCGCCCACGACGCGCAGTGTGACGGGCTCCCGGACCAGCTGCGTGACGACGTCGCGCGCCGCGTGCTCGACGTCATCGGCAACAGTCTCGCCGCCACCGACCAGCCGTCCGCACGGACGGTGACCGCGGTCGTACGCGAGTGGGGCGGCCCCCCGCGGGCCACCGCGATCGGCAGCGACCTCGCAGTCCCACCGAGTGCCGCCGCGCTCGTCAACGGGACGCTGGCGCACTCGCTCGACTTCGACGACACCCATCTGCCGTCGGTGCTGCATCCGTCGTCGTCGGTGATCCCGGCGGCACTCGCGGTCGCGGAGGCCCAGGGCGCGCCGGCGACCGCTCTGCTCGACGCGGCCGCGGCCGGCATCGAGGTCGCGGTACGGCTGGGCATGGGCGGCTACGACCGCGAGCTGGGCAACTCGGTGTTCTTCGAGCGCGGCCAGCACGCGACGTCGATCTGCGGGGCCGTCGGCGCCGCCGTGGCCGCGGCGGCGGTCGGTGGACTCGACCAGGCGGGCATCGCGCACGCTGCCGGGATCGCGGCCAGCATGGGCGCCGGTCTGCTGGAGGCCAACCGCACCGGCGGCACGGTCAAGCGCGTGCACTGCGGCTGGGCGGCGCACTCCGGAGTGGTCGCCGCGGAGCTCGCCCGACACGGCCTCACCGGCCCGCCCACGGTGATCGAGGGCCGGTTCGGCTTCCTGTTCGCCCACGTCGGCGAGTCCGCCGACGTCGACGCGGTGGTCGCGCGGCTGGGTGAGCGGTGGGAGCTCCCGGGCATCTTCTTCAAGCCCTATCCGTGCAACCACTTCACCCACGCCGGCATCGACGCCGCGCTCGAGCTGCGGTCGCGAGGGGTCGTCGCCGACGACGTGGACGACATCGAGCTCGGGGTCCCCACGCCGGTACTGCGCACCATCGCGCAGCCCCCGGAGGACAAGGCCAGGCCCGAGTCCGGCTACCACGCGGCGTTCAGCGGCCCGTACACCGTGGCGGCCGCGCTCACGGGCGGTGGTGGTCTGGGGCTCGACCACGACGACTTCACCGACCAGGCTGCGGCTGACGAGGATCGGCTCGCACTGGCCGCGCGGGTTCGCTGCGTCGCCGACGAGCGCTGCGACGAGATCTTCCCCGAGCAGTTCCCGGCGGTGCTGCGGGTGCGCACCCGCGACGGTGCCCGGCACGAGGCCAGGGTCGACGTCAACCGCGGAGGTCCCGGCAACCCGCTGACGGCCGAGGAGCTCGCCGCGAAGTTCGCGATGAACGCGCAGCGCGCGCTGGACGACGAGGCGCGCGCCCAGGTCGCCAAGGAGGTGCTCGACCTCCCGGCCCGGGCGGACGTCGGCGCGGTGATGCGTCTGGTCCGCGGATGACCGGTGCCGCCGGACGGCTGCCCGGCGCCGACGAGGCCGACCTGACGGACGCCCGCACTGCCGCGCTGTCGTTCGTGCGGGACGAGCCGCGGTTCGCGCAGGTCACCACGCTCGATGACGACGGCTTCCCCGTCGCCCGCACCATGGCCGCGTTCCTGCACGACGACTGGACGGTCGCGCTCGTGCAGCGTCGTGTCCATCGCCGCCTGCAGCAGTGGCGGCGCGACCCGCGCACGCTCGTCACCTGGGTCGGCGAGCCGGCGCCGGGGTCCACCAACGAGCACCCGCACGTGTTCGACCTCGGGCTGCGCGTGCCCCGGCTCGTGTCGGTGCGCGGAAGCGTCGAGGAGATGCCGGCGGACTGGACTCACGAGCGCTACGAGCAGGCGATGCGCGCGCACAGGGACCGGGGCAACACCCGTGCACCGTGGCGCACGCGCGAGCAGGCGGCTGACCAGCTGGTCGGTGTGCTCCTGCATCCGGTGCGTGTGCGGCTCGAGGGGTTCGGCTTCGAGGCCCAGTCGTTCACGTGGTCCCCACCGCAGCGAGGAGGCGACAGCCGATGATCAAGACCATCCTGGGCTACGACATCGTCGAGGGCGTCAGCGCCGAGGAGTACGAGCGCTGGCTGTTCGAGGTGCACGCGCCCGATCTGCTGGCCAACCCCTACCTCGACCGCATCGTCTTCAACAAGGTGCTGCGGCCGGTGCGTCAGGCCTCCGGCGGCACCGCCGAGATCCCCGAGGGTTACTCGTTCTACCGGATCGCGGAGATGCATTTCGCCGACGAGGACGCCTACGACCGGTACCGGCAGTGGTTCGACGACCACCCGCTGCCGGCCGAGCGTGGCCCCGGTGGCCGCACCGACTTCCGGTTCTACCTGGTGGCGGAGAGCACCGAGGTCACGCGTGAGTCGCTCGCAGCCGCCGGACCGCCGTCGCGGTGAGTGCACCGGGGTGACGGGACGCCCGACAAATACGCTCGAACCCTCCGAAATACCTGCCAACAGTCCCGCTCGGGTCGCTCGAGATATTCGCGACGGATTCGGCCATTAACGTGATTTCGTCATTAGTCGGCCACGTTTTGCAAATACAGCAAGTAAGGGGTTTGGGCGAACACCGGCGGGGAATCCTGATTCCGTTCTTCAGCGCCGCCATCATGTTTTCGGGCTGGAGCACACTGCTGTAGACCGGTGGAGGGAGGCACGGCTCGTGCTTGTTCGGTCCTTGGCGCTGGCGTCGGCCGGCGTGATACTCGCTGCAGTACCCGCTTCGGCGGCATCCACCACGATCGCGATGCGTGACGACGTGTTCAAGCCCGGCGTGCGCTCGGTGACCAAGGGCACCCGCGTGGTGTGGGTCAACCGTGGTCGAGACAACCACACCGTGACGACCAGGCGATGGTCGGTCGTGCTCAACCCCGGCGAGCGGTACAGCCGACGAGTCAAGCATGGTTTCCGCTACGTGTGCGCCTACCACGGCGCGATGACCGGCCGAGTCCGAATGCGGTAGCTCTGCCCTGCACAGCCGTTCGGCGTTCTGCTGCCACAGTTCGGCGCTGGCTCCGTGACAAGTCCCAAGGTCTTGACGTGAACTAAGAGCACAAGCCCAGATTCCGAAATCAGTTGTGGCCAGGTAGCCCCCGAAGAGCGCCGTTCCCTCGTGGCCGCGGACGACCAGGAATCTGGTCCCTGGGAATCGGGGGTGAGCGAACTATCGGACCCATTGCCGCGCGGCCCGCCCGGAGGGTGCCTCTGCGGTGGCGCGTCTTCGCACTGGTGGCGCTGCTTGGCGCACTGGTGGTGGTCAACGCGGGCCTGACGCTGACCTTCGGTGACCGCCTCACCGAGCAGCAGCGCGAGGAGAGCAACCTCCACCGGACCGCCCTCGTGTCCGAGCGTCTGCTGCGCAGCCTGGACAGCCAGGTGGCCGAGGTCCGCGGCTTCGCGCTCACCCGCGACCCCAGCTTCCTGCAGGGGTATGCCATCCAGCGCATCGAGGAGCTGCGGCTCGTGAGTCGCCTGCGACGTCTGCTGGAGACCCAGCCCGAGCTGCTGGGGCGCGTCGACGAGCTCGAGGCCGACATCCTCGCGTGGCGGGTCCAGGTGGCCGACCCCATCATCGCCGCCGTGCAGGAGGACCGCCAGGCAAACCGCGTTCAGGCCCAGATCGACGAGCCGCTGTTCGCGGCGGTGCGTGCGGAGTCACGAAGCTTCAGCCGTGCCATCGATGGGCGACTGCACGACATCGCCGGGGTCGTCGAGAACTCGCGCACAGGCCTGGATCGCCGGCTGATCATCAATGCCGGTCTCGCGCTGCTGCTCGTCGTCGGTTCGACCTGGGGCCTGCGCCGATGGATCACGGTGCCGGTGGGCAGGCTGACCGCCCAGGTACGCCGTGTCGCGGCGGGCCGGCTTCAGGAACCCGTCATCGGGACCGGGCCGGTGGAGTTCGAGCAGCTGGGCAACGACGTCGAGCTCATGCGCCGCCGCATCGTCGACGACCTCGAGGCGACCCAGCGCGCGGTCGAGGCGCTGGAGCAGAACGCACCCCTGGTGGCGAGCCTCCGCACGCAGTTGTGCGCCACCCCGGACACACCGCTGCCGGCGGGCCTGATGATCTTCGGCCGGATCGAACCCGCGCACGGAGTGCTCGCCGGCGACTGGTACGACGTGATCAACCTCGACGACGAACGCGCCGTGCTCATCGTCGTCGACGTCTGCGGCCACGGCCCCAAGGCCGGGCTGCGTGCGCTGTGGCTCAAGCATCTGCTCGTGCCCGCGCTGGTGATGGGGCTCGACCCCGGCGAGGCGCTGAACTGGGTCGCCGGCCAGATGGGCGACACCGGCGAGTGGTTCGCCACCTGCGTCATCGTCGAGATCGACGCGACCACCGGGAGGTGCCGGTATGCCAACGCCGGGCATCCCGCCCCGCTGGTGCTCCGCTCCGGTGGCGTGGCGCGGCTGCGGGCGACCGGCACGCTGTTCGGGGCGCTGCCCGGCCAGCACTGGGAGACCGCGGATGCATCGATCGGCCCCAGCGACCTGCTGGTGGTCTACACCGACGGCATCACCGAGACGCGCAACGCGGCCGGCGACGAGTTCGGCGACAACCGGCTGATCTCCTGCTTCCGGATGGCCGACGAGCGCGAGCCGAGACGACTCGCAGACCGCGTCATGGACATGGTTCACGACTTCGGCTCGGAGCGCCTCAAGGACGACGCCACCCTTGCGCTGGTGACGTGCGCGCCGACTCGCGGTGAGCGGGTCCGGGACATCCTGGACCCGCACACCGTGAGCCCTTAGGCACGCGTGGCGGTCACCAGCCCACGTAGGCGTTGCGCCACCTCGCATGTTGCAGTTGCCGTTGGTCCCGTAGTTCCGTCCTTGCGGCCCGGATCGGTTCAGCCCGGTGCGCCACCGGCGCGCTGCCTGGTGCGGAAGTTGGCCACGTTGACCCGGTTGCCGCACCGGTCCGGCATGCAGTAGCGACGCCGGCCGGCGCGACTGGTGTCGACGAAGACGCCTGCACACGTCGGCGATGCGCAGGACCGGAACCGGTCGTGGTCGAGAGTGCGGAGTACGCCGAGCAGGCCGATGCCGACCAGCAGCGCGAGCTCGTCTGCCAGTGCGGCGCCCACCTCACTGACGGCGCACCACTGCCAGGTGCCGTCGGCGTCTCGTCGCAGTGCGGGGCCCCGACCCGCGCGGCCGACCAGTGACGTCGCTCCGGCCACCGCGTCCTCCTCGGTCTGCGCCTCGAGAACGTCTCGGACGACCTCACGCAGGGCGTGCACGTCGAGCAGGTCGTCGTCGGTGGGGCCGTCGGCCAGGGCGTCGGGCTCGATGGCGTGGTCGGCCAGGAACCGCCGCAGGGCGCCGCGATCGGGAAGTGCGTCTCCGGTGCTGACCATCACGGTGGCCGACGTGTTCACCAGGTCGGTCGCCACCCCGGCACCCCAGGCGTAATCGCTCAAACTGACTTGCATGCCTTACCTGCCCGTCGTATCGTAATCCAACAATAGTCAGTTTACCCCTTACGCCGTGGCCCGCACGGCGTGCCCGATCCACTGGAGCGTCGCGATGACCGCCACCGGCACAGGCACTTCCCCGAGCACCGGCGCGTGGGCACTGCGCGACCGCGTACGCGTCCGCGACGGCGAGGTCGCCACTGACGTCGTCGGCGAGGGGCCGCCGGTCGTCCTCGTGCACGGCACCCCCTCCTGGTCCTACCTGTGGCGAGACGTGGTCCCCGTCCTGGCCCGCACGAACACTGTCCATCTGTGGGACCTGCTCGGCTACGGCGACTCCCGGCTCGACCCGGGAGCCGTGCCCTCGGTCGCCGGCCACGCACGGACGCTTGCCGAGCTCGTCGACCACTGGGGCATCGACGCCCCGAGCCTGGTCGGGCACGACATCGGCGGGGCGACCGTGCTGCGCGCGCACCTGGTGCACGAGGTGCCGGCGCGCAGCCTGGCACTGCTCGACACCGCAGTGCTCTCACCGTGGGTCACGCCGGTCGCGCAGCACATGCAGGAGCACCAGGACGCCTACCGCACGATGCCCGGGCACATCTTCGACCGGATCATCGCGGCCCACCTGCACACCACGACACATCGGCCACTGAGCGAGACCGCCGCCGCGGCGTACCTCGACCGCTACGCCGGCCCCGAGGGGCAGCAGCGCTACCTCGACCAGGTCGCGCACTTCACCGAGGTCGACACCCGCGACGTGGTCGCCCGGCTGGGCGAGGTGACCGCGCCGACGAGGGTGATCTGGGGAGAGCACGACGAGTGGCTCGAACCGGCGGCCGGCAAGCGCCTCTGCGAGCTGGTGCCCGGCGCCGAGCTGGTCACGATCGCCGATGCGGGACATTTCCTCACCGAGGACGACCCTGCGGCGACCGCGGAGGCCCTGCGGGCTCTCCTCGCCCGCAGCTGAGTCCGGACTCCCGGTCAGACGCCGGGGCCCAGGGAGAGCGTCCGCCCCGCTGCTGCCGTGGAGTGACAGCGGGACGGACGCCGTGCAACCACCCCCGGTGCTTCGATGATCACGACGCTCGAGACCGTGGGCAACGCGACGTTGGTCCCGGGACCGACGCGGGTGTCGCGCGATCGCTCAGCCGGCCGTGGCCTCGAGCAGGGTGTACGCCGTGCTCGTCGCCGAGACCGACGACAGCTGCCAACCGCCTCCCGCGAGGAGTTCCCGGAACTCCGACTCCGTACGTTCACGACCGCCCTGCAGCACGAGCATGGCCAGGTCGAACAGATGCGCCGGGGACGGCGCCCAGGGGTCCGGCACCAGCGTCTCCACCACCAGCATCCGGGCCGTCGGCGGCGCGTCGCGGCGGCAGGAGGCCAGGATCCGTTGCGCGTCGGCGTCGTCCCAGTCGTGCAGGATGCGCATCAGCACATAGATGTCGGCCGAGGGAACCTTCTCGAAGAAGTCGCCGCCGACCAGCTGCAGCCGGGCGGCGACCGGCGACGCGTCGACGCGTCTTCGCGCCCGGTCGATCACCGGCGGCAGGTCGAACAGGACTCCGGTGGCGTGCGGCGCCCGCACCAGCAGCCCGGTCAGCAGGTCGCCGTGCGCCCCACCAAGATCGAGGACCGTGCCCCGCTCCGAGGGATCGACTGCGGCCGCCACCACCCCCGAGGTGTACGAAGCCACCTCACCCATCGCCCGCGAGAACTCCTCGCCCTCCTGGGGATGCTCGGTGTAGTGGTCCCAGATCGAGCCGCCCATCACGTCCGTCGACGTGGTGCGGCCGGTGCGGACGGCCTGCTCCAGGTCGGCGAGCAGCCGCCAGCGCATGGGTGTGCCGAAGGCGAGCACCCGGTCACGTGAGGAGTCGGGTGCGTCGCTGCGCAGGCTCTCGCCGAGCTCGGTCAGGCTGTAGCGGTCGCCGCCCGCCTCGGCCAGGACGCCGAGAGTTGCGGCCGCACGCAGCAACCGCAGCAGTGCCTCCGGGTCCGCACCGACCGCGGTGGCCACGTCGCCGACGTCTCGGCTTCCGTCCGCGAGCGCGTCGGCGACCCCCAGGCGGGCGAGCACGATGACCACCTGGCTCGACAGCGCGCTCCACACCAGCTGCTGCACCTGGTCCGACGGCGACGGCGCCTCACGCATGGGTGCCCCCGACCATGTACCGCATGTCGTCGAGACGCGACGTCCCCGGAGTTCCCTCGGCTCGAAAGACCACGCTCATACCCGCTCCCCGTGGAGCCCTTGGCTGACGCGCCAATCTCTCACCGCGATCCTGCCGCCGACAACGAGTTTTCCCGGCGACGATCTCGCGCGCACGCGTCCGCGCCGGTCGGTCGCGCAGACCGACCGGCGCGGCGTGCGGCTACTCCAGCAGCGAGCCCAGCGCGCGTTCGACGAGGTCGGCCCGCTCGGCGTCGGTGGACAGCTGCTCCAGCCCGAACCCGAGCAGCAGCGTGTCCTCGGTCGAGGTTCCGGCGAAGGCGTTGACCAGCTTCTCCGAGATGGCCCAGTCGCCCTGGTTGGGCGCGCTTCCCGCCGGCGGTCCGCCGACAGTCCACGTACTGGTCGCGCCCTCGAACCCGTCGGCCGAGTCGACCCCGTCGACGACCACGTGGGTGTCGTCGACGAACGTGCCCACACCGCCGGTCGACGGGTCGGTGACGTAGCTGATCGCGATCTCGACCTGGCCGCCGGCGAAGCCGGTCAGGTCGAACGCCGCGTCCTGCCAGCCACCGGTGGACCCGGTGAAGGAGTTCCACGTGCCGCTCGTGCCGGGCCCGGTGCAGTCCGCGCCACCGAGGTAGTGCCGCAGGAACGGATGCGCGTTCAGCAGGAACCCGTCGGCCACGCACTCCGCCGGCGGATCGGTCTGCGTGCCGCCGTTGAGGTCCGGCAGGGTGGTCCAGTCGTCCTCACCGACCGTGTGCGCCTCCACGATGACGTTGTCGTACGACGGCTCAGTGTTGATCGACAGCGCGAACCTCAGCTGGGCCGTGGTGGCACCGGTCAGGTCGACGGTCTTGTGCAGCCGCATGTACGACGTGTCGGCGTGCACCGCCCCGGCGTACCTGGTGCCCTCGACCGGCGCGAACGGGTCGACGCCGTCGGTGACGTACTCCGCTGCCCCCTGGCTGGCGAACTGCGGGAACTCCTCGACCGGCAGCACCTCACTGGTCGGCTGGAACACACCCGCCTCGTCGAGCGGGTTGTCGCCGGGCGCGAAGCTGCCGCTGAAGCCCTCGACCGGCCCGGGCAAGCCGTTGACCGATGCCGGGTCGGAGGTGTCGGTACGGGTGAACCCGCCCAGGTAGTACTGCCGGAAGTCGTCGGCCAGCAGCAGGCAGTCCTCGAAGAACCCCGGAACGGTCTGCACCACGCACTCGGCGGTGGGGTCACCGTTGAGCCCGTAGAACAGCCCGCCGACCGAGTCGCCGATCCCCGGCAGGCCGGAGTGCTGCGCGGTCTCGGACGCGTGCACGAGCTTGCCGCCCTCGTTGAGGTAGTCGCGCACCGCCATCGTGAGGAACTGCTGCCGCTCGGCCACGCCGATGTCCGGCAGCTCCCCCAACGGCGTCGTGATGGTCTCGTCCTCCGGGTCCTGGGTGAACCTGTTGTCACCGAGATACCACAGCACCGCGTCGTAATGACCGAGCACACCGAGGTCGTGCGGTACACCCTGCGCGCTCACGTCCCAGACGTCGGTGGAGTACCCCGCGGCTTCGACGGCGGCCACATGCGTCTCGTCGTACTTTGGGGCATCGGTCCCCGGTGGGTAGGTCGGGTTGACGCCCTCGTAGTCCTCGTTGGCCAGCACGAGCACGTCGGCGTCGTTGTCGGACTCCAGCGTGTAGGTGAACGTCTCGCTCGAGACCGGACCGCTGCGCGACTTCACCCCGGTGAACCAGACGTCCACCTCGTCGCCGCTGTCGGCTCCGCGCACCTGGCCGCGGAACTCCGCGTAGTAGTCGTCGTTCTCGTCGCCGTAACGCTCACCACCGCGCCACTCGGACGCCCGCGCGGTCTGCACCCGGCCACCGTCGATCCGATAACGCAGCCGGAGGTTCTTCACCGCACGCTTGGCCACCACGGCGACCGTCTGCGGGTCACCGTAGGAAACGTCGAAGGAGTCCACGCGGAAGTCCTCGGCCGTGCGTCCCACTGCGGACTCGGGGTCGTCCGGGTCATCGGCCGAGCCGGCGACCGAGAGCGCGAACGCGATGTTCTTCTCGAACTCCGCCTGCACGAGTGCCTCGTCGTCGGGGAAGTTGAACCCGCTGTCGCAGTCCGCGGCCTCCCACTCGTCGCCGGGGACGCTGTCCGACACCGACTCGCAGGTCGACATCTCCGGAGTGAACCCGAGGGTGCCGTAGCGCTCGGTCATATGCGTGTCGGTGTCGCCGTTGGTGGTGTACAGCTCGGCGGAGATGTCGGGGTCATAACCGGGTACGGCGGGGTCGGCGTCGTCACCGGCCATGGCCTCGTAGAGGACGTCGTCCGGTGTCGGAGTGGCGACCTGCCAGCCCGTGCCGTACAGCAGCAGCTCTGCCGCAGAGTGGTAGTTGACCAGGAACTCGAAGCCGACGCGGTCCGCGAGGTGGTCGAGGGCCTGTGTCTCGGGCTCGGACCCGGGACCGGCTCCGCGGAACGTCTCGCTGCCGGGGGCCGGCGAGGAGCCCTCGTTGTCGTAGCCCCACTTGGTCGCGAAGTTGCTGTTGAGGTCGACCCCGTCGCCCGGCGCGATCGTGCCGTCGCCGTTGTTGTCCCGCAGGTTCTTGCGCCACAGCCGCTGGCCGGGCGTGAACGTGAAGTCGTAGCCGTCGGGGTTGGCCACCGGCACGAACCACAGCTCGTTCTCCTTCACCAGCCGGGTGATCCGCCGGTCGGTGCCGTAGCCGTCCACCACGTGATGCATCAGCCGACGCACCATCTCCGGCGTGATCCACTCACGTGCGTGCTGGGCCGCGAGATAGAGCACGGCGGGCTTCTTGCCGTCCTTGGTCCGGTCGGCGTTCTCGGACACCTTCAGCGCGACCATGTCCTGCCCGGTCAGGGTCTGGCCGAAGGTCACCAGCTTGGTGATGCGCCGGTTGTCTGCCGCCACCTGCTCGAACTCGGCCTTCAGCCCGTTGGCGCCGCTGTAGCGACGGAAGACCTCGAACCCGTCCTCCGCCTGCGCGCTGGCCCGTTCCGCAGCGGTCCTGCCGCCCACGGTCATGGGTCGCAGCCGAAGGCCCTCGGCACGCAGCCGGTCTGCCTGGGCGCCACTCAGGATCGTCTCCACGCGGACCTGGGACTTCTCGCCCCGCTCCCCTGGCACGCGCGACATCTCCAGCTCGTGCCGGTCGATGCCGAGCGCGACGAGATCGTCGACCTGGGCGGTTCCGATGGTGCCGGTGTAGACGTCGAGCCGGTCGCCGGTGTCCGGTGGAGCGGCCGTGGCCGCGGCGGCAAGCAGCGAGACTGACAGGGCAAGAACCGAGAAAAGCGATACGACAACGCGACGCATGAAAGCCCCCACTCTTGGTTTGCAGCCCAAGACTGTCCCCACCGTGCCGACCTGTCAATCACTCGCCGCGCATGGTCGTACACCCTCGGCGACGGCTGCTTGCACGACGGTTGTCGTCGACAGCCTCGCGGTATATGCAGGCCACGAGGCCGCTGCAGCGAAGACATCGGGAAGTGCGTGCTTTGGCTACGTCCACCAACCACGACCGGGAAGCCCCTGCGCGCGGCGACGCCCACGTGCGGGTGGGGACGTTCAACATCCACCACGGCGTCGGCGCGAGCGGCGTGCTGGACCTGGCACGGACCGCCGCGGCCATCGCCGACCTCGACGCCGATCTCGTCGGCCTGCAGGAGGTCGACCGCAACTGGGCCGGACGCAGCGGGTTCGCCGACCAGGCCGTCGACCTCGCGAACAGCCTGGGCATGCACCTCGCGTTCGGGGCGAGCCTGAACCGTCGGCGTCGACGGCGCGGCGGCGCCCCGCACGGGCAGTACGGCAACGCCCTGCTGAGCCGATTCCCCATCCGCGACATCCGGACCACACTGCTCCCCCACCCCCGGGGCGGGGAGCGCCGCGCACTGCTGCACACCGAGGTGGTCTTACACGGAGTCGCACTGAGATGCCTCGTCACCCACCTGCAACACCTCACGCGGACCGAGCGCCTTGCCCAGGTCGACGCGATCAACACAACTGTCACCGGCCGGGACGGACCGACCGTGCTCGTCGGCGACCTGAACTCCGCACCCGGCTCCCCCGAGATCCAGGCGCTGACCGAGCACCTCGTCGACGCCTGGCCGCACGCAGGCGTCGGTACGGGCTCCACCTACAGCGCGCAGACGCCGTTCATGCGCATCGACTACGTCCTCGCCTCGCCGGACATCGCGATCGAGCAGGTCCGCGTCGTCACCACCGACGCCTCCGACCATCTCCCTGTCGCCGCCGACCTTCGGCTGCCGGCACCGGCGGCCGCACGACGTACTGGTCACCACGACGGCGAGGATCCCGAACGGGCCTGACTCCAAGAGCGCGCGACCCGGCTACGCCCGCGACGAGTACCTCGAGACGGACGAGATGGCCCGGGTCCCGGTCCTGGTCCTGGTCCTGGCCCTGGACTCCAGCGTGACCACGTCTCGACCGAACGACAGCACCAGCAGCACGAGTGCGAGTGCCACGCCTGCCGCGGCCACGCCCAGCGGCACGACCGGCGCGACCGCGACCGCCAGGGCCGCACCCTGCAGGCCCGCCACCGCGCGGCGGAGCTCGCTGTGCGCCAGCGGACCACGCCAGGCCGGACGCACCCAGGACCCGGCGAGGAACAGGTACCGCAGCGCACCGATCAGCAGCACCCACGCCCCCAGCAGCGGCGCGACCGCGAGCGAGAGCACGACGAGGATGCCCGCGTCGAGCTCCCCGTCGAGGCGGGCGCCGGCCGCGCTCACCGATCCGGTACGCCGGGCGACGAGCCCGTCGGCGGCGTCGAGCAGCAGGCACGGAACCACCAACGACAACAACCACCAGCTGCGATCCGGCACGACACCGGCCAGCACCAGGACCGTGACCGCAGCACATCCGCTCGCCAGCACCGCCCGTGCCAGCGTGACCCGGTCGGCGACGGTCGACCTCAACGGACGGCGGCGGAGCACCGCGACCGACGACAGCACCGCCGGCGCCGTGCCGAGCACGACGGCCACGACCACCGTCGGCGCCGAAGCGGTGTACACCGCGGTGAGCGCCACCACGACGGCGCAGGCCAGGGCGAGGCCGGCCAGCACAGTTGCCGCGGCGTCGCGCTCTGCCTGTCGCGCCGGCGTCTCCACGACGGTGGGGTACCGTCCGGCTGTCATGGGCGAAAACCTCCAGGCCACTGCCTTCTGGACGCTCGCCCCCGGTCAGGGCGAGCTCCGTGCCGAGCAGCTGCGCCGACCCGGGCCCGGCGAGGCGCTCGTGCGTGCCCGGCACTCCGGCATCAGCCGGGGTACCGAGATGCTGGTGTATACGGGCGCGGTGCCCGAAGAGATTGCGCAGCGGATGCGCGCACCGTTCCAGGACGGCGACCTGCCCGGCCCGGTCAAGTTCGGCTACCTGTCGGTCGGCGTGGTCGAGGAGGGCCCCGACGACCTGGTGGGCCGCGACGTCTTCTGCCTCTTCCCGCACCAGGACCGCTACGTGGTGCCGATCGACGCGCTCGTACCGCTGCCTGCTGGCGTACCGCCGCGCCGGGCCGCGCTCGCCGGCGCCGTCGAGACCGCGCTCAACGGGCTCTGGGACGGTGCACCCCGCATCGGCGACCGGGTCGCGGTCGTCGGCGCCGGCATGGTCGGCTGCGCGGTGGCCGGCCTGCTGCGCACGTTCCCGCTGCAACGGCTGCAGCTCGTCGACGTCGACCCGAGCCGAGCGTCGGTGGCCTCCGCGCTCGGCGTCGAGCTGGTCGAGCCCGACTCCGCGGCCGGCGACTGCGACCTCGTCGTCCACGCGTCGTCGTCCTCTGCCGGGCTTCGGCGCAGCCTCGAGCTGCTCGGCGACGAGGGCGAGGTGATCGAGCTGTCCTGGTACGGCACGCACGACGTGACCGTGCCGCTCGGCTCGGTGTTCCATCCGCGCCGGCTGACGGTGCGCGCCAGCCAGGTCGGCGAGGTGGCGGCAGCGCGGCGGGCCCGGCGTACGCACACCCAACGCCTGACGCTGGCGCTCGAGCTGTTGCGCGACGACGCCTTCGACGCACTGATCACCGGCTCGAGCCCGTTCGCCGAGCTTCCGGACACGATGCGCCGGCTCGCCTCGGGTGAGCTGCCGGCGCTGTGCCACGTGGTCGACTACTACTGAGGAGCCGCCATGTTCACCGTCACGGTCCGCGACCATGTCATGGTCGCGCACAGCCTGCCCCGTCCGGTGTTCGGTCCGGCGCAGGCCCTGCACGGCGCGACGTACGTCGTGGAGGCCGCGTTCGGCCGCCGCGAGCTCGACGCGGACGGGATCGTCGTCGACATCGGCGCCGCGCAGTCGGCGCTGCACGACACCCTCGACACGCTGCGCTACCGCAACCTCGACGAGCACCCGGAGTTCGACGGCGTCGTCACCTCGACCGAGGTGCTCGCCCGGTGGGTCGCCGACCGCCTGGCGGAGTCGCCGGTGACCGCGGACCTCGAACGGCTCGAGGTCGTCCTGCGCGAGTCCCCGGACGCCTGGGTCGCCTACGCGCGAGACCGCTGAGCCGGGACCCGTGAGGCTGCGACTCGTCGTCCCCGCGAACGTCGACGAACCGACCGGGGGCAACACCTACGACCTCGCGCTCGCCGACGCGCTTCGCCGCGGCGGCGACGAGGTCGAGCTGCGCAGGTGTGCGCCGAGCGACCTCGAGACCGTCCTGCGACAGCAGTGGGAGGGACCGACCCTGGTCGACGGATTGCTCGCCAGCCCGCAGCCCGAGGCGATCGCAGCCGCGCGTGTCGGCGTACTCGTGCATATGCCGCTGGCCCTCGAGACCGGGCTCCCCCGCGACCGCGCCGCTGAGCTCGACCGCCGGGAGCGCCGTACTCTGCACGCTGCCGTGCGCGTCATCACCACCAGCCACTGGACCGCGCGACATCTCCGCGAGCACTACGACATTGGCGAGGTCGCGGTCGCCGCCCCCGGCGTCGATGCGGCTCCGCTCTGCGCCGGGTCGGACCCGCCGCTGCTCGTCCACCTGGCCTCGCTGGTACCGCACAAGGACCAGCTCACCGTGGTCGCCGCGCTCGCCGGGGTGGCCGACCTGCCCTGGCATGCCAGGCTCGCCGGACCGACCGACCGCGACCCGGCGTACGCCGCGGCCGTGCACGACGCGGTCCACGCCGCCGGCCTGGAGAACCGGGTGGACATTCCCGGCACGATGCCGCGTGACGCCGCCTGGGCCGGTGCGGACCTCGCACTGCTGCCGTCGCTGGTGGAGAGCTTCGGCATGGTCGTCACCGAGGCGCTGGCTCGCGGCATACCCGCGGTGGTCAGTGCGGGCGGTCCGGAGGAGGCGCTCGGCGTCGCCTCGACCGGCGAGCGGCCGGGCATCGTGGTCCCGGCCGGAGACGCCGACGCGTTGGGCCGCGCGCTACGCCGATGGCTCACCGACGAGCGGTGCCGTGTCTCGATTCGGCGCGCGGCGTTGGCGCGACGGGTCACACTGGAGCCATGGGACGTGACGGCCCGCCGGGTCAGGGAGGCACTGACGCGCGGGTGAACGAGGCACCGGCCAACGGGGTCGACCCTGGCTGGCTGAGCCTGCGCGGCCCCGCCGACATCCGTGCGCGCACGACGTACGCCGGCGACCTCACGAC
Source organism: Nocardioidaceae bacterium (assembly GCA_035557095.1). Lineage (GTDB taxonomy): Bacteria > Actinomycetota > Actinomycetes > Propionibacteriales > Nocardioidaceae > JALZDI01. The sequence goes on along the minus strand of DATMEB010000213.1, from coordinate 3,543 downwards.
CCGGCTCAACCGGCACCTCACCCGTCGCCTGCGCGACGAGCACGGCGTGGTCCGGCTGGTCGACGTCGGCGCGGGCACCGGAACCGGGGCGCGGTGGCTGCGCGAGCGGCTGCCGTGGGAACAGGACTGGCGGCTGGTCGACCACGACCCGCGTCTTCTCGCCGCCGTCCCGACCATGGGCGAGGGTTGGGCCCGCGGTGTGGTCGCCGGCGTCGCCGACCTGTCCGCCCTGCTGGCCGACGAGCCCGCGCACGTCGTCACCTGTCAGGCCCTTCTCGACATCCTGACGACGGACGAGACCGACGCGGTCATCTCGCCGGCCGTGGCGTCCGATGCTGCCCTGCTGCTCAGCCTGAACGTCACCGGCGAGGTCGACATCTCGCCACCGCATCCCGACGACGAGCTCGTCGCCGAGGCGTTCGACGCGCACCAGCGCCGGGCCGGACGCCTGGGTCCGGACGCCGGCGCCTACGCCGCGCGGGTCCTGACCGGCCACGGGTACGCCGTCACGATGGCCGCCACCTCATGGCACCTCGGTGCGGCCGAGTCCGCGCTGACACGCGAATGGCTGGAGGGCCGCGCCTTCGCCGCCGCGGAGCAGCGGCCCGACCAGGCCGACCGGATCGGCCGGTGGCACGAGGACCGCGACCGGCTGGCGAAGCGGGGCGAGCTGACCGCGGTCGTCGGGCACGTCGACGTCCTGGCGCTGCCCGCCCGATGGGAAGCCACTGCATGAGACGCCATCTCCTGCTCGCGCTGCGGATCGCCGTACCTCTCCTGGCCCTGGGCGTACTGGCATGGCGACTCGGTCCGGAGGCGTTCCGTCCCGCGCTGGCAGTCCTCGCACCCCTGCCGATTCTGGCCGCGCTTCTGCTCGGCGTCGTCGCGGTGGCTGCGAACGCGGCGCGGTGGCGCGTCATCATGCACGGCGCCGGACTGCCGATCGGCCGCGTCGAGGCCGTCGCCGAGTACTACCGCTCCACTGCTCTGAACTCGGTCCTGCCCGGTGGGGTCGCGGGCGACGTGCTGCGGGCCTGGCGCCAACGCACGGGCGAGCCGCAGGGCTGGCGGCCGGGCGCCGTGTCCGTGCTGGCCGAACGCGCTGCCGGCCTGTGCCTGCTGCTCGGGGTGGCCGCGGTCGTGCTGGTCATCGTGGCGCCACCGATCTACCCGGCCGCGATCGCCGCGGCCATGGCGGCGGTGGCCTGGGCGGTATGCCGCCCGTCGCTTCGGCGCCTTCCCGTCCGCGACCGCGCGGCGGTGTGGGGCTGGTCGGCACTCGCGCTCGCGGCCCTGCTCGCCTTGACCCTCGTCGCCGCCCTGGCCATCGGGGTCGACGAGAATCCCGGTGCCGTCGCCGCACTCGGGATGGCGCTGCTCGCCGGGACGGCGGTCCCGCTCAACCTGGGCGGCTGGGGACCTCGCGAGGCAGCGGGCGCGCTGGCCGCGGTGATGGTGGGGGTGTCGGCCGAGATCGGTGTGGCGTTCGCGGCCGGCTTCGGTCTGCTCGCGACCGTTTCAGTGCTGCCCGGGTTCGTCGTACTCGGACTGCACCGGCCGGGCCGCCGCGGGACTCACGGGGCCGGCGAGGTCGAGCTCGACGCAGACGTCGTCGTCGAGAAGGAAGCGCCGCGAGGGAACCCGGAGGGCGTCGGCCAGACGGTCACGGCCCTCGAACCGCAGGCCGGGCACGCCGTCGCCGACCAGCAGCGGAGCGGTCGTCACCAGTAGCCGGTCGAGTGCGCCCGCCTCCAGGAACTGCGACACGGTCACCCCGCCACCTTCGACCAGCACTCGCCCGAGCCCCCGAGCCGCCAGCGCGGCAAGGACCTGCTTGGGCGCGAAGCCCCGGTCGTGCTCGGTCACCGGAAGCCGCAGCACCTCGACATGCGGTGCGGGAGCCGCCGGAGGTGGACGGTCGTCGGCGACGACCCACAGGGTGGGCGCGTCGTCGACGCCGAGGACATGCGCGTCGCGCGACGCCCGTGCGTGCGGGTCCAGAACCACCCGGACGGGGTTGGGCCCGGCCACGGCACGCACCGTGAGGCGGCAGTCGTCGGCGACGACGGTGCCCACGCCGATCACGACCGCGTCGACCAGCGCACGCAGGCAGTGCAGGTGCGTACGGTCGGCCGCGCCGGTGACGAAGCAGGCGTCGCCGGTGCGGGATGCGATGAAGCCGTCGAGGCTCTGACCGAGCTGGGCGAGCACGAGCCGTGGACCGGCGGCGACCAGTGGGCCGTACCTGATGGCGAGCTCTCCGGCGACGGGCACCCGCCCGGCGAGCAGCTCGGACCAGCCGTGGTCGGTCGTGACCGAGTCGTGTCCCATGCGCTCGTGCTTGGTGCGGATGTAGCCGATGTTGTCGGCATGGGCCTGCACGCGCAGGCCGGTCCGCGAGACCTCCATGCCCAGCGCCCGCAGCCCAGCCTCCTTGGCAGGGTTGGACGACAGCAGCCGTATGGCGGAGACGCCGAGGTCCTCCAGCATCGCCACCGCCGCGCTGTACTCGCGAGCGTCCACCGGCAGACCGAGTGCGAGGTTGGCCTCGAGTGTGTCCAGACCGCCGTCCTGCAGCGCGTAGGCCCGCAGCTTGTCGGAGAGTCCGATCCCGCGCCCCTCGTGCCCCCGCAGGTAGACCACCGCTCCCCTGCCCTCCGCGGCGATCAGCGCCTGGGCGGCGTCGAGCTGGTCGCCGCAGTCGCACCGCCGTGATCCGAGCGCGTCGCCGGTCAGGCACTCCGAGTGCAGGCGTACCAGCGGAGGTCCGGCGCCGGTGTCGGCGAGGTCGCCGAGAGCGAGCACCATGTGGTCGTCGCCGGTGAGCTCGTCGCGGTAGGCGTGGGCGACGAAGTCGGCGTGCCGGGTGGGGATGCGCGTCGTCGCCACGTGGGTCACCCGCGGTGTGGGGTTGATTTCCGCGATCACGCATCCTCCGCTCGCCTGCCGACACTCTCGGTACCAACTCTGCCGTACGGTGCCGCTTCACGACGTACGAACTGGGCAGCCCGACGGATTGCGGGCGGGCCATACCTGTCCATCGCGATGGGGCAGGAGTGACGGATGGGCACCATTGAGTGCGACCGTCGGTGATCCGCGGGACGTCGCACAGCGGCTGCGTCACCGCCCTGCCGGTCGTCGGTGGCGATGACGGGGTCGATCTCGATCACTCCGTGAGGAAAGGCCGTGCCCGCATCTGGTTGTAGAGCGCCAATGGGCCGTTTGGACGCAACTCCCCGCGGGAATCTTCACGGGAAGCCGGTTCCTGCCCACGTGAGGCCATCGTGTTCCTGCCCCGTTTCATGCCCTGTCCGCAATGCGGCGAGTCCGTCGAGCGCAGCGCCCTGCGGGCCCACAGCTGCAACCGCGACCGTCGGGTCGACCACCAGCTGCTCGGCCTGCGCGAGGACATCACGGCGTTCGAGACCCGGCTGCAGGACTACCTGGACACCGAGAGCGGCCGTTTCGAGGTCTGGCTCGCCGCGCGGCATGTCCGCGCCAGCACCGACCCGCGGTAGGCGCACCCCGCCGAGTGAGCCGTTC
>DATMEB010000212.1:0-32026 GCA_035557095.1 Nocardioidaceae bacterium | reverse complement strand
CAGGGCCAGGCCCGCGAGCAGACCCCACCGCCGACGGCGGAGCCCCGCAGGATCGTAGGAGCGGCTTCGCGTGGGTGGCACCGGCTGCGACATGGCTGCTCCTTCGCGGAGAGTGGGGCCTCATGGTATGCGGAGCCAGCGTTGTCGTACCAGGAACGAGACATTGCGGTGTCAGAGCACCGAGAAGCCCGAGGGGAGTCCCGACCGACCCGTGGCGGAAAGCAGCAACGTGCCGGCGGAGCCGTCCGTAACAGCGATGTCGGAGACGATCCGCAGGGCCTGGGTCGCAGCGGTGGCCGGGACGTCCGGCGACTCGCCGAGAGCGGTCGCGAGATCGGCGGTGTGTACGGCGAGCTCGAAGGTGCGCGTCGGCAGGTAGTCCGCGAGCCGCATCCCACCCGGGATCGTCGTCACGAGCTCGGTGCCGTTCGTGGAGTCCACGAGCCGGAGAACGCGTGCGGAGATCCGTGCCACGGCGTCTGCCGGGTCGGTGCCCAAAGCGGACCCGGCCTCACGACCACGCGCTGCCACGGCCGCGCCGGTTGCGATCGTCCTCACCGCGCGGAAGTAGTCCGCGGCCGAGGCGACCTCGACCGTCTGTGCGGGCCGGTCGAGGTATTCCTCGACGGTCAGGAAGGAGCGGCTCGCATGGCCGACAAGGGCACGGACGTCCCATTCGCCCAGACCAGGTGCGTCCCACCGGTCGCCCACCAGCGTGGTCGTGTGCACAAACCACTCCGCGGCGTCGGCAAACGACCGACGCGAGTCGTTCCACGAGAAGTGCATGCGAGTGAGGCTAATCGCCTCCACGTACTTGCGAGCGGTTCTCGCCGCACGTGTGGGGGCGGTAGGGCTAGGGTCGCGAGCGTGGCCACTTCCTCCATCGGCTTCGTAGCGGGCATCGGTGGTCTCGCGGGAGCATCGCTGGCCGCACATCGCGGCGTCAGGTCGGCGGCCCGCGCCGCACTCGTCGGTGCGGTCGGCCTGGGCGCGTCCGAGGCGGTTGCCCGGGCTCGACAGAGGGAGGGCGAGATCCCGGCGCTGTGGCAGCGGATCGCGGTGAGCACCGCGCTGGCGGCGCCGCTGGGGTGGGCCTCGGAGAAGGCGACCGGCGCGGGTCCGCGCGTGGTCGGCACAGCCACGGGCGCGGTGATCGGCGCGATGGGGTTGCGGCCGCAGAAGGTGGCGATGGGCCCGCTCGTCGGAGCCGCCGTCGGGCAGGCGCTGTCCCTCGGGCCGGCCCCGGCGTCGGTGGTGGCGAGCAGCACCGTGCTGGCCTACCGCAGCCTGTCCGCACTGCTCTTCCGCGACGCACAGCTCAGCCTGCTCGCCGAACGCGTCAGCGCCGCTGACCTGCCGTTCGTGGTGCCCCGGCCGGCGCGGTCGAGGTACGTCGGCACCGGCTACGTCAGGTCCCTTGCCGAGGAGCTCGGTGCCCACTACACGGCGGACGCTCCCGACACCGGCATCGTGGCCTCCCTCGACGCGCTGGCCGGCCCGGAGCTCGATCCCCAGCAGGTCGACCCGCTCGTGCGGGAGTTCTACGAGCACACCACACGGTTCGCCCTCGACATCGTCCCGCACTGGCGGCTGTGGGTTCGCCCCGGCTACCTGCTGTACCGCACGGTGGTCGCGCGTCCCCTGGGACAAGCCAGTGTCCCGATGAACCAACGCGAGGCACAGCGCGGGGTCCGCAGCCGCATCGACACGGTCACCGGGGTCGACGGCGCGGTGTCGGTGCGCGGTTGGATCCGGTCGTTCGCCGACGACGACGAACCGATCATGGTCGGCATCTACACCACGTACGCGCACCGGGGCTGTGGTTACGTCAGCGTCGGGTTCCCCGTACCGGAGGGCAGCTTCACCGCAACCCTGCTCCCCCGGTCACGACCCGACCGAGGGATGACACTGACCAGCTGTGTCCACGACGGCCAGGCCGGGCACTACCTCACCTACGTCGACACCGCGGCAGACGAGCTCACTGCACTGGCCGTGCGCGGTTTCGAGGAGCAGCTCGACGTCTTCGTCGAGGATGGCGCGCTGCGCGCGGAGCACGCGTTCTGGGTCTTCGGCTTCCCGTTCCTGGTCCTGCACTACCGGATCACACGCAAGACCACGAGCTGACGGGACCCTTGGCCATTCCTGCGACCAGCCGCCGCAGTGGTGCCGGAACCTCGTCCGGGGCCAGACCCTCGGCAAGCGCGCCCGCGAGGAGAGTCTTGCGACCCGAGGCCACGCCCGCGAACCTGTGCAGCTGCTCGGGCAGGGGTCGGTCTCTCCATGCCGGCTGCCGCTGGAAGGTCGTGAGCCTCCCCCGCAGGCCGAGCCGGCTGAGAACGCTCACCACCCGTTCTGGACCCAGCGCGCGGATGAGCTCGTCCTCCAGGTCAGCCCTGCACACATGAAATCCGCGCTCGGCCAGGTCTGCCTCCTGGTGGAGGCCGTCGCCGTTGACCTGGAGCGCACGAACGAAGAACCGAGCCTCGCCGGCGTCGCACATCCCGATGACTCGAACGGGCGCAGCCGCCGTACGAAAGGCCTGCAGATACCGGCGGATGTTCGTGACCCCGCCCATGTTGACCAGCTGGTACCGGTGGACGCTGTCCATCACGCCGTACGCCGTTGCGACAGCGCGAACCGCCGCCACATCACTGGGCCCCTCGAGAAGCACGACAGTCCCGGCGTGGTCGGAGCAGCCGGTCGACATGAACGAACCTTCGCACGATCACTCGAGTGCCGTCATCCGCAAAATTCGGTGCGTGACCGCGCTCGACTGACGTCAAGGTTTCCCGTGCCGGAATACGTGCGGTCCGGACATGCTTTGTGCTGAAGAGCAGCTGACCCTCGCGATGCCGGCGATCGACGCAGGGCTTCGGCTGAACGGCACGTCCCATGCGGAAGGAATGTGAGATGCGAGCGCTGCAGTACGCCGCTTACGGGGGTCCAGAGGTGCTGGAGTGGACGGAGGCGCCTGACCCGCATCCAGGCCCGCAGCAGATCCGTATCGCGGTGCGTGCCGCCAGCGTGAACCCGATCGACTGGAAGACGTTCGGCGGCTCGCCCGGCGGCGAGCCCATGGTCGGCACCGGATACCTGGGACATGACGCGGCCGGTGTTGTCGACGAGGTCGGCGAGGGGGTGACGGGCGTGGCTGTGGGTGATGAGGTGTTGGGCCGTGGCCAGCATGCGCAGGCGGAGTATGCCGTCCTGGACTCCTGGGCGGCCAAGCCGGCGTCCGTCGACTGGGCGGTTGCGGCTGCGGCGGGGGTGTCCGGTGAGACGGGTGAGCGTGGTCTTCGCCGGCTCGATGTCGAGGCCGGCGACACGCTCTTCGTCGACGGTGGCGCGGGTGGTGTCGGAGCCGTGGTCGTGCAGATGGCGCTGGCGCGAGGCGCGAGGGTGATCGCCTCTGCGAGCGAGACCAACCACGACTACCTTCGGGAGATCGGGGCGATCCCCGTGCTCTACGGCGAGGGCGTGGGGGAGCGGGTCAGAGCCGCTGCCGACGGGCCTGTTGACGCTGTCTTCGATGTCGCCGGCAAGACCCCGGTCGGGGACCTGATCAGCCTCGCACCGCAAGCGTCTCAGGTGTTGTCCATCGCCAACTTCGCCGCGGGTGAGTCCGGGGCCCAGGTGACCGGTGGGGGTGCTGACAGTCAGCCCATGCAGGCCCTGGCAGAGGTGGCCGAGCTGCTGGCGGGGAACAACCTGGTGATCAAGGTGCAGACCTTTCCCTTCGACCGTGCCGCCGAGGCCTACCGCATCAGCCAAGGCGGCCACGTTCGCGGAAAGCTCGTCTTGGTTCCGTGACGCAGCAGCAGATGCCACCCGCAGCCAGACCCGCAGCCAGCCACATCCATCGCGGAGCCGGGCTCACCCCCTTTTCGGCCGGGCTGCGCGTTTCAGCTGACGGGCGCGCCGAACCACTTGGGCAGCTTGCTGACCAGCTCCTGCTGGTCCTCGCCGACCCATGCGACGTGGCCGTCCGGCCGCAGCAGCGCGGCAGGCACGTCGAGCTCCTCGCTGCCGTCGACGACGTGGTCGACGCGATCTGCCCAGCCCGCCAGCGAAAGCCGGCCGGTCTGGTCGAGCAGGAGTCCGCGGCCGCCGTGCATCAGCTCGTAGAGGCGCCCCTGCTTCAGTCCCAGGTCGCGCAGCCGCCGGCCGAGCAGCTCATGTCCTTCCCCGAAGTCGTAGCGCAACCCGATCGCAGTGGTCTTCTCGATCAGGTACCGGTTCACCTCCTCGAAGTCCATCAGCTCCGACATCAGCCGGCGTACTGACTGCGGGCCCGGCTCGACGGACATCAGCATGGTCATTGCGCGGGTGTTGTCCAGCACGTCGGCGGCCACCGGGTGCCGTTCGGTCTGGTAGCTGTCCAGCAGCCCATCCGGTGCCCAGCCGTTGACCTCGGCGGCCAGCTTCCAGCCCAGGTTGAACGCGTCCTGGACGCCGAGGTTGAGTCCCTGCCCGCCCACCGGAGGGTGGATGTGCGCCGCGTCGCCGGCCAGGAGAACCCGGCCACTCCGGTAGCGCTCAGCCAGCCGGGTGGCATCGCCGAAGCGGGAGCGCCAGCGCGGTGAGTGCACGCCGAAGTCGGTGCCCGCGAAGGCCCGTAGCTGCTGCTTGAACTCCTCGAGTGTCGGCGGAACCGTGCGGTCCTCGGTCACACCCTCGGCGGGAACGATGACGCGGTACACCCCGTCCCCGAGGAGCCCGAGGCCGAACCGCAGGTGGGTCTTGCGTACTTCCGCGACGACGGCGGCAACCGTCTCCGGATCCTCGGTCACCTCCATCTCGCCCAGCAGCGTCTCGATCCTGGTGGGCTCACCGGGGAACTCGACGCCGAGCAGCTTGCGCACGGTGCTGCGGCCGCCGTCACAACCGACGAGGTAGCGCGAGCGCAGCTCCGTGCCGTCGGCGAGCTCGACGGTCACCCCGTCCTCGTCCTGGCTCAGCCCGACCAGTTCGCAGCCGCGGCGGATCTCGACGCCGACCTCGATGGCGTGCTCGGTGAGCAGGCGGTCGATGGTGGGCTGCGGGATGCCGAGGACGTACGGATGTGCGGTGTCCAGCCGGTCGGGCGGCGGCTTCGGGATGCCGGCGAAGGAGATGACCGGGTACTTCTTGCCGAGCGCGAGGAATCGCTCCAACAGCCCGCGCTGGTCCATCACCTCGATGCTGCGCGCGTGCAGTCCAAGCGCACGGACAACCCTGGTCGGCTCCGTCTCCTTCTCCAGAACGAGCGCTTCCACGCCGTGCAGCCGCAGCTCGCTGGCCAGCATCACACCGGTCGGTCCCCCGCCGGCGATGATCACGTCAATCATGAACCCCCCAGTTCAACAAGGTTGCCGATCGGCCAGCTGCTCCGCGCAGTCCGTCGGCACGAGCACACATACGTCGCGACCTCTGGATTGCGCAGGCTCTGGCTTCGGTCGGAGATTCTGCGGCAGGGCCCGGGTCTTGCCGCAAGCCCCCCTCTGCGCTATACATTGAAAGTGGCAGGGAACGCGTGACTTCCTTGCCTTTCTTTATGCCGTCCAGTGCCGACGGACCAGCTCTTCGCGACCATCCAGTCGCGCCGGATGTCTGGGTACCGCAGGCCCCACACCAGGCCGAGGGCCTCCTGGGCGGCCATCACCTCGAGCGTGCACTCGACTGTCACTCGGTTGTCGACTGCAGCAACGCGAAAAGCTAGGTCAGTACGCCTCGACGAAGGCGGCGAGGTTGGCCAGAGAGGACTCCATCCCTTCAGCGTGATCCTCGGGGGTGATGCCGGTCGGGACGCCATCTGCTCTGATCTCCACTCGCGTCCCGCTGGTCTCGACCGTCAGCTCCCAGGTCATGGTCATGGTGCCGGCAAACGCTGGGTCGTCGGCGACGAAGTCCACCGCCTGCACGACGCGCACGTCGGGCACGATGTCGACGAACCGAGCCTCGACGATGTCGGAGTCTGGTGTGGCCTTCCCGTACACCGACGACCCGTCCGTGTACGTGAGCACGAGCCGGTAGGACCCGCCAGGGCGTGCGTCGAACCGCTCGAATCGTCCGGTCATCCCACTGGGAGGGAGCCACTGAGCGAGTGCATCCGCGTCGACCAGTGCGGCGAAGACGCGCTCGGCGTCAGCCCGGATGAACCGCGATGCCGTATCTGTTCGCGCCACTGTCCCAGGATGACTCGTAGCACCCTCAACCCGCGAATTGATCGGTCGCTTCGACCAGGATCCGATCGGTCTGGTCGGCTCCGCCGTGGTCCTCACCCTCGACAATGCGCAGGGTCGCTCCAGGGAGCCGCTGCGCGAGCCGCCAGGCCACCCCCAGCGGTGAGGCGATGTCGAGCCTGCCGCGCACCAGCACCGCCGGTGTGTCAGCGATTCGGTCCAGTCGGCCGGAAATGCCGTCTGCCGGCAGGAAACCGTGTTGACCGAAGAAGTGGGTCACCAGGCGTGCGTAACCCAGGCGGAACCCGGCATCGGCGTACCGCGCGCTCGGCGTTGGTGGACCCGAGAGAGTGGCCAGCCGCTCCTCCCACGCGCACCAGGCACGAGCCGCCTGGTCACGCTCGTCCGGGTCAGGGCTCATCAGCAGACGGTGGTAGGCCGCGGGAAGGTTGTCGCCGTTGTTCAGGTGGGGCACGAGCGCGCGTAGTTCTGCGAACGCCTCGGGGTGGATCTCGCCCATGGACCAGGTGAACCAGTCGACTTCCTGTTTGGTGGTCGTGACCACGCCCCAGAGAACGAGGTGGCTGACCCGGGTGGGGTGTTCGACGGCATACGCCAGGGCGAGGGTGGAGCCCCACGAGCCACCGAACACCAGCCAGCGGTCGACAGCGTGCAGCTGGCGCAAGGCCTCGATGTCCTCGATCAGGTGTTGCGTGGTGATCGTTGACAGGTCGATGTCGGTGTCGCTGGCCAACGGCCGACTCCGGCCGCAGCCACGCTGATCGAACAGCGTCACGCAGTAGCGGTCGGGGTCGAAGAATGTGCGCCACCACGACGCGGCACCCGAGCCTGGGCCGCCGTGCAGGACGACAGCAGGGCAGCCGCCGGGGTTACCGACCCGTTCCCAGTAGACCTGGTGGCCGTACGAAACCTCGAGGACTCCTTGTTCGAAGGGTTCGGTGGCTGGGTACCGCACCGGCCCAGTATCGACCTGTGCACGGAAGCGAGGCAGAGGCAACGTGGGGTGGTCGTGCAGGGAGGCGTTCGAGAGGTGCGGCTCAGACCTGGTTCTGCTTGAGCCCCGCGGCCACGGCGAGCTCGTCTGCGAGGTCGTTGAGGCGGTTGCCGGAGTGGCCCTTGACCCACCGGAACGCAATGTCGCCGCGGGCCTCCACGAGATCGACGAGTGGTTCCCAGAGGTCGCGGTTGGCGACGGGCTTCTTGGCGGTGTTGGTCCAGCCGCGAGTACGCCACCGTCGCCACCAGCCGTCCCGAAAGCAGTTCACGACGTAGGTGGAGTCGCTGACCACCATGAGGGGGCCAGGCAATGCTCGGACTGCCTCCAGAGCCGCACGGATCTCCATGCGCTGGTTGGTGGTCACCGGCTCCGACCCTGCCGCGTGGCGGCCGTCGTCGAGCACCCATGCCCAGCCGCCGGGTCCGGGGTTTCCCGAGCACGCCCCGTCGGTGTAGACCTCGATCGCCCCCGGTGGAGCGGGCATGTCGGCCGGACGCGGACGCAGGCGCGAACGACCTTGACGTGTCTTCCTCTGATCCGTCGGTGCAGATCGGACTGCGTGCGTTGCGAGTGCCCGGCAGTGGTCGCACTCGTCTGCCGCCAGATCCGTCACGTCGCAGCGCTGCACCCGGCCAGGCTAACGGGCTGCGGCCGCGGGATCGGCCGGGGCGCCCGGTGGGTACGCCGGCAGAGCATGCCCGCCTCGGGCAGCACGACGCTGCTCGTACCCGGGACCCCACGCATGGCTGCCAATGAGCGCGTGTGAGACGTCGGCGTCGCGCTGCACCTCACGGCGGATGAGGCGGTTCGCCGGGTCAGGGGCGCACGGCACGCTCGTACCGCCGGGTGACCCAGTCTTGGACCACTCGTCCGATCGGATGAGTAAGTCTGGCGATCCACCAGGATGGGCGTGAGAACGCCGTGAGGGTGAACACCACGGTGTCGTCGTCACGCAGTTCGACGACGAAGGCCTCCTCGCCGCTCTCTGGGTGTCCCTGGAGAGTGCCGTAGCCGAAACCCTTGCGGCGCGGCTCGTCGACGACGTACACGACACGGACCGGGGCATGGAGGGCAACGAGGCCGACGCCCAGACGTTGGACAGCCACGACACCCTCGGCGACCGACTCCTGGGACGGCTGCACGCGGATGCCCGCGCGGCGGTGCATGTCCCACCGGAGGAGGGCAGCGGCCGCATCCTCGAACAGCGGGCGGCCCGAACCGAGAGTGGCCTGACGCCGGATACGGCGATAGCCGGCCGGCAGGTCTTCCCGAGTGGCACCCACCTCGGCGTAGGTCAGGTCGGCAGCACGCAGTTGCTCGAGTCGGCTCCCGACCAGTAGTTCGCCGCGCATGTCCCCATGGTCCTGCGCGGCGTCAGACGGTGGCGCCGGCGCGGGGCTCGTCGGCAGCGACGATCGATGCCCAGACCAAGGCAACGACAAGCCCAGCCGCCCCGAGAGTCAGCAGCATCCACGTGGGAATCATGATCACCGACAACAGAGACTCACAGCCATGGGCAGCCACATCGCCCTGGTCGAGCGCGATCACCAACCCGTCCTGCGGGTTCAGGACCGAGCCGCACCCGGCTCCGCCTGAGGAGACCGGTGTGAAACCCACCATCGCGCCCATCAGCAACAGCACGACAGCCACGCCCGCCCATGCCTTGATCCTGCCCACGGCCCATCCCCTCCGTACCCGATGTGACACAGAGTGTGCCGCTGGCGGCTGACGTTGTCACAGGAAACGCGAAAGCCGTGCCCAACCGTGCGGGTCAGATGCCGCGGAACGGGTCGCTCTCCAGCGGGTCCAGACGTCGGCTGCGTCGATCAGCCCGATACGTCGGCGGCCTGGTGTGGTCTCGATCCGGGTTGTAGCGCGCCCACAGGGCGGCCGCGCCCAGGCAAAGCAGCACCACGGCGATCGCAAGCCACCCCATCATGGGCCCCCAAAGGAGAGAGGATGTTCGTCCAGATCCAGTGAACGCCTGCGCCGTAAACCAACCGCAAATCACCCAGACGGACGGCCATCAGCCACGGCCGAAGGCATCCGGCCGAGGCGGAGTGCGGGATGGGCGGCGGCGTCTTTCAGCTACCGCCCGGACCACTCAGGGGTGCCGTCGCTGTGGCTGCTGGTTCTGCCACGCCAGCGAGCGCCTGTGCCTATCGCCTCTCGGATGCCCACGAAGGCCAGGGCGGCCAGTCCGATCGCACCGTGCTCCAGCCAGGTCGTGTACGCGGGTTCCCACCCGTCGACAAGGCGCACTCGCTCCGGGTCGCCCGGAACGTACGCCACCTCGACACTGTCGCCCTCGTCGAGACCGACGTCGCCGGGGATCTCCGCGATGACCTGCCGGCCGGCGACCGGGTAGCGCACCTCGACCAGGTCGGGAAGCCGTCGGCGGTATTCCTCACCGGTCACCTGCCCGTCGGTCTGCCGTAGCCGGTCCAGGTCTCGGAGGTCTTGCAGCTGCCACCAGCTCACAGCCGCGCCGATCCCGCACACCGCGATCACCGCGAGGGCGGCGATCACCATGACGCGGATGACGCGCCGCTTGCGTCCGGACCGTCCTACGAGTGGTGGATCAAGCGTGGTCATCAGTGATGCCCCCGGGTGCCCGGATCATCAGCATGGACGGTGGTCGTTGCTGGGTTCTGCTGCTGCAGCAGGGCCATACGGCGCCGAAGGTGTCGCGGCATCCACAGCTGGGCGAGCAGGAAGCCGCTGAACAGCGCCACCGACACGCCCCACCAGGGCGAATCGGAAACCGTCAGCCACACTCCCAGCGCGACGAGAGCCACCCAGAGCGCCGGCCCCCAGTAGCGCTGACGATGCCATTGGTCGAGCTGGAAGGCGGCGGCACCGGCCGCCGCTTGCCGCAGCTGCGGGTCCGGGGGCACAGGGCCACGCATCGCAGCCCGTCGCGCCACACTCGCGTCCTCGTCGGGCAGCGGGCCCATCGCCGCGCGCTGCCGCCTGGCCATCCGCGCGGTCAGCGGACCCAAGATGAGGCCGAAGAAGATCGCGCCGAAGACCCCTGACAGCAGGGCAAGGGCAAGGGAGCGCCCATCGACCAGGTAGGACCAGCCGAACCGGAACAGCCCGAACAGGCCACCCATGTACAGCGACCACACCCACCACGGTGCCCGTTGCATCCGTTCAGGCAGCCGACCGAATATCACCAGATCACCCACAACTCACATACATCGTGTCGTGTCGTGCGGTTCCGCACCCGAACTGACATGCAGGGGCGGACTCAGGGGCCGCGGCGACCTCACCACATGGGGTCGCGACCGACGGCTCCGTACGAGTCACTGCCGCAATCCGGGCAACTGCGGACGGCAGGCGCAAACCCGCCGTCCCTTCGACTACCCACTCTTCGCCGCCGGGGCTCGGGGCGAACAGGCAAAATCCGATGCCCATTCGGATCCGTGACCGCGAGTGACCGCTCCGAGACGCCGGGCTCAGCCGACACCCGCGACGGGGCGTCGTAGCCCGCGCCGCCGGACAGGCATAAACCGGCTCCCCGCTCACCACGGATGCGGTTGACTGAGCGCATGTCGACGGACTCTTGGCAGATCGACCGGCTCGACCTCGACGGCTACCTGAAGCGACTGGGCGTCCCCGCGCGGGAGCCCAGCCGGGTCGCGCTCGCCGAACTGCACGAGGCCCACGTACGCGCGTTCACGTTCGACAACATCGACGTGCTACTCGACCGGCACCCCGGCGTGTCCCTCGACGACATCCAGCAGAAGTTCGTCGGCCGCGGCCGGGGTGGCTACTGCTTTGAGCACTCCACCATCGTCGCCGCGTCATTGGAGCGGCTCGGCTACGACGTCCGGCGCCACCTGGGCCGGGTCGGCGACCCCGACGCGGGCACCCAGCAGGGACGCACCCACATGGTCGTCGAAGTGGTCCTCGACGGCGAGCGGCTGCTGTGCGATCCCGGGTTCGGGATGAGCCTGCTACGACCGATCCCGATGACCGATGGCGCGGAGGACGACTACCTCCCGGGCTGGCGCCACCGGCTGCGCCGTACCGATGCCGGCGACTGGGCGCTCTACCGGCGACGAGAGGACGGCTGGGAGGTCGCCCACACGACCGACGAGCTGGAGGTGAAGCCGGTCGACGTCGTGATGGGCCACCACTACACGAGCACCTATCCGGGCTCACACTTCACCACCGGGCTGATGATCACCAGGCACCTGCCCGGCTGTCACATCACCGTGACCCACGACTCGCTCACCGTCCGCACTCCCGGCGAGGCGACCGAGCACCGGCCGCTGCGCGAGGGCGAGATCGAGGAATGGCTGGAGACCCTCGCTGTGTCGCTGACCCCTGACGAGAAGACCCGGCTGCTCGCGAAGCTGCGAGCGCTGTCCGTGGCGTAGTCGGTCGTCTCGGCTCGGGCCCTCCGGAGAACGATCAGGTTCGCAGGATCGACGCGAGCCAGGCGCGGGCGCTTCCCGGCTCCAGCGTGATCTCGAGCTCTGCCGGTTCGATGTCCTCCACGCGCCAGCCGTCGCTGAAGCTGGCCCGGATCTCGTCCTGGTGGATGCGACGAGGACCCCAGTCGCCAGGTTCGAGATCGCTGAAGCAGAGCATGTAGTACCTACCGCCACTCGGCATCGAAGCGCGCAGGGCATCCACGAACGTCGGCCGGTCATGATCGTCGAAGACATGGAAAAGTCCGCAGTCGAGAACGGTGTCGAAGGACTCGCCGAGATCGGCCAGCTCCAACACGTCCCAGGTCATGAAGCGGGCATTGAGATCGCGCTCGACCGCTTTGTCCCTTGCGATCGTGACGGCGGTGCTTGCCGTGTCCACACCGGCCGCGTCGAGTCCGATGGCCGCGGCCATCAGCACGTGCTCACCGGTGCCGCAGCCGACGTCCAGCACCCGCCCGACCAGACGGCCGCGACCGGCCAGGTCGCGGAACGCCGACTGTGGCCGGCCGATATCCCACGGCGGCCGCCCGGCCACGTACATGGCGTCGAAGCCGGGTGGTTCCTCGCCCTGTCCCGACGACCCGTTCGAACGTTCACCCTCCGACATCGCCCCTCCACACAGACGCGGCCGTGGTCAGAATCCGACCGCGGCGGTCGGCAACGTCGCGGTGCGCATGGCCCGCCACAGCTCATCGACCGCGCCTTTGCGGCGCTCAGCCACGAGCCCGGCGCGCCGCATCGCGACGAGGTTGCCGCCCCCGAGGTACGCCGCTCCCAGCGCCTCCACGCGCAGCCGTACGTCGGACTCCGTCGTCGTCCTCTCCACGGTGGCCACGCCGGCGTCGTCCGATACGACTCGCCAACTGCCGTCGTTCCATGGAGCCGTGGTGTCGACGACCTCGATCACGACATCGCACGGCGCGCTCCACGTCCGGTCCTGCAGCGCCTCGGGTAGGTCGACCAGGCGCACCCACAGACTGTCGTACGTCGCCACGTCGGAGGTCGCCCTGGGGCCACCCACCCAGAGCAGCAGCGGGTCGTCGACGCCGACGGTGCCGACCTTGACAGTCCCGATCAGGTCGAAGTCGACCAGTCGTCGCAGCAGCGCGAGCTGCGCAGCCGCGTCGCCGACCAGTGCCCAAACCGCAAGCTCTCCTGCGGGCCGGGCGCGCTCCCACTTCTGCGTTCGGCGGAACATCGCGAACCCGACGTCGACTCCCTCGCGGCGGGCGAAGAGCACGCGCCAGGACTCCTTGTCCCGCAGATGCTCGGGCAACTGGTACCCGATGCGCGCGTAGTAGCCGGCCTCGCCGACCACCGTGCCGAGGCCGGCGCTGCCGAGATGGCACTCCCGCATCCGCTTCGGCACATCGGGATCAGTCACCGTCTCCAGCTGAGTGGTCACCGTGTCGGCTCCGCTCTCCAGCTCGGCGGCGTTGAGCGTGGTGCCCCTGCCCAGGCTCACCTCCAGCTCCAGTGACGCCAGGCCGTAGCCGTGGCGGCCGTAGATGGCCGGCTCGCTCGCATGCAGCGCCGACACATGGGTGCCTTCCTCTTGGTGCACCTGCTCGAAGTGGTGCCGCAGCATCGCACTGAGTACGCCCTTCCGACGGTGATCGGGATGCACCCCCACCCAGGTGAGACCGGCACACGGCACCTGCCGAGTACCCGCGTCGAGCCCCGGGATCGACAGGGTCAGCGGAAAGACGCCGTAGATGCCGGGGTAGGTCGCCGGATCGGAGCCGTCCGCATCCGCCGCGAAGCGCTGCTCCTCAGGAAGGCCGATCAGCTGCTCCTCCGCGGGCGCGGCGGGGACCTCGTCGAACCACACCGTGTGGTCAGTGGCGAGGTAGCGTTGCGGGTCGGTCGCGCGGCCGACACGGATCCGGTTCTCGGTCATGGTCACCAGCCAACCCCTGCCGGGCTGCCGCATCAACCGGTTTACGTCAACTCCAGGCCCCTCGCCCGGTTGACTGGCGTCCAGGAGGAATCCGCACTCACCTCCACGAGTTCCGCACTGGCTTTTCAGGGCTCAGACGGTGATGGCGATCTTGCCGCGGACCTTCCCGGTCTCGAGCAGTCTCATCGCCGCGGGTGCCTCGTCGAGCGGGTACGTCCGGTCCAGGGTCGGCACGACCTTGCCTGCCTCGATCAGCTCGGTGAGCCGCTCGAAGTCGCTGGCTCGCTCCTTGGCCACGAACAGCGCGAGACGTTGCCGCACCAGCGGCGAGACAAGCGCTCCGCGCAGCTGCCGACCCAGGCCGGTCACGCTTCCGGCGTTCTCGCCACCGACGAACACGACCGTTCCTCTCGGTACGAGCGCTCGCCGCAGCCGTCTCAATGAGGGGTTCCCCGCGATGTCGAGGATCAGGTCGTAGCCGCGAGCGCCGTCGGCGAAGTCGTCGCAGGTGTAGTCGAGAACATGGTCGGCGCCGAGGGAAGCCACCAGGTCCAGCTTCGCTGTGCTGCTGACCCCCGTGACCTCCGCGCCGAACGCCTTCGCGAGCTGCACCGCGTAGCTGCCGACGCCGCCGGACGCCCCCAGAACGAGCACGGCCTGACCCGCCTGCAGCCTTCCGACGTCGAGGAGTGCCTGCACCGCGGTGCCGGCCGAGATCGGGACCACGGCGGCCTGCTCGAACGACAGGTTCACGGGCTTTCGGGCGAGCTTGTCCTCCCGCGCCACGGCGTACTCCGCAAAGGAACCGGGTGCGATGCCGTACACCTCATCGCCGACCGCGAAACGGGTCACCGCCGCACCGACCGCCGCGACCGTGCCCGCAACGTCGCGGCCCGAGACAGGGTTCCTGGGTCTCCTCATCCCGAAGCCCAGCCGCATCACATAGGGCTTGCCGGTCATGAGGTGCTCCGTGCCGCGGTCGAGGCCGGCCGCACGCACCCGTACCAACACCTCGTGCTCGGTGTTGCCGGGACGAGGAACCTGGGCCACCCGCAGGACCTCCGAACCGCCGTAGCGCTCCTGGACGACGGCCCTCATGGTCGTCTTCACTGTCGCGCCCATCGCGTTCGCCATCGTGATCCCTTCATGGTTTGCGCCCCTTCCCAGGTCCCCGAGCACTCGAACAGCGGCGTGGGCGCGCCCTGGAGGACGGGTGGGTTGACCTGGACGCCTGACGCCAGCGGCAGGCTGTCTGATAAGTGTGCGTTTGCCGAAGGCTTGGTGCCATAGCCCCAATGGGTGCCACCGCAGTGCCGTAAGGCAACGCGCAGCGGGTGGATCACGGCGGAAGGACGCACGCGCACGCAGCTGCTAGCGACTCGCGAGCCAGAGCAGGATGACGACGCCGACGGAGATGCCGAGCTCGACCAGGGCAACCGTCCGAGCGGGTCGCGACCGCCCGGCCGTCAACGCTGCAAGCGCGGGCGCGACGAAAGCGGTGAGCCCGGCGAGCACCCACAGCCGTGTCGACTCCGCCCGATCGGCCGGGCTGGGCAGCTCGCCGAAGAACGATGCACCCATGATCATCCCGCCGTACGCGAGCACCGGGGTGGCCAGCCATGCGAACAGCAGGAGAAACGTCAGGACCTTGAGCAGCGGCCGAACGACCGGCCGGATCACGGGTTCCTCCGAGGTTTGCACGAGCCAAAGATATGCGGGCCGGTGACATCGTCGACCAGCAAGCAGCGCGCACACGGCGGGGCCGAGCCGGAGGTTCGGTCTCTAGGTCGTCTGGCGATGGCCGATGAGGTGGAAGACCCGGCTGAGCTGGCGGTAGGGGTCCTGGCGGCTGGCCTGCAGCTCCACCTCGGCGATCTGGGCCACCTCGTCCGCGGTGGCTGCGGTGAGGTCCATCCAGTCGGCGAACAACCACACGCCGTACCAGGCCTTCGGATCGACCCCCCGGGAACGCAGCAGCTCGGAGAGCTCTTCGACGGTGTCGGCGCGCGTTGGGACACCGAGGACGCCGCGTTCGGTTCGGGCCTCGAAGGCTGCCAGGGCATCTGTCCATTCGTGCCGCAGGGCGGGTAGGACCGCCAGGGTCTTGGCGTTGAGCGCCATCAGGGAGAGCACACCACCCGGAGCAAGGCATTCACCAAGCGAGGTGAGCAGCGTGTGCGGTTCGTCCAGGTACATCAGCACGCCGTGACAGAGCACGGCCGAGAACGACCTGCCGCCGAGGGCGCGACTGGCCTCCTCGCCGCTGCCGTGGACGAGGTGCACGCGCTCGCGCACCTCTGCGGGCTCAGAGCGCAGCCGCTGTTCCGCCTTGCCCAACATCGCCGGTGAGGAGTCGAGCACAGTCACGTCATAGCCACCGCGCGCCAAGGGCAGCGCCTGATGGGCGGCCCCGCCTCCGACGTCCAGGATGGCGGTAGGCGGCGGGGGCAGATGGTCCAAGAGGTGCTGGTGAAGAACGTAGCCTCGGACCCTTCCCTTGACCGAGGTGGACGCCTCGTCGACGAAGTGGTCGGCCAGCGCCGACCACGGGTCCTCGCTCATGGCCACCATGATGTCGCACCCGCCGAGCGGCGGCGGCACGTGTGGACGATCCGGCGATGCCTTGGGCCGCCCGGGAAGCATGCGATCCTGCTCGAATGTTGAGAATCGGGTCAGTTGTCATGACGGTGTCAGACCTCGACAGGGCTGCCTCGTTCTGGAGAGGCGCACTGGGCTACGTGTCCGATCCCGCGAACCCTGCATTTCTTCGGTCGGAGGAGGACGGGCTGCGCCTGCACCTGGATGAGACCGACAGGATCCACCTGGATCTGTGGGCAGCCGACGGGGACGAGCAGATGGCCGAGGTCGAACGCCTGATCTCGCTCGGCGCCAGCCGCGTCGAGTGGGAGTACCCGGATGATGCCGACTTCGTGGTGCTCGCGGACCCCGAAGGCAACCTCTTCTGTGTGGTCGATGCCGGCCGCTGAGGACCGGATCTAGCGCGCTGACCCTCTCGCCGGCCCCTGGGCCTGGCACCCTCCATGAGGCAAGTACGCCCAGAACAGTGGACCGGTCCGCGACTCCGGCTATGATGGAGGCAGCGCTGACGCGCCGGGTGTGTGCTTCTCGGAAGATCTCTTCCCACCCCGGCAGTCTCCGGTTCTCCGGATTGCTGCGACACGTGGGTGCGTCGGCGCTGAGAACTGCGCGGCGGTTCGGTGTGCGTGGGGGCGCCAGGTCAGGCGTGTGGCGCGCCGATCGACGGCGGGGGTCTCGCGGGGTCACTGTCCCGCCGGGGCTCGAGCCGGTCGACGCTTGAGATACCGAAGGAGATCTGGTTGACACAGCGCCAGCGTCGTTCCGGGCGGACCGGGACGACCAAGCGTGGGCACCCTCGCCCACGTGACAACGACGGGATTCTGCCCGTGCTTGCCAAGGCGGTGCGCGAGGTCGAGACCAGCGTGCAGCGTGGGCAGGTCCAGCCTGCGCGGTTCCAGGCCATCGCGCTGCTGGCTCGGGACGAGCGCGCGCGGGTGAAGGCCGACCCGGATATGAACGAAGGGCAGCGCGACGCGCAGCTGAAACGGCTGGACGGGATCGCGACGATCCTGGCGCAGACCGCGGCCCGCGAGCCGTCGATGTTCACACTGCTCGGCGAGGACGCCGAGGTCAGCGACTCGGCTCGCAGGTTGAAGCGTGAGATGCAGGTCGCGGGCGGGCTGGAGCCCGACCCGGAGGTCGAGCGGCCCCGACCGGGAGCGGCCACCCTTCGCCGCGAGCAGCCGGCGGTTCCGCGGTCGGTGGTGGCGGCGCAGCTGGCCAACCCGTTCCTCGCGCCCGACTTCAACGCCGTCGAGCAGCGCCGGCATCAGGAGCGGCAGCTCGGCGGCTGGGCGCTGATCGAGCCGTTGTTGAGCTCGTTCGAGAACGCCAGACCCGGCGCGCCGTCGTGCATGGAGCTGCCCGAACCGAGCACGTCGGTGCGGCTGCCGGCCGGCCTCGAGCTGATGCCCCACCAGGCTCGGCTGCTCGCCGCGGCGGCCCGTGGACACCGCACGTTCTTGCTGGCAGACGAGCCGGGCCTGGGCAAGACCGCCGAGGCGTTGTTGGCCGCGGAGGCCGCGGGCGCGTACCCGCTGCTGTGCGTGGTGCCCAACGTGGTCAAGATGAACTGGGCCCGTGAGGCCGCCCGCTGGACGCCCTCGCGCAGCGTCACCGTGATCCACGGCAGCGGCGAGACGATCGACGGCTTCGCCGACATCGTCGTCGTCAACTACGAGGTGCTGGACCGCCATGTCGGCTGGATCGCCACCCACGGCTTCCGCGGCATGATCGTCGACGAGGCCCACTTCATCAAGAACAAGAAGTCCCAGCGCTCCCAGCACGTCCTCGAGATCGCCGCCCAGATCCGGCAGCGGGTCGCGCGGCCGCTGATGATGGCGCTCACCGGTACCCCGCTGATCAACGACATCGACGACTTCCGACCGATCTGGCAGTTCCTCGGCTGGATCGAGGAGCGGAAGCCCGGAACGCAGCTGATGACGGCGCTGGAGGAGACCGGCCTCACGCCCCTCGATCGCGGCTTCTACCCGGCGGCGCGCCAGTCCGTCATCGACCTCGGCGTCGTACGGCGGCGCAAGGTCGACGTGGCCAGCGAGATTCCAGCCCGGCGGATCGCCGACCTGCCTGTCGAGCTCGAGTCCGCCGCCATCCGCTCCATCCGCGAGGCCGAGCGGGACCTCGCGCTGCGGCTGGTCCAGCGGTACGACTCCGCCGTGGCCGCGCGAGAGGAGCGTTCCGGCGAGACGGTAGAGGGCATCGACCACGATCTCGTACGCCGGGTCGCGGGCTGGGAGCTCTCGAACGAGGCGGAGTCCTCCTCGGGCGAGAACGTCTTTGCCATGGTCCGCCGGATCGGTCGCGCCAAGGCATCCATGGCCACCGACTACGCCGCCCAGTTGGCCCGCAACGCCGGCAAGGTGGTGTTCTTCGCCAAGCACATCGACGTGATGGACTCGGCCTCCGAACAGCTGGAGTCCCGAGGCATCCGCTACGCCTCGGTGCGTGGCGACCAGACGCCCGCTGTGCGTCAGCGCAACATCGACGCCTTCGTCAACGAGCCCGAGGTGGCGGTCGTGATCTGCTCCCTGACCGCCGCCGGCGTCGGCCTGAATCTGCAGGTTGCGAGCAACGTCGTACTCGCCGAGCTCTCATGGACCAATGCCGAGCAGACCCAGGCAATCGACCGCGTCCACCGGATCGGGCAGACCGAGCCCGTCACCGCCTGGCGGATCATCGCGGCCCAGACCATCGACGCCAAGATCGCCGAGCTCATCGACGCCAAGGCAGGCCTGGCTGCGCGCGCTCTCGACGGCTCCGACGAGGAGGTCGCCTCCTCCACCGATGTCCAGCTCGAGGCGCTGATGGCGATGCTGACAGAGGCCCTGACAGACCGGCAGAGCTGAAACGCCGGTGGCCCGGACCTTCGCAGATCCGGGCCAGCGACTACTCGATTGCCACGCTCGTGCGTGTGGTGGGTCAGCCGGGAGGTGCGCCCGAGTCGGCGTTGAGTGTCGTGTAGGACACGTCGGTGAAGTTCACGTGGTTGCCGGCCGTCAGCGGAATGTCCGAGCCCCAGTACAACGAGCCCTCGAACACGATGAACGCGCCGAACTCCCACTCACCACCGAGGGCGGTCGGCACGGACCACACCAGGGTCGACGGGGTCGCGGGCATGAACTCCGCGGGAATCGCGGCCACCGAGTTGGAGCACGGGTCCGCGATGCAGAAGACCCCGGTGGTCACGAAGTGCACGGTGCCGGCGCTGTCGCGCAGGATGCGCAGGTCACCGGTCCAGCCACCCTCGCTGTTCACGACCACCTGCTGTGCCGGCAGGGACAGGTCCACGGCGTCCTTGCCGTCCTTGCCATCCTTGCCGTCGTCACCTTCGGGGCCCCGCGGGCCTCGTGGCCCCCGCGGGCCCTCCTCACCGGCTGGGCCCCGCGGGCCGCGCGGCCCCCTGAGGCTGTCCCTCGCCGACGGGCGCATGTCGACCAGGCCGAGGCTCTCGTCCATGACCTCGTGCGAGCCCACGGCCGACCGGTGCACGTCGCCTTTGTGTACGCCCCCGTCGCGGATGTTCTTGCTGGCTACCCCACCGACCTTGATGTCGTCCGATCCGATGTTGGCCGCAGCCCATGCCCCGGTCGATCCGAGGCCTACGACGACGGCCGCGCCGACCGCGACGGCGGCCACACGGTTCTTGAACAGTGTCCGCACCAAAGCTCCCCCAACCCCCAATTACCATAAAATTCTCAAATCTGACTAATGGGACGTTACGTCGACGGCCCCGCCAGCACAAGGCCGGCCGCCACCGGTCGGTCACTGGGCGGTCGCTGGGGTCACTGCGCGGCCACTGGGGCGGTCACGAACCGGCGCAGCAGAGCGAGGAGTCGCCTTTGCTGACGGAGCGGCAAGACCCCGAGGCGCTGTTCGGCCACCTTCTGCGCCAGCTCACTGCCCTGGGCGAGCACGTCGTCGACCCCGTCGTGCAGGTGCAGGACCTGGCTTCTGCGGTCGGACGACCGGCGACGACGTTCGAGGAGGCCGCGGGCCTCGAGGTCGTCGACGACCTGCACCACGTGGGCGCCGCTGACCCCGAGGCTGCGGGAGAGCTGAACCTGCGAGACCGGCCCGAGCGACTGCAGGGCGATCAGCGCACCGAAGTGCGCGGGCATGAGGTCGAGCGGGGCGAGGGCAACGACGAACTCCCGGTGCAGGCGCGCGTGGATGCGCGAGATGAGGAACCCGGTGCTCTCCTGCAGCGGGACGGGAACGTCGGGCGCGAGGTCGACCTCCGCGACGCGCGCCAGCAGGCGGTGCATCTCCGCACGCTCAGGGGTGGTGAAGCTCGCAGTGATCGAGCGCTCGAGCTCGTCAGCGTGGCGCTTCCACGACCGGGCGGCTGCCGCCCCGTCCGGTGTTCGTGTGAGCGCGTAGGAGCGGCGGTCGTCCGGGTTGCGGACGCGCTCCACGAGCCCCTGCGCGGACAGGTGTGCGGCGACCTTGACCATCGTGGTGCGGCTGACGCTGATGGTTTCGGCCAGCGACTTCTGCGAGCGGGTGACTCCGCCGGCCAATGCCAACAGCGCGGCGTACTCATGGATGTCGACACCGGCGGGGAGCACGTCGTCCAGCGCGGCCGCGACCCGCGCCTGGGCTCGCCAGAACAGGTGGCCGGGCAGGGCGGCCAGCGCCGGAAGCAACGCGCGGCTGTCGACGACGTCACGCAAAGTTCATCCTCCAAATAATCGTTAACCTCTTGACGATATCTCTCCAGCGGGATGAACATCGTACCCAGGGTAATCGTTCAGTAGTTGATGGTTTCTGGCAAGGGAGGCCCGCAATGGCTCAGGCCGCAGTCCGGACCCGCGACCCGAAGTGGTGGACCCTTGTCGCCGTCTGCACGGGCGTCTTCATGCTGCTGCTCGACATCACGATCGTGAACGTCGCCCTCCCGGACATCCAGACAGAGCTGGACGCGTCGCTGTCTGACCTGCAGTGGGTGATCGACGCCTACGCGCTCAGCCTGGCCGCCCTCCTGCTCACTGCCGGCTCGCTGGCCGATCTCTACGGCCGCCGCCGGATGTTCACGATCGGCGTCGTGATCTTCACGATCGGATCGGTCGCCTGCGGTGCCTCGCAGGACGTCCTGCTGCTCACCGTCTCCCGTGCCTTCCAGGGCATCGGCGGCGCGGCGATGTTCGCGACTGCACTCGCCCTGCTGGCCAACGCGTTCCACGGCAAGGACCGCGGTACGGCGTTCGGTGTCTTCGGGGCCACCACCGGCGTCGCGGTCGCGATCGGGCCGGTCCTCGGGGGCGTGCTCACCAGCGGGCTGTCGTGGCGGTGGATCTTCTTCGTCAACGTCCCCATCTGCATGGTGGCCATCGCCGTCGCGCTGGCCAAGGTCCAGGAGTCGCACGACCCGCGCGCCGGCCGCCCGGACTGGTTCGGCTTCGTGACCTTCTCGCTGGCACTCGGTGCGCTGGTCTATGGGCTGATCGAGGCTGGGCAGCAGAGCTGGGGCGAGCAGAAGGTGGTCTTCCTGCTCGTCGCGTCCGCCGTGCTGCTGGTGATCTTCCTGATCAGCCAGGCTGTCCAGAAGCAGCCGATGTTCGACCTCGCGCTGCTACGCAAGCCGACCTTCACCGGCGGGCTTATCGCGGCCTTCGGCGTCTCCGCGTCGATCTTCTCGCTGCTGACCTTCCTCGTCATCTACGTCCAGAACGTCCTGGGCTACTCGGCGGTCGACACCGGCGTTCGGTTCCTGTACCTGTCCGTCGCGTCCTTCTTCGCCGCCGCGCTCGCAGGACGACTGACCGAGCGGGTGCCGGTCAAGTGGCTGATCGGTCCCGGCTTTCTCGTGCTGGGCGTGGGGCTGCTGCTGATGCTCGGCATCGAGACTGACTCGTCCTGGACACATCTGATCCCGGGTCTCATTGTCTGTGGAGTGGGGATCGGGCTGATCAACCCGCCGCTGGCCTCGACCGCCGTCGGTGTGGTGAAGGTCGAGCGCTCCGGCATGGCCAGCGGCGCCAACTCCACCCTCCGGCAGGTCGGGATCGCCACCGGTATCGCTGCGCTGGGCTCCATCTTCAGCCACCAGGTGGGTGATGCCGCGCGCCCCGCGCTGGCCAGCAACGTGCCACCGGGTGCGGTCGACGGGCTCACCGCGGCGCTGTCCGGCGGCCAGGTGCAGGCCGCGGCCGAGGCCGCGCAGAAAGCGGCCACCGCGGCCGGAGGCCCCGGTGTGGGGCAGCGGGCCTTCGACCTCGTCGACCGGGTCGGCACCTCCACGGTGGTCGATGCCCTCAATCACATCGTCGTGATCGCGGCCGTGACCGCGTTCGTGGCCGGCGTACTGAGTCTCGCCCTCATCCGCCAGAAGGACTTCGTCATCCGATCCGCGCCCCCCGCATCCCCGGACGACGAACACCAGCCCGACCACACATCGGTCTAGGCCCGTTGAGCCAGCGCTGTGGCGCTGCGGCCGACACGGCCGCTCGCGACCCGAAAGCCCGTGTGCGACGAGGTCGAGTCGGGAGTGTTGGCGGTGCGCGCGGACACCCGGTAGCGGTTGCAGAAGCTGTCGTGGCACATGAACGAACCGCCGCGGACGACCCGGAGGCCCGGGTCGCTGGGACCTACGCCGGCCGACCAGCTGTCGGTGCACCACTCCCAGACGTTGCCCGCCATCTGGAAGAAGCCGAGCCCGTTGGGCGGGAATGCCTTCACCGGCGCCGTGGCCAGCCAGCCGTCGTCGCCGGTGTTGACGTGCGGGAACCGGCCTTGCCAGATGTTGCACCGGTGGCGGCGACGAGGCGTCAGCTCGTCGCCCCATGGGTACCGCGCCTGCTCCAGCCCGCCCCGTGCGCCGAGCTCCCACTCGGCCTCGTTCGGAAGGCGCAGGCCGGCCCAGTCGCAGTAGGCCTCGGCGTCGTACGCGCTGACGTGGACCACCGGGTGGTCGTCGAGGCCGTGCAGGTCGCTGCCCGGGCCCCACGGCGAGCACCAGGTCGTGCCGTCGAGGCGCCCCCACCACGGGGTCTCCGGGACGACGCCGACGACCCGCTGACGCTGGTCGCCGGCGAGCAGCGGTACCGGGACGAACGACCAGCCCTCGGTCTTCGCGGTCGTGACATGGCCGGTCGCGCGAACGAACGCGGCGAACTGGCGGTTGGTGACGGTCGTGGCGCCCAGCGCGAACGCACCCACCGAGACGGGCCGGACCGGTCCCTCGCCATCCTCTGGCCGGGCGTCCGGTCCTTCACTGCCGGCGAGGTAGGTGCTCGCGGGCAGGTCGACCAGCGCGCGTCGCAGGCGCAGTCGCACGCGCTCGGGAGCCGGCGCGACGGTCACGGTCACGGTCGCGGCGACCGACGCCGGGCGGGCGGGACCGCAGCAGGCGCTCATGCGTACTGGGTCCCCGGATGCCACTGCCGGACCTTGACCCGGGTCGCCCACGCCCGCCACTCGGCGTCGAGCTCCGCGACGATGTCCGGCCGCAGATCGGCCAGGTTGCCCGTCTCGGCGCGGTCGAGGGACAGGTCGTAGAGCCGCCACGGCTCCTCGTACCGGGCGACGATCTTGAACCTGCCGTTGCGGACGGCCCGGTTGCCCTCGTGCTCCCAGAAGACCGGCCGGCCGCTGGTCCACTCCCCCGGGTCGGTTCCCTCGGCGACCCGCTGGAAGCTGCGACCCTCCAGCGGAGGCACGGCTCTGCCCGCGCGCACTGCGGGGTAGGCCGCGCCGGAGGCGTCGAGGATGGTGGGGGCGAGGTCGATCAGGTGCAGGGGCCTGTCGACCACCTGGCCCGCAGTGACGCGCGCCGGCCAGCACGCCAGCAGCGGGGTCGATAGACCACCCTCGTCGGTGTAGTGCTTGTAGCGTGTGAACGGTGTGTTCGACGCGTGCGCCCACTCCAGGCCGTAGCTTGCGTAGGTGTTGCTCGGCCCGGGCCAGATGGTCGGGGTGTTCCCGGAGCGGACCGGGGAACCGTCGACGCTGACAGTTCCCGCACCGGCCTTCTTGCCGAGCACCTCCGCGCAGCCGCCGTTGTCGGAGAGGAACAGCACCAGCGTGTTGTCACGCGCCCCGGTGAACTCGAGGGCATCGAGGATGCGGCCGACGCCGACGTCCATGCGGTGGATCTGCGCGGCGTAGACCGCCATCCGTCGGTCCTGCCAGCTGTGGTTCGGGTCGTCGTCCCACACGGTGGCATCCGGGTCGCGCGGGGGAAGCTCGCTGACCGACGAGAGCAGACCGATCTCCTGCTGCCGGTCGAAGCGCGCCCGGCGCAGGGCGTCCCAGCCGTTCAGGTAGCGGCCACGGAACCGTTCGACGTCGGCCTCCGGGGCCTGCAGCGGCCAGTGCGGGCTGGTGAAGGCGACGTAGCTGAAGAACGGCTCGTCACCGCCGGAGAACTCGAGGATCGCGTCGACGGCATCGTCGGCCACTGCATCGGTGAGGTAGTAGTCGGGCTCGGTGGGGCGGCCGATCGGGCTCGCGTCCCGGAAGAGCTGCGGACGGAAGAACGACGACTTTCCCCCGGTGGGCCCGTAGGACCGGTCGAACCCGCGGTTCGCCGGTATGACGCCGTTCTGCCAGTTGCCGACGTGCCACTTGCCGCTCATCGAGGTCCGGTACCCGGCGTCCTTGAGGACCTCGGCGATCGTGACGCAGCTGTCGTTGAGGCGGCCCTGGTACTCAGGGTGTCCCAGGTCCTCGGCCATGTACCCGACGCCCGTCTGAGTGGGGTACAGGCCGGTCAGGGCCGACGCCCGGGTCGGGCAGCAGCGCCCGTTGTTGTAGAACTGCGTGAACGTCGCTCCCTCCTCGGCTATCCGGTCGAGGTTGGGCGTCGGGATCTCCGAGCCGAAGCGGCTGATGTCGGAGAACCCCATGTCGTCGGCCAGGATCAGAACGACGTTCGGCCGGCCTCCTGGAGGTGCGGCGGACGCCGACTTCGCGTGGCCTACGCCGATTGCCGCGCCGGCGGCAGCGACCGCGGTGGTCCGGAGAAGGGTACGGCGGGACAGTCCCCGAGATGCTTGCATGAGCTTCCTCCCCTAAGTCAAGTGACTTAGGTGTATTTAACACGGTGCGCCTGCACCTGCGGACACAAAGCAGGTTTTCGGCGCGGCGCAGGACGACTGTGGCGTCGCGCCGACGTGCAGGAACCGGGTGGCGTGACGCGGCACCGCAGAGGCGATGCGGGCACTTCATCTCGGCCGTAGCCGAGTCGGCCAGGGCTAGGGTCAACGCATGGACCGGCGCCAGCTCGAGTACTTCCTGGCAGTGGCCGAGTCGGGGAGCTTCACCAGCGCGGCCAGGATGCTGAACATCGCCCAGCCGTCGCTCTCGTACGCGATCGCGGCTCTCGAACGCCAACTCGGCTGCGACCTGTTCGAGCGGCTTGGACGTGGAGTCAAGCTGACCGCTGCCGGCGAGGCGCTGGTGGAGCCCGCGAGACGCACCCTGCGTTCGTTCGTGCTGGCCCAGGGTGCCGTCCGCGGAGCAACGGATGCGGGCTTTGGGAGGGTCTCGGTCATCTCGCACACGTTGTGGGTCGTGGAGACGCTCGTTCGGGCCATCGGTGAGTTCCGCCAGCTCTATCCCGCGGTGCAGTTCACGGTGGCGGATCCGGTGCGCCGCTCCGACGTGGTCGAGCGGGTGAGGTCGGGAGACATGGACTTCGGGCTGCTGGAGGGAAGTCCGCCAGGCGGCACGTTGGCCAGCAGGTGGCTGGTGGACCACGAGCTGGTGGCTGTGCTCCCACCTCGCATGCTGACCCAGAGGGTGACGGCCTCGATCGGCGATCTCGTGCCGGCCGGGCTCATCGGCACACGGGTCGGAACCGAGATGCGTTCCATGGTGGACAGGCAGCTCGAGCTCGCCGGACTGCCCGCCGAGGTCGCGGTCGAGACCGCGCATCTGGCGACCGTCGTGCCTCTGGTGCTCGCCGGAGCGGGCGTCGCGCTGCTCCCCGAGGGCATGGCCTTGGAGGCGGCCGCCAAGGGGGCGCGTGTGCTCAGGCTCGACCCACCCAGCCGCGCTGCCGTGCACATCATCTGGAGGCGGGGGAAGCTCAACCCTCTCACCGACCATTTCCTCAACGTCGTGCAGGAGCTGGGTCAGGACGTGATGCCGACCCGCGATAGATGACATCTATAGGTCGTCTAGTCATTCGATCTAGCTCCACGGCCGTCCATGACTGGACGTCGGCCATCCCCAAGGGGCATGGTCGATGTATCACGCACGGTCACCGACTCAGTTGAGCCGACCCATGTGCGTTCCCTATGGAAAACCGGAGCGACGGAGGCGGTCATTGTCGGGGCATCACGGCCAGCATGCGCACTTCTGCGGCGGCATCGACCATCACCGAGGCGACTACACCGCTACGCAGCGGGCGGACCTCGACCGAGTGCTGGCGTTCAACGCACGGCTGGCCGCCGCGATCGACTCCGGGGTGGACGTGGGTCCCACCCTGCACGTGCTGGATCCCGACCCGCTGCGCTACATGTGGGTGGACGAGGGCCAGGGACGCCTGGCCGAGGCACTGGCCGGCGCGCAGGAGACCCTCGACCGGTCGGTGAGGCTCGCGGGTCACACACGTGCTCACGTGACTCCCCTGTCCGGGAGCCGGCGAGCATCTCGGCCGAGTGTGGCGGCTGCGGTTGACGGGTCGGTTCTCTGCTGCTGGGTGGAGTGGGTGCCGGGTCAGGGCGACATCCTGCAGTCGACGACGCTCAAGCCGGATGGCACCGCCATCCACCCGAGTCCGGCCCGCCTTTCCGTCGGAGTCGGCGACATCTTCCGCCCGACCGCGCTGTTCGCTGCCGATGGCACGGCGTGGGTCTTCTTCGGTGCACGCACACACGGCTGCGTCGAGGTGTGGGCGACGTACAGCCGGGACGGCACCTGGAGTCGGCCTCGACGGATCACCACATCCGAGCACCCGTCCTTCAACCAGGAGGCGACCGCGCATGCGGACGGTCGCGTCGAGCTGTGCTGGCAGGCACGCAACGGCGGACGGTTCGGCATCTACTCGCGTGTCTGGCACAACGGTGAATGGGGCTCGACCGACCTGGTCAGCGAGGGGGTCGAGGCGAACGTGTGGGACCCCGCCGTTGCTGCCTTTGCTGACGGAGGAAGCGCCTACGCGTGGTCCGAGTACCGCGACGGTTCCTATCGTGTGGTGATTCGACTGCGTGACGCGGACGGCAGGCTCGGCGCGCCGCGTCAGATCACGTCCGGCAGCGAGTACGCCCTGCATCCAAGCCTCGCGGTCACCGATGACCAGCGGCTGTGGTGCGCGTTCGATGTGATCACCGTCTCCGGACACGGCGGAAGCGGTCCGACGCAGCTACGTCCGGCCGCCCAGGTCGGCTCGGACCCGAGCCGGGTGGCGGGGACGCGTGCTGCTGGCGACAGTGTGCCGGCTGAGCTGCTGCCCGAGGTGACCGCGTCCATCAGGGTCGTGCACGTCTGCGAGGACGGTGTGCACGAGCCGCCCGGTTCGCTTGCGACCGGCCTCAGTGTGGTGCCGTCAGGTCTGCCCAAGCTCGCCCCGACAAAGGGTGGCGGGCTCGCGGTCGCCTTCCGGGTGCATCGTCAGCTGCCGCTGATGACCTACTACTGGGAGGTCGCGGCCCAGGTCCTCGGGCCCGAGGGCTGGGGGCCTCCCACAACGTTCAGAGGAACAGACGGAACGCTGGAGGAGCCCAGTGTCGCCGGCCAGCACGAGCGCGTGGTGGTCGCCGCCCAGAGCGATGCGCGACTCGAGCGCGCGCTGCAGTGGACGGAGGGCTTCGGCGGTCGCGAGTGTCCCTATCTCATGGAGCACCAGGGATCGGTCATCTGGCACGGGATCCACGGCGCGGGCACAGTCGTCCTGGGCGAGGTGGCATCGACCGGTCCGGCGGCGGGTCTGCCCGACGCGGCCGCCCCGGCGCCGACGGTCCACGCCGACGGTCGCACCGAGGCGCGGCGATGGGCAGGTGACCGCCGGGAACCGGAGCGATACCGCGCGCACCTGGATGACGGTCGTGAGTACTCGCTCTACTGGGGCGATCTCCACCGGCACTCCCTGGTCAGCCGGTGCACCGCCGGCGACGAGCCGTCGCTCGAGGACTTCTACCGCTACGCATGGGACGTGTGCGAGTACGACTTCTGGGCCGTGACCGACCATGCGGAGAACTCCAGCGACTACCAGTGGTGGACGATCCAGAAGATCGCCGACCTCTTCCACGTACCCGGCCGGTTCGTTCCGCTGTACGGCTTCGAGTGGACGTCGCCGGACACCGGCCACCAGAACGTCATCTACGGCGACGTCGAGCGGGGTGCGCCCATCTTCTCGGCGTTCGCCGAGGGATCGACCGACCCGCCCGGCCTCTGGAGAAGCCTGGCGGAGCATCCCGACTACCCCGCGATCACGATCCCGCACCATCCGGGTGCGGCCATGGTCCACAACGACTGGGACTACCACGACCCACGGTTCAGCCGGCTCGTGGAGATCTTCCAGGCGTGCCGCGGCAACTACGAGGCACCAGGGGCCTTTCGCCAGTACGCCGACGCGACGGCGGAGGGCACGTTCGTCGTCGACGGGCTGTTGCGGGGCCACAAGTTCGGCCTGATCGGGTCCTCCGACCACGGCCACGGCGCCAGCTATGTAGGTGCGTTCGCGGAGCGGCTGACCCGGGACAGCGTCTTCGAGGCCCTGCACAGTCGACGCACGTTCGCGGCGACGACCCGCGGGGTCGTTCTCGATGTCCGCATGGGAGACGCGTTCCTCGGTGAGGAGGTCACCACGGACACCCGTGAGCTCAGCATCCACGCCGAGGGTTACACCGACCTCGCTCGCCTCGACATCGTTCGCGACGGCGAGGTGGTGTTCGCCAGCGTCCCGGACCTCGGGCTACCGGAGGGCTGGATCGCCGTTCCCCTGAGACTCGAGTGGGGTGAGAGCGACGAGACCACCGTCTGGGACGGCGAGCTGACGGTTCGCGGCGGTCACGTGGTGCAGACACCGTTCTGGTCGCCCGAGATCGTCGACGCACAGCCGCACCGAGTCGCGTGGAGACATTGCGCGCGCAGCTTCGGTGAGCCGTACGGCTCGCAGCGCGGCGGCATCGAGCTCACGGTCGCCGGCCCCGCGCACGCCACCGTCACGATCACGGCCGGCGGTCGATGCGAGGAGCTCTGTCTGGGCGAGCTCAGTCGTGCTCGTCGTCGCGAGCTGCCGGGCCGGAGGGGCAGGTTCTACGTGCAGAACGGAGTCGGAGGGCTGTCCTCGATGGGCACCGCGACCCTCGACCTCACCTGGGCCGACGACAGCCGGGCGGCAGCCTTCTACTACGTCCGCGTCTTCCAGGTCGATGGCGAGATGGCGTGGTCGTCCCCGATCTGGGTCTCCCCAACCGCAGCCGAGTCGGCCTGACCCGGCAGCGACGGGGTCCGTGATGTGCCGCTCGGCCGGCGCGCCCTGACCTGCCGGTAGCGTTGCCGCGGTGACAGGCAAAGACACCGCAGCGGGGAGCGCCGAGGTCGCCGGGACGGTGCGGCTCCGCTTCCATCGGGGTTCGCGCGAGCAAGACACGCACGTGAACCTTTCTGCCGTACGGCTGGACGGACACTGCCTGTGGGTGGCCGGCGACGAGACGGCGACCGTTGAGCGGCTCGTCGGGTCCGACGACGGGACGGAGTACGACCAGCAGACGACGTTCCACCTCGCCGACCTGGTCGATCTCCCCGGCGGCGCGGACGAGGAGGCCGACATCGAGGGGCTCGCCCGCTCGGGCCGGTTCCTTTGGGCCGTGGGGTCGCACAGCCTCAAGCGGAAGAGGATCAAGCGCAAACACGACGGCGCGAAGGCCTTCGCGCGACTCGCGACCGTACTCGGCGAGGACAACCGGCAGATGCTGGTGCGGATCCCGGTGGAGCCCGACGCCGAGGGGCTGCCCGTGCCCGTGCGGGAGAGCGGGGTGGGGACCGAGCGACTCACCGCGGCCGTTCTCGGCGGTCCGAAGGGCGAGTCGTTGCGCGACCTGCTCGCCGACGACGAGCACCTCGGCCCGTTCGTTCACGTTCCAAGCAAGGACAACGGGCTCGACATCGAAGGGATCGCGGTCTCGCGGGAGCGGGTGTACGTCGGGATGCGCGGTCCCGTTCTGCGCGGCTGGGCGGTGCTGCTGGAGCTGTCGCCGTACGTCGACGCGAACGAGCCCGGACGTCTGCGACTGCGCGAGATGGACGACGGCCGGCAGTACGTGAAGCACCTGCTCGACCTCGGCGGGCTCGGCGTCCGCGACCTGTGTCCGCATGGCGACGACCTGCTGGTGCTGGCCGGCCCGACGATGGATCTCGACGGCCCCGTCCGGCTCTACCGCTGGCGCGGTGGATGCGTTGTCGAGGCACCAACGGTGGTGCGTGGCGACGATCTGGTGCACATCGCTGACCTCCCGTACGGACAAGGTGACGACCATGCCGAGGGCGTCGACGTCGTCGCCGCCGAGGCTGACGGCCGGGACCGGGTGCTGGTGGTGTACGACAGTCCCTCCCGCGAGCGGCTGGGCGATGACGGGAGCGTCGTTGCCGACCTGCTGCGACTGCCGCGACCGTAGGGCGGGCCGACAAGATTTTGCCTCACGGATCGCGAAACCAATTGTAGACTGTAGCCAGTAGGCGATGTCGCGTCGGCGATCTCGGGTTCGCGGACGTGACAGCCGTTCCGGTTACCCAGACCTCGTAGCCGAGAGGTGATTTGCCATGGTGGCTCGCCGCCTGGCCTCAGTTGCTGTCGACGTGGCGTTCGACTCCGCGCCCGACATCTCGTTCCCCGTGCACGAGCTGGCAGGCTGTTCGGTCGTCGTCGCCACCGGCGAGATCGACATCTGGACCTGCCCCGCGCTGCGGAAGGCCATTGATGCCGCCGCGGACTCCGCGAGGCGCCTCGTCATCGACCTGACCGAGGTCACGTTCCTCGACTCCTCCGGTCTCGGCGTCCTGCTGGATGCTCGAATGCGGGGTCGACAACAGGGACCCGTGGTGCTGGTCGGTGTCGCAGGCATGGTGCGCCGTGTCTTGCAGATCAGCGGCGTCAGCGACGCGTTTCACTACTGTGCATCGGCCGATGAGGCCGCCGAGGAGCGGACGTCAGAGGTCGATGCTTAGCCCGTCGCGGGCGACCTCCCAGCCACTGAGATCGCTGGCGAGGGCGGTAGGAGACAGGTGGGTCAGTACCAGCCGGCGGCAGGTCAGTCTGTGACGATGGCTGGCGAGGGTCTCCAGGTCGAGGTGCCATCGCACCGGCGCCGGGCTGTACCCCTCGCAGAGGAACAACCCGACATCGTCGGCTGCCTCGAGCAGGGCGTCGGTCCACTCCGTGTCACCTGAGTAGGCCATCGATGCCGTGGGGCCGTCCACACGCAACGCATACGCGGGAGCGCCGGAGGCGTGCCTGACTTCGAAGGCTGTGCATCGTAGGTCGCCGACTGCTCGCGGTTGTCCGTGGACATGCTCGACCACATGGACCTCGAACCGGCGCTCTACCTGGCTGGAACCGGGATACAGGGTCTCCATCGCAGACTCGAGTCGGCCGCGTGTGCCGGGCGGGCCGATCACCGTCAGGTCTTCGGTGCGGCGGCGGAACTGCCCATCCAGGATCAGGAACGGCAGTCCGCCGTAGTGGTCACCGTGCAGGTGGCTGACCACTACGGTTCGGATGGGATTCGGGTCGATCTGCTGCTGACGCAGGGCGGTCAACGAGGTGGCGCCGCAGTCGAGCAGGACCGTGGGCGGCGCCTGGGCCTCGTCGGCAAGGGCGATGCAGGTCTGGTACCGCCCGCCTGAGCCGAATGCGTCCCCGCTTCCGACGATCGTCACACGCACGCGACAACCCTCGCAGTGCGGCGAGCGGGCGGGCAAGCTCCCTGGATCCTCG
>DATMEB010000211.1:0-6865 GCA_035557095.1 Nocardioidaceae bacterium | reverse complement strand
GACGCTGACCAACGTGCTGCCCGGTACCGCGGCGGGGTCGCTGGCCGGGGCGCTCGGCGCGACCGGGCCCGGGGGCGATGCGGCCACCGGTACGCCGGGGGTGCTCACGACCCTGACCGGCACCTCGGCGATCGGGCTGCTGGTGGTCTACGCGGTCGTGTTCCTGGCCGTGATGGCCGTCGCGGTACAGCGACGCGACGCGTAAGAAGGAGCCGGCGCGTCACCGCACTGGTTGTGCGTGACGCGCCGGTTCGTCTCTGCGGCTCAGCCGATGGAGTACCGCCCGGAGTCCTCGCCGGGACCTCGACCGGCCCAGGTCCACGCGTACACCCCGTCGTCGACGGCGTCACCGCCCTCGCCGATCTCGAGCGGACGGAACGTGTCGACCATGACGGCAAGCTCGTCGAACCGCTCCGCGCCCAGCGACGCCTCGATCGCCGACGGCTGCGGCCCGTGCGCGTACCCGCCCGGGTGCAGCGAGATCGACCCCACGTTGATGCCGGAGCCCTTACGTGCCTCGTAGTCGCCGGCGACGTAGAACATGACCTCGTCGGAGTCGACGTTGGAGTGGTAGTACGGCACCGGGACCGCGAGCGGGTGGTAGTCGACCTGGCGGGGGCAGAAGTTGCAGATCACGAAGTTGTAGCCCTCGAACACCTGGTGTACCGGCGGCGGCTGGTGCACGCGGCCGGTGATCGGCTCGAAGTCCTCGACGTTGAACGTGTACGGGTACAGGCAGCCGTCCCAGCCGACGACGTCGAACGGATGGGTCGCGTACGTCATCCGGCTGCCGACGATTCCCTGCTGTGCAAGGCTTCCGCTGCCGCGGTGCTTGATGAACACCTCGACGTCCTCGCCCTCGCACAGCAGCGGCTCGGCCGGCCCGTGCAGGTCGCGCTCGCAGTAGGGCGAGTGCTCCAGGAACTGGCCGAACCGCGACAGATAGCGCTTCGGGGGCGTGATGTGGCTGTGGGCCTCGACCGCGTACACGCGCAGCGGGCTGCCGCTCTCGGGGATCCACCGGTGCGTGGTCGCGCGCGGGATCACGACGTAGTCGCCGGTGCGCACCTGCAGCGCGCCGAACACCGTCTCGACGGTCGCGTTGCCGCCCTCGACGTAGACGCACTCGTCGCCGATCGCGTTGCGGTAGTACGGCGAGGCCTCCCCCGCGACGGCGTAGGAGATCCGCACGTCGGCGTTGCCGAGCACCAGCCGACGCCCGGTCACAGCATCTAAGGACTTCCACGCCATTTCGCCGGCGTCCTCGAACAGCCGGTGCAGCCGCAGATGCAGCGGCTTGAGCGGATGGTTGGCCCGCGTGCTCAGGTCGGGCAGCTCCCACACCTGGGAGTCGACGATCGCGGACGGGACGCCGCGGTGGTAGAGCAGCGAGGAGTCGGACGAGAAGCCCTCCTCCCCCATCAGCTCCTCGTAGTGCAGCTCGCCGTCGGCCTTGCGGAACTGCGTGTGCCGCTTCGGGGGTACGTCACCCAGCCGCTGGTAGTGCGTCATGACCTGCCGCCTCCGGTGTGTTCGGTGTGCGGATAACGGACGCTTGTGTTCGCTCAGAACTACAATGCGTTACAGTCCGGGGCATGTCAACCACTGCCTCCCCCGGCCTGGACGCGTTCGGCGCTCTCGTCGACGACGCGGCGGTGTTCCCACCCGAGAACGCGCCCGTGCCCGACGCAGTAGGTGCGCACGCCGCGCACCGGGCCGCCTGGTACTCCGCCCTGGTCGGCGGCTTCGTCTGCTCCGACACGCGGCTCACCGAGCTCCAGGCGGCACTCGAGGACGCCGACGATCCGCCGGTCCCACTCGGGGTCACACTGACGATAAGTGGCGGCGCCGGCGCAGTCGGTCCGGCGCTGACTTGGGTGGAGCGAGACGATCGCCTCCGCCTCACCGGGCTCGAGGTCGCGCTGCGCGACGAGGACGACCTGGCGCACAACGCCGCCCGCATGACTACCGTGCTGCGAGACGTACCAGACGACGTCACGGCGTACGTCGAGATGCCGCGGCTGCACGGCGCCGGCACCCCCATGGGCATCCCCGCCGGCTGGTCGGCGGCGCTGGACGAGGTCGCGGCGGCGGGGCTGCGGGTGAAGTTCCGCACCGGCGGCCTCGACCACGACGCGTTCCCCACCGCGGCGGAGCTGGCGGTGGTCATCGCCGCGTCGCTCGACCGCGAGACGCCGTTCAAGTGCACGGCCGGACTCCACCACGCCGTCAGGCACATCGACGAGCGGACCGGGTTCGAGCACCACGGCTTCCTCAACGTGCTGCTGGCGACGCGGACGCTCTTCGACGGCGGGTCCGGCGCCGACGCGGAGAAGCTGCTGGAGCAGCGTGACCCGGCCGACGTGGGTGAGCAGGTCCGTGTCCTGGGTACGGCCGCTGTGAGGTCGACCCGCCGGTGGTTCACGTCGCTGGGCAGCTGCAGCGTGCTCGAGCCGGTGGACGACCTGGTCGACCTCGGTCTGATCAGCAAGGGATGAGCGACCGGAGCGAGAGCGCAGAGCCCGCGACCGAAGCGAGAGCGCGGAGCGTAGCGACGGGCGAGCTGCGAGGGAGCCGACAGCACAGCGACGGGCGCACCGCGAGGTGGCAGGAGGGACGGGCAACGTGAGCACCTGGGTGGACGGCGCCGCCGGCTCGCACCACGACGTGACCAACCTGCCGTACGGCGCCTTCAGCCGAGGTGACGACGAC
Source organism: Nocardioidaceae bacterium (assembly GCA_035557095.1). GTDB lineage: Bacteria > Actinomycetota > Actinomycetes > Propionibacteriales > Nocardioidaceae > JALZDI01. Next base: position 4,153 of record DATMEB010000211.1, on the reverse strand, counting down.
CCGCGCATCGGCGTACGCATCGGCGACTTCGTCATCGACCTGGCGCCGCTGGCGGCCTCGGAGATGCTCGACGGCGGCCACGTGTTCGAGTACCCGACGCTCAACCCGTTCATGGCGCTGGGCAGATCCGCCTGGGACAACGTGCGCAGGTGGCTCACCGACCTGCTGACCGACGCCGGTCGACGTCACGCCGTCGAGCCGTTCCTGGCGCCGCTCGACGAGGTCACGATGCACCTCCCGTTCGACGTCGCCGACTACGTCGACTTCTACTGCTCGCTCGAGCACGCCAGCAACCTCGGCAAGATCCTGCGGCCCGACTCCGAGCCGCTGCTGCCCAACTGGCGCCATCTCCCGGTCGGCTACCACGGCCGGGCGGGCACCGTCGTCGCGTCCGGCACTGCGGTCACGCGCCCGCGTGGTCAGCGCAAGCCGCCGGGCGAGGACGCTCCGGTCCACGGCCCGTCGGAGCGGCTCGACATCGAGGCCGAGGTGGGCTTCGTCGTCGGCCGGCCCTCCGACCCGGGTACGCCGGTCGGCACCGGCGCGTTCCGCGACCACGTCTTCGGCGTCGTGCTCGTCAACGACTGGTCCGCCCGCGACATCCAGGCGTGGGAGTACGTCCCGCTCGGGCCGTTCCTGGGCAAGTCGTTCGCCACGTCGGTGTCGGCCTGGGTCACGCCGCTTGCCGCGCTCGAGGACGCACGGGTCGAACTGCCGGTGCACGATCGCGAACCGCTGCCCTACCTCGCGGTCGACGGCCCCGCCGGGCTCGACATCGACATCGAGGTGGAGCTGAACGGCTCGGTGGTGAGCCGTCCGCCGTACTCCGCGATGTACTGGTCGCCCGCGCAGATGCTCGCGCACATGACGGCCAACGGTGCCTCGCTGCGGACCGGCGACCTGTTCGCGTCGGGCACGGTCAGTGGGGCCGAGCCCGGCACCCAGGGGTCGTTCGTCGAGCTGTCCTGGGGCGCGCGCGAGCCGTTCAAGGCCGGCACCGAGGAGCGCACGTTCCTCGAGGACGGCGACGAGGTGGTGCTGCGCGCGACCGCGCCCGGCGCTGCGGGCACGCGCATCGGCCTCGGCGAGGTGCGCGGCCGGGTCGAGCCGGCCCGCCGCTGATCCTGTTGGCGTTGAGATTGCGCGCGTCGAGACTGCGCGCACGCCGCACCCGCGGCCGGTGCCACCCCTTCGGCGTCGAGACTGCGCGCACGCCACACCCGCGGGCCGGTGCCACCCCTTCGGCGTCGAGATTGCGCGAATGCCCCGCTCGCAGGGCCTGTTGCTGCAAGCCTGCGGGGGCATTCGCGCAATCTCGACGCGAAGGTTTGAGCCATTCGCGCAATCTCGACGCGAAGGGGTGGGTCAGAAGCCGCGGGGGAACCCGTTCGCGACGGTCGGGCGCGGCCGCGACTTGGTGAACAGCCAGGCGTCGAAGAAGCCGTCGAGCTGCCGCCCGCTGACCTGCTCAGCGAGCTGCATGAACTCCGCCGTGCTGCCGTTGCCGTCGGCGCCGTGCACCCAGCGGCGCATCAGCGTGAAGAAGTCGTCGGAGCCGATCCGCGTGCGCAGCGCATGCGCGGTCATCGCCCCGCGGTCGTAGATCGGCATCGAGAAGATCCGGTTCGGGCCCGGTGAGCCGATCGGGACGTTCCAGAACGAGTTGCCGGCCCCGTACGACCGGTAGGCACGCTTGAAGATCGTGCCGACCGCGGTGCCGCGGACGTGGTTGGAGTACAGCCACTCGGAGTAGGTCGCGAAGCCCTCGTTGAGCCAGATGTGACGCCACTGCTCGACCGCGACCCGGTTGCCGAACCACTGGTGCGCCATCTCGTGTGCGACGACCGAGCGGTCCGGGCCGAACTCGAAGAACGAGCGGGCGTAGACCGGCCGGGTCTGGTTCTCCAGGGCGAACCCGATCCACTTGCCGAGCACGACCCCGCCGACCTCGTCGTAGGGGTAGCGCCCCCAGATGCCCTCGAGCCAGGAGGTGATCCGCGCGGTCTCGCCGACCGAGTCGCGGGCCCAGTGCTGGTCGCGCTGCTGCTGGGAGTAGGCGTACAGGAACCGCCGGCCGCTCGGTGTGCGGCCGCGCTCGATGTCGTACTGGCCGATCGCGGCGAACGCGAGGTAGGTGGCCATCGGGTCGCTCTCGCGCCAGCGCCACACCGTCTTGCCGCCGCGGTCGGCGCGGCCGAGCAGCCGGCCGTTGCTGATCGCCTCCACGCCCTCGGGCACACGCAGCGTGATCGCGAAGGTCGCCTTGTCCGACGGGTGGTCGTTGCTGGGGAACCACCAGGCCGCGATCTCCGGCTCGCCCACCGCGACGGCGCCGTCCTTGGTGGTGACCCACGGCCGGACGCCGCCGACACGGTGGTCCTTCGGGACACCGGCGTAGCGCACCACGACCCGCATCTTCTGCCCGCGCCGCAGGGGGAGGCGCGGATCGACGATGAGCTCGTGGGAGGTACGCCGGGTGGCGGCCCGCCGGCCGTTGACCAGCACCTTCGAGGCCGGCAGCACCAGGTCGAGGTTGAACCGGGAGAGGCCCTGCGTCGCGCGGCCGAGGATCACGGTCCGGCCGTGCAGTCGCTCCGTGCCGGGGTTGAAGCCGACGTCGACATCGTAGTGCCGGACCCGGTAGCCGCCGTTGCCGGCGCGGGGGAAGTAGCGGTCACCCGAACCAGCCGAGCCCGGCCTCGGCGCCAGCGCCTGCAGCGCCTCCCCGGGCCGGGCCGCCCCGTCGCGAGACGGCGCGGCGTCGGGTCGCGCGGGGTCGGACGGCTTCTCGGCCAGCGCAGGCGTCGACCCCACCAGGGTCGCGGCGAGCAGGAGGGCGAGCGTGCCGACGAGGACTCGGGCACGCGACGACAGACGTCGTACGGGCATGTACAACCCCCGAGGCTGTTGAGAACGGGAAGGCGGACGTGTGGTGCGCCCGCAGGCGTCGCACATGGTACTCGCGATCAGGAGCACCTGCCGCCGGGGTGCAGGAGCGCCGTCAGTCCCTCCGGGCGACCAGCGCGATGTCGATCGCCTCGCCGTCGGGGGTGGGGCGCAGGACCTCACCGAGCCGTTCGACCGTCAGGTCCTCGGCCGCGGCGCGCAGCTGCTCCTCGGTGTGCAGCAGCCTCGGGTCCTGCGGACCGCCGACACCGTCGGTGAGGTTGCGCCGCGCGTGCCCGAGGACGACCAGCCGGCCACCGGGTGCGAGCCAGCCGCGGGTGCGCGAGAGCACGTCGCCCTCGAGGTGCAGGTACGCGACCAGCACGAGGTCGTACGCCGTGCCCACCGGCGGCGACCACTCCCGCGCGTCGGCGACCACCCAGTCGACCTCGATGCGACGTACCTCGGCCTCGCGGCGGCCCTTGTCGACCCCGACCGCGGAGAAGTCGACCGCCGTCACGTCCCAGCCCTGGGACGCGAGCCAGACCGCGTGCCGGCCCTCGCCGGTGCCGACGTCGAGGGCCCGCCCGGGCCGCAGCGGCGTCACCAGCTCTGCCACCGTTGCGTTGGGGGCTGCCGACCACAGCCGCGTGCTCTCGGCGTACCTGGCGTCCCAGTGCTCGGCGTCGTGGCCGGGCGGACGCGCGACGCCGTGCGGCCGTTCGTGCTCGCTGCTCATCGCGGGTAGCGTCCCACGCCCCGTCTCCCCCATGCGTCGAGTGGCGCGATATGGCTGGGTGCGGCACCTGCACGACCGCCAGTTCGCGCCACTCGACGACCCGGGCCGGCTCTAGAGATTGCCGCGCAGCTCCTGCTCGCGCTCGATCGCCTCGAACAGCGCCTTGAAGTTGCCGATCCCGAAGCCGAGCGAGCCGTGCCGCTCGATGAACTCGAAGAACACCGTCGGCCGGTCACCGAGCGGCTTGGTGAAGATCTGCAGCAGGTAGCCGTCCTCGTCGCGGTCGACGAGGATGCCGCGCGACTGCAGCTCCTCGATCGGCACCCGCACCTCGCCGATGCGGGCCCTCAGCTCGGGGTCGGTGTAGTAGGAGTCCGGAGTCTCGAGGAACTGGACGCCGCGGGCGCGCAGGGCGTCCACGGTCGCCAGGATGTCCGCGGTCGCGAGCGCCAGGTGCTGCGCGCCGGGGCCGCGGTAGAACTCGAGGTACTCGTCGATCTGGGAGCGCTTCTTGCCGACGGCCGGCTC
>DATMEB010000210.1:0-6036 GCA_035557095.1 Nocardioidaceae bacterium | reverse complement strand
TCGGGCTGCTACGTCACCCACGACCACGTCTCCTACGAACGCAGCTCGCCGCTTCGCTCGTCGGCCGACCCCGACCCGCTGCGGCCCGCGCTGCGCTGCCTGGCGCGCGTGCTGTCGTGTCCGGAACCGGGACGTGCCCTGCTGGGGGCCGGCAAGCGCGACGTCGCCTTCGACCTCGATCTGCCCGTCCCGCTCGTCGTGCGCCGTGCGGGTTCCGCGACCCCGGTCGAGGGACGCGCGCGCATCGTCGAGCTCAACGACCACCACGCGTTCTGCGACCACGAGGACCTGCTGCAGGTGGGCGACGTGGTCGAGCTCGGCCTGTCGCACCCGTGCACGGTGTTCGACAAGTGGCAACTGATCCCGGTCGTCGACGCGCGGGAACACGTCGTCGACGCGATCCGCACCGTCTTCTGACCCACCCCGTCTGACTCACCCCTTGTGACCCAACCCCTTGCGTCGAGATTGCGCGAATGGCTCAACCACCTGGGTGAAGCTCACCCACCTGTCGCGGGAGAAGCCAGACGGCCTACCAGATGAGCCATTCGCGCAATCTCGACGCGAAGAGCTCAGCGGTTTCAGCCTGCGCCGAAGGCCGCGATCACACCGGCCGCGACGGCGGCGCGTTCGACCATCCCGTCGATGCTGATGTGCTCGTGCCGCGCGTGCGCGCCGGCGCCGACCGCGCCGAGCCCGTCCAGAACCGGAAGCCCCATCGCCGCGGCGAAGTTGCCGTCGCTGGCGCCGCCGACCGCCGCCTCGCGCAGGTCGACACCGATCCGGGCCGCGGACTCACGCGCGAGTGCGTACACCGAGGCGATGGCGTCGTTGGCCTGCATCACCGGGCGGTTCCATCCGCCGCTGACCCGGATCGTCGCGCGTGGGTCGTGCGGCTGCAGCGAGGCGAACAGCGCGTCGATGCGCTCCTGCTCGGCGACGGTCCGCACGCGTACGTCCATGCTCGCCCGCGCGGTGCCGGCCACGACGTTGGACCTGGTGCCGCCCTCGACGACTCCGACGTTGACCGAAGTCCCCTGCTCGCGGTCGGTCGCGTCGTGCACGGTGCGCACCACCCGCGCGATCTCGTCGATGGCGCTCGCCCCGGCCTCGGGCTCGAGCCCCGCATGCGACTCCACACCGGCCACCTCGACCGCGAACAGTCCGACGCCCTTGCGGCTGGTCTTGACCGCACCGTCGGCGCTCGCCTCGAACACGAGCACGGCGGAGGCATCCGCGCACGCCCGTTCGATGAGCGGTCGGGAGAACGGGCTGCCGATCTCCTCGTCGCCGGTCAGTACCAGTCGCACGGCCGGCCGGGAGACGCCTGCGGAGTCCAGTGCGCGCAACGCCCACACCGCCTGGACGAGCCCGGCCTTCATGTCGAAGACTCCGGGCCCGGTCATCCGGTCGCCGTCCTCGCGCACCGGCCACTCGCCCAGCGTCCCCGCACTCCACACCGTGTCGTAGTGACACAACAGCGTGAGGCGGTGCGGTCCGGTCCCGGGGTAGTCGAGCACGACCACGTCGCCGTAGTCCTGTGACTCGTGCACGGCGCGGTCCACCGGATCGCCGAGGCGCGCGCCGAGCCACCCCTCGAGGTGGTCGAGCCCCTTGCGCAGCAGGTCGACGTCGTCGCTGGGCGTCTCGTGCTCGGCGTAGGCCCGCAGGTCGTCGACGAGGCTTCGGCGTCGCTCGTCGAGCCACGCCACCAGCGCGGCCATGGCGGCGTCGTCGAGTACGCCCTGTTGCGGTACGTCAGCCATCACGCCACCGCCTTCGCCACGGCACCGAGCCGGTCCTCGCCCATCGGGGCACCGGACTCCACGTCCTCGATCTGCTCGAGCAGCCGCCTCAGCCCGGGTACGGCGATGCCGTGCCGGCCGGCCAGGTCGAGCACCGGGCGATAGTGCGTGGGCACCTCGGTCGGCCTGCGTCGTACGGCGATGTCGCGCCAGATCCCGCTGCGGTTCTTCGACTGCGTACGCAGCCAGGCCACCAGTCGGTCGCTTGCCGCGTCCGCCGCTGCGGCATCGGAACCGGCGTACGGCAGCGGGTCGAACGCGTCGAACGCCTCCAGCGCGATGTCCTGCGCCGCGGCCACGGCGTAGACCTCCCCGGCCAGCGTGTGCATGAGGTCGCGGTGCCGGTCGATGAGGTCGGCCATCGGGGCATCGACCAGCGCGGTCGCGACGAGCATCGCCCCGAAGCCGAGCTTGGACCACAGGTAGCCGGAGACGTTGGTCGACGCCTCGGCCGGACCCCATGCCTGCAGGTCCTCCACGACCTGACGCACGCGGGCCGAGTCGCTGCCGTCGGGCTCGCCGACGACCAGCGCGCCGAGGCCGCCGTCGCGGACCTCCCCGGGCCCGGTCACATCGGCGAACAGGTTGACGAACGCCCCGACGGTGCGGTGCTCGCCGACCCGTCGCGCGATCGCCGCCTCGTTCAGCCCGTTCTGCAGCGACACCACGAACCCGTCGTCGTCCAGCCGCGGCTCGACCCAGTCCAGGGCGCGATCGGTCGCCTGCGCCTTGACCGCGAGCAGTACCCGCGAGACCCGGTTCGGCCGGCCGTCGTCGACCGTGACCGCCTGGGCCACCGGCATCGAGGTCCGGTCGTCGCCGCGCAGCACGGTGATGCCGTGCGCCGCGATCTGCCGCACGTGCTCGGCGTCGGTGTCGACGACGGTCACCGCGTGCCCGGCCTTGGCCAGGTGGTAGGCGAGGGTTCCTCCGATCGCCCCCGCTCCGACGACGACATATCCGCCATCGACGCGGCCTCCTTCGACGTAGCCTGCATCGCCGGTGTCCACTAGGCCCGTTCCTCTCGAAGCTCGGCTGCGGTCTGCAGCCCGGTGGTCGTGGGGAAGTGCTGTGGCAGCGCGGTCGTGCCCGCGGTGGCACCGCCGTCGACGCGGAGTACGGCACCGGTCACGAAGGTCGCCTCCGCACTCGCGAGCCAGCGCACCGCGCCCGCGACCTCCTCGGGCAGTCCCGGCCGGCCGAGTGGGTTGACCGAGACCGCGGCCGCGTAGTCGGCCGTGACCGGGTTGACCGGGCTGTCGACCTCGACGAACCCCGGCGCGACGGCGTTGACCCGCACACCTTGGCTCGCGAGCTCGACCGCACACGCCCGGGTCGCCATCTCCAGCGCGGCCTTCGACGTGCAGTAGTGCGCCGCCCCCGGGCGGGCGCGCGTCGCGGCGCCCGAGCTGATGTTGACCACGCACGCCGGTCGTCCCGCGGCCGTCGCGCGGGCAGCGAGCGCGACGGTGAGGAGAACGGGTGCGCGCACGTTGACCGCCTGCACGAGGTCCCACGACGAGGCCGTCATGGCCTGCAGCGCCGTGGCCGGGTAGATGCCCGCTGCGTTGACGAGGACGTCGACCTCACCGAGCACGCTGGCCGCCTCGTCGACGACGGACGCGCACCCGGGGTCGCCGAGGTCCGCGACGAGCGCGTGAGTGCCGACGGCGTACCGCCGGGCCAGCTCCTGTGTCACTGCGACCAGGTCGTCGCCGCGGGCGTCGACACCGGTGACGTCGTCGCCGGCGGCGGCGAACGCCTCCGCCACCGCGCGACCGATGCCGCCGGCCGCCCCGGTCACGAGGACATGGCGGCTCACGTCAGCGCCTTGCCCTTCGTCTCGGGCATCGTGGCGTAGACGACCACGCCGACCAGCGCAGCCGCGGCGACGTAGGCCCACACCATGTCGCCCATGCCGTTCTCGCTCATCCAGGTGGTGACGTACGGCGCGGTGCCGCCGAAGATCGCGACCGCCAGGGCGTACGGCAGGCCGATCCCGGTCGTGCGCACCTCGGCCGGGAACTGCTCGGCCATCACCACGGCGCAGTTCGCGGAGTAGCCGGCCAGGAACGTCACGCCGACGAGCTCGACGAGCAGCAGCGACCAGAAGCCACCCAGCTCCAGCAGCTGGAACATGGGGTAGGAGATGACCACGAAGCCGATCGCGAACGCGAGCAGTGTCGGCTTACGGCCGAACCGGTCGGACAGCAGCGCGACGAACGGCAGCAGGACAAGGAAGTACGCCACCGCGATGGTGTTGGCCAGGAACGCGGTGTCCAGCGGGATCCCGACCGCCGCGTTGGCGTAGCCGGGCATGTAGTTGATCCACACGTAGTAGGTCAGCGTGCCCGCGACCGTGATGCCGACGACACGCAGCGCTGCCCGCGGGTGCTCCTTGAGCATGCCCACCAGCGGGTGCCGGGCCTGCGTGCGGCCCTCGTCGCTCGCCCGCTGGAAGCTCTCGGTCTCCTCGACGCTGACGCGCAGCCAGAGCCCGACCAGGCCGAGCAGCCCGCCGACGATGAACGCGACCCGCCAGCCCCACGACTGCAGCGCGGCCTCGCTGAGCGTCGACGTGAGCACGTAGCCCATCCCGGACGCGATCAGCACCCCGGCGCCGACCGACACCTGCTGCCAGGAGCCGGCGAAGGCACGACGCCGCGGCGCCGCGGACTCCACCAGGAACGACGACGAGGAGCCGAACTCACCACCGGCGGAGAAGCCCTGCACCAGCCGCGCCAGAAGCAGCAGCACGGGCGCAGCGATGCCGATGGTGGCGTAGGTCGGGGTGAGCGCGATCACGAACGCCGCAGCGGCCATCAGCGAGATCGTCAGCGTCAGCCCGCGCTTGCGCCCGTTGCGGTCGGCGTACGCGCCCAGCATCGCACCGCCGACCGGACGCATCACGAAACCGACCGCGAAGATCGCCAGCGTCGACAGCAGGTTCGCGGCCTCGTCGCCGCTGGGGAAGAACTGCGAGGCGAAGACCGGCGCGAGGGTTGCGTAGACCGCCCAGTCCACCCACTCGACGGTGTTGCCGATCGAGCCGGCCACCAGCGCCTTGCGTTGCCTGGGCGTGAGCTTGGTGCCGGATACGGCCTCGACTGGGGTCTGGGTCATCGTGTCTTCTCCTGCGGGGGCTGGTTGACCTTGCTCTGGATGATCTGGCTGTGCGCGACCTCAGCGACCTGTGCGTGCGTGGCGAACCACACGCCGGAGTGCGCGCTGATGTGGTCGAGCAGCTCGCGGAGCACGACGAGCCGGGAACGATGGCCGATGATGTGCGGGTGCAGCGTGAGCTGGAAGACGCCGCCCTCGGCGTAGGCCGCGTCGAACTCGTCGCGCCAGATCTCGAGTGCACCCCGCGGCGTCATGTACGGCCGCAGTGAGCCGTAGCGCTCCATCATGAAGTACGGCGCGTCATCACGGATCCACTCGACCGGGAGCTCGACGACGCCGGTCTCGCGGCCGTCGGCCAGCAGCTCGTACGGCTCGTCGTCGGCCATCAGCGACGAGTCGTAGCGGAACCCGAGCTGCTCGATGATGCTCAGCGTGTTGTCGGAGAAGTCCCAGCTCGGCGTACGGATGCCGACCGGCCTCGTGCCGCTGAGCTTCTCCAGCGTGTCCATCGCGCGACCGGTGAGGTCGAGCTCGTCCGCGCGGTCCAGCTGCATGTTGCGCTCGTGGATCCACCCGTGCACCGCCACCTCGTGGCCCTGTGCGACGTACGCCTCGACCTCGTCGGGGTGCAGCAGTGCCGACACCGCGGGCATGAAGAAGCTGGCCGGCACGCCGTAGTCGGCGAGGATGCGCAGGATCTTGGGCGCCGCCACCCGGGCGCCGTACTCGCCCTGCGCGAGCTTGCCCGGACGGGTCTCGCCGTCGCGCAGCGGGATGGTCTCGTGGTCGGAGTCGAACGACAGCGCCACCGCGACGATGTTCTCGCCGTCTCCGCCGTCTCCGCTGCTTCTGCCGTTGGCACCCGGCCATCGGTGCGGCACCAGCCGGCGGCCGGCGCGTACCCGCTCGACGTGCCGCCGCCAGGTGGGCTCGTCCCACTGCCAGGGCTCGAGGTCGTGGCCCGTCATCGCGACTCCTCCCGCGCGCGTGTGCCGTCTGCCTCTAGGTGTACCCAGGCGCGCTTGAGGGTCTGCACCTGCAGCGTGATGTCGGCGGTGTGCACGCCGGGCAGCGCCCCGATCACGTCGGTCGAGTAGTGGTAGAGGTCGGC
>DATMEB010000209.1:0-4724 GCA_035557095.1 Nocardioidaceae bacterium | reverse complement strand
TGCAGACCGTGTCCGGCATCGGGCCGCGGATCGCCATGGCGACGCTCGCCGTGCTCGACCCGGCGCAGCTGCGCTCCGCGCTCGCCGAGGGCAACATCACCGTGCTCACCCAGGTGCCCGGCATCGGTCGCAAGGGCGCCGAGCGGTTGATCATCGAGCTGCGCGACAAGGTCGGCGCGCTGCCGGCGAACGTTTCCGGGACCGCCCCCACCCCGAACGGCAACGTGCGCGGCTCGGTCGTGGAAGCGTTGGTGGGACTGGGTTTCGCGACCAAGCAGGCCGAGCAGGCGGTCGACGGGGTCCTCGGGAGCACGAGCGCGGGCAACGGGCACGGCGACCAGGCGACGGTCCTGCGCAAGGCGCTCGCCACCCTGGGCAGCAAGCGGTAGCGGGTCATGCACGACGACATGGCGGCCGAGACCGTGACCGAGGAAGAACCCCTCTCTCCGCTCGTGCAGCCGGGGGAGCGCGACGACGAGTCGTCGTTGCGACCCCGCACGCTCGCCGAGTTCGTCGGCCAGCCCCGGGTGCGCGAGCAGCTCGAGCTGGTCCTGCAGGGCGCGACCCGGCGCGGCGCGCCACCCGACCACGTGCTGCTGTCCGGTGCGCCCGGGCTCGGCAAGACCAGCCTCGCCATGATCATCGCCGCGGAGCTGGGCAGCGCGCTGCGCATCACGTCCGGGCCCGCGCTGGAGCGGGCCGGCGACCTCGCGGCGATGCTGTCCAACCTCGTCGAGGGCGACGTGCTGTTCATCGACGAGATCCACCGGGTCGCCCGCCCCGCCGAGGAGATGCTCTACCTGGCGATGGAGGACTTCCGGGTCGACGTCGTGGTCGGCAAGGGCCCGGGCGCCACCAGCATCCCGCTCGAGATCGCACCGTTCACCCTCGTCGGCGCCACCACCCGGTCCGGCGTGCTGACCGGCCCGCTGCGCGACCGGTTCGGCTTCACCGCGCACATGGAGTTCTACGCCGCCGGCGAGCTCGAACAGGTCCTGCGCCGGTCCGCGAAGATCCTCGGCATCGACCTGCGCGACGACGGAGCTGAGGAGATCGCCGGCCGCTCCCGTGGCACGCCGCGGATCGCGAACCGCCTGCTCCGGCGGGTGCGCGACTTCGCCGAGGTCCGCGCGGACGGCTCGATCACCCGCGAGATCGCGCACGCCGCGCTGCGTGTCTACGACGTCGACGACCTGGGGCTGGACCGCCTCGACCGGGCCGTGCTCGGCGCGCTCGTCCGCTCGTTCGGCGGTGGTCCGGTCGGTGTGTCGACGCTGGCTGTCGCCGTGGGGGAGGAGCCAAGTACGGTGGAGGAGGTGTGCGAGCCGTACCTCGTGCGGGCGGGCATGCTGGCCAGGACACCGCGGGGTCGGGTCGCGACCGCCGCGGCTTGGGCGCATCTCGGGCTGTCAGCCCCGACTAACGCTCCAGGCCAGGTTCCGCCTACCCTGTTCGAGAGTGACCCTGCGCACACCGCAGAGTGAACTGAGACATTCACGGATGGAGAAAAATGGACCTGCTTCCCTTGCTTCTGATGTTCGGGCTGCTCGGCCTCATGATGTACTTCATGAGCCGGCGCCAGCGCAGGGCGCAGGAGCAGCAAGTGCAGCTGCAGAACTCGTTGAACGTCGGTGACCGCGTCATGACGACGTCGGGTCTCTACGGCACCATCGTCGACACCTCCAGTGACTCCACCATCGGGATCGAGCTCGCCCCGGGTGTGGAGACCGAGTGGTTGCGCGCCGCCGTGCGCGAGAAGATCAACCCGGACGTGGACGACGTCGAGGACGACGAGGTTGCCGAGGACGTCGACGACGAGTTGGAGACCGTCGAGGACGACCGGGTCGACGAGGACGTCAAGGACACCACCAAGCAGAAGTAGCCTCCCGCGTGAGCGTGACGTGACCGTGTGACACCGGCCTCACGTCGCGGGAGGTACGCTGCGCCCTCACCCACACGTGTAACGGGTGCGGGCGCAGATTCATGACCAGACGCGTCTCGCGGACCCGAGAAACGTCGTCCGCCAGCTCGAGGAGACCGACCGACCGTGGCACCACCCGCCGGGCAGATCCGCCCAGGGCGCTATCTCGCGTTCTTCCTGTTCATCGTGGTTCTGCTCTACACACTGGTGTTCGCCACACCCGATCACCGTGCCGAGCCGAAGCTGGGTATCGACCTCCAGGGCGGTACCCGGGTCACGCTCACCGCTCGCACGGAGACCGGTGGCGTGCCGCCCAAGGAGTCCCTCGAGCAGGCGCGGCAGATCATCGAGACCCGTGTGAACGGCATCGGTGTGCAGGGCACGGAGGTCGTCCTCGACGGCAGCAACATCGTCATCACCGTGCCGGGCGAGGAGGGCGAGCAGGCCAAGGACCTCGGCCAGACCGCCCAGCTCCGGTTCCGTGAGGTGATCGGGCAGCCGATCCCGGCGCAGCCGCCGCAGGAGGAGCAGCCCACCCAGCCGCCCGCGTCCGAGGCGCCGCCCACCTCGACCGAGCCGCCGGCGGCCTCGAGCCCGCCGTCGGGCGAGCCGCAGGGGCGCCCGGCCCCGGCGCGGGCCCAGCCGACGGATCCGTCGCAGCCGCCCTCGCAGCCGCCGGCGTCCGGCTCTGAGGACCCGGCTGCGCCCGCCGACCCGCTCCAGGCGTGCGCGCTGTACAAGGAGCAGTTCACGACCTACGCCCGTGACGTCAAGGCCGGCAAGGAAAGCGACGTCACGGTCGCGCAGCTGATCACGGTCGGCAAAGCCTGCCGTCAAGCGCCGCAGCTCGCGCCGAGCGCGGACGGCACCGTGCAGCCGGACCAGGCCGTGCAGCAGGCCGCGGTGGAGGCGCTGACCTGCACCGCCTCGGGCTCCGCGGTCGGCGACCCGCTGGTCGGCAACGACGACCCGAAGAAGCCGCTGGTCGCCTGCGACCAGGACGGCACGGCGAAGTACATCCTCAGTCCGTCGTTCCTGTCCGGGACGCAGATCGCCGACGCGAACTCGGCGGTCAACCCCGAGGGCGTCGGCTACGTGGTGAACCTCGAGTTCGAGAGCGAGGGCAGCCGGAAGTGGGCCGACTACACCTCGGCCAACGTCGGCAAGCAGGCCGCGTTCGTGCTCGACACCCAGGTCGTGTCCGCGCCGTCGATCCGCGAGGCGATCAGCGGCGGCAGCACCACGATCAGCGGCGGCGGCCAGGGCGGGTTCAAGGCCGACGAGGCACGCAGCCTCGCCGAGGTGCTCAAGTACGGCTCCCTGCCGCTGTCGTTCGAGTCTTCCGAGGCCGAGACGGTGTCGGCCACGCTCGGCCTGGCGTCGCTGAAGGCCGGCCTCATCGCCGGCGCGATCGGCCTCATGCTGGTGTTCGTCTACTGCTTGTTCTACTACCGGATGCTGGGCCTGCTGACCGCGCTGTCGCTGGTGCTCTCCGGCGTGATCGTGTTCGCGGTGCTGGTGCTGCTCGGCCGATGGATCGGGTTCACCCTGGACCTCGCCGGTGTCGCGGGCTTCATCGTGGCGATCGGCATCACGGCGGACTCGTTCGTGGTGTTCTTCGAACGCCTGAAAGACGAGATACGCGAGGGCCGAACGTTCCGCTCGGCGGTGCCGCGAGCGTGGATCCGGGCCAGGCGCACGATCCTGTCCGCGGACGCGGTCATGTTCCTCGCCGCCGCCGTTCTCTACGTGCTCGCCGTCGGCCAGGTGAAGGGCTTCGCGTTCACGCTGGGTATGTCGACCGTGCTGGACCTGGTCGTCGTGTTCTTCGTGACCCACCCGCTGGTCGTGATGGCTTCGAAGTCGAAGTTGCTGTCCAGCCCGAGGTTCTCCGGACTCGGCGCGGTACAGCGGTTGGCGAGCGACCGACGGACCCGGACCGGTACCGGCCCCGCCGTGAAGGAGGCGTGACGTGCCGACCAACGAGACCCCAGGCAGCGCTCCGGTGAAGAAGGACAGTCTCTTCCACCGGATGTACGTCGGCACCGGCGCTTTCGACGTGGTCGGCAAGCGCAAGCGGTGGTACATCTTCTTCGCGATCCTGATGCTGGTCTGCATCGCCTCGATCGTCTTCCGCGGCTTCAACCTCGGCATCGACTTCAAGGGCGGCACGCGGATCTCGCTGCCCTCCGAGGGCGCCAGCGGACTGATCACCAACGAGCAGGTCACCGACGTCTTCAACGACACGCTGAACAAGGAGCCGGCGACCGTGCAGGCGGTCGGCACCGGTGACGCCGCGACCATCCAGATCCGGTCGGAGACGCTGACCACCGCCGAGGTGGCAGACCTCAAGGCGGCGCTGTTCGAGGAGCTGCAGCCGGTCAACCAGGCCGGCGAGCCGAGCGAGCGATCCATCAGCGACAGCGCGGTGAGCGCGTCGTGGGGTGGTGAGATCTCCCGGCAGGCGCTGATCGCGCTGGGCGTGTTCCTGGTGCTGGTGACGGTGTTCCTGGCGTTCTACTTCGAACGATGGATGGCGGTCTCCGCGCTGGCGGCGCTGGTGCACGACGTCGTGGTGACGGCGGGCGTCTACTCGATCGTCGGGTTCGAGGTCACGCCGGCGACGGTCATCGGCCTGCTGACGATCCTCGGCTTCTCGCTCTACGACACGGTGGTGGTGTTCGACAAGGTCCGGGAGAACACCCGCGGCCTGCTCGGGCTGACCCGCCGGACCTACGGCGAGGCGGCGAACCTGGCGCTGAACCAGACGCTGATGCGCTCGATCAACACCTCGCTCATCGCG
>DATMEB010000208.1:0-2763 GCA_035557095.1 Nocardioidaceae bacterium | reverse complement strand
GACACCGTCGCGAAGCGCCTCGAGGTCCTCCACCGGCTCGCCCGCGGGGACGCGCCGCGGGTCGTCGTCGCCACCGTGCGCAGCCTCATCCAGCCCATGGCCCCGCACCTGGGCGACCTCGACCCGATCCGGCTCGCGGTCGGCACCGAGTACGACTTCGACGAGCTCGTCGAGCGCCTCGTCGCCCTCGCCTACACCCGCGTCGACATGGTCGAGAAGCGCGGCGAGTTCGCCGTCCGCGGCGGCATCCTCGACCTGTTCGTGCCCACCGCCGAGCACCCGGTGCGCGTCGAGTTCTGGGGCGACGAGGTCACCGAGATCCGCCTGTTCGCTGTGGCCGACCAGCGCTCGCTCGCGGGCGAGGGCGCGGAGGTCACCGAGCTCACCGCGCCGCCCTGTCGCGAGCTGCTGCTCACCGACGAGGTCCGCGAGAAGGCCGGCGAGCTGGCCGGCCAGCACCCCGCGGACGCCCACCTCGCCGAGATGCTCGCCAAGCTCGCCGACGGCATTCCGACCGAGGGCATGGAGGCCCTGATCCCGATCCTCTGCGAGGGCGAGCTCGACCTGCTCACCGACGTCCTCCCGGACGGCGCCCACGTCCTGGTCGTGGACCCCGAGAAGGTCCGCACCCGCGCGCACGACCTCGTCCGCACCGGTCAGGAGTTCCTCGAGGCCGCCTGGATGGCCGCGGCCGGCGGCGGGAAGGGCCCGCTCGACCTCGGCCGCTCCGCCTACCAGGACCTCGCCGAGATCGCCTCGCACGCCCGCGACACCGGCCACCCCTGGTGGACGCTGTCCCAGCTCAGCATGCCGGACGAGAACGTCGTCCAGCTCGACATCCGCCCGATCGAGGGCTACCGCGGCGACGTCACCCGCGCGTTCGCCGACCTGCGCGCGCACACCGCGTCCGGCGGCGCCGCCGTCCTCGTCGTCCCGGGCGCCGGCACCGCGCGCCGCGCCGTCGAGCAGCTCGGCGACGCCGACGTCGCGGCCGTGTTCGCCGAGGACGGGCTGCACGAGCCGCCACCCGCCGGGATCGTGACAGTGGTCCGGGGCGCCATCGAGGAGGGCTTCGGCGTCCCCGAGCGCGCGCTCGTCGTGCTTACCGAGACCGACCTCACCGGCGGCCGGCACGGCACGTCGACCCGCGACATGTCGGCCAAGATGCCCTCGCGGCGGCGCAACGCCGTCGACCCGCTCGCGCTGCGCAACGGCGACTACGTCGTCCACGAGCAGCACGGCATCGGCCGCTACATCGAGATGGTCCAGCGCACGGTCTCCGGCGCCACCCGCGAGTACCTCGTCCTGGAGTACGCGAGCTCCAAGCGCGGCCAGCCCGGCGACCGGCTCTTCGTCCCGACCGACCAGCTCGACCAGGTCTCCCGCTACGTCGGCGGGGAGATGCCGTCGTTGAACAAGCTCGGCGGCTCGGACTGGAAGAACACCAAGTCCCGCGCCAAGAAGGCGGTCAAGCAGATCGCCGCCGAGCTCGTCCAGCTCTACGCCGCCCGCCAGTCCGCGCCCGGCCACGCGTTCGGCGCCGACACCCCCTGGCAGCGCGAGCTCGAGGACGCGTTCCCGTTCACCGAGACGCCCGACCAGATGGCGGCCATCGACGAGGTCAAGGCCGACATGATGCGCGGCGTCCCGATGGACCGGGTGATCTGCGGCGACGTCGGCTATGGCAAGACCGAGATCGCCGTGCGCGCCGCGTTCAAGGCCGTCCAGGACGGCAAGCAGGTCGCCGTGCTGGTGCCGACCACGCTGCTCGCCCAGCAGCACCTCAACACGTTCACCGAGCGCATGCATTCCTTCCCGGTCAACGTGAAGGGCCTGTCCCGGTTCACCCACGGCCCGGACGCCGAGGCGGTCATCGAGGGCCTCGCCGCGGGCGACGTCGACGTCGTCGTCGGCACGCACCGGCTGCTGCAGACCGGGTTGCGCTACAAGGACCTCGGCCTGGTGATCGTCGACGAGGAGCAGCGGTTCGGCGTCGAGCACAAGGAGCACATCAAGGCGATGCGCACGCACGTCGACGTGCTGACGATGTCCGCGACGCCGATCCCGCGCACGCTGGAGATGTCGCTCGCCGGCATCCGGGAGATGTCCACGATCCTCACCCCGCCCGAGGACCGGCACCCGATCCTCACCTACGTCGGTGCTTACGACGACAAGCAGGTCGGCGCCGCCATCCGCCGCGAGCTGCTGCGCGACGGCCAGGTCTTCTTCGTGCACAACCGGGTCTCCTCGATCGAGAAGGCGGCCCGCCGGCTGCGTGAGCTGGTGCCGGAGGCGCGCATCGTCACCGGGCACGGCCAGATGAACGAGGACCGCCTCGAGAAGCTCATCGAGGGGTTCTGGCATCGCGAGTTCGACGTGCTGGTGTGCACCACGATCGTCGAGACGGGCCTGGACATCGCCAACGCCAACACGCTGATCGTCGAGCGCGGCGACCTGCTCGGCCTAGCCCAGCTCCACCAGCTGCGTGGGCGGGTGGGCCGCGGCCGCGAGCGCGGGTACGCCTACTTCCTGTTCCCGCCGGAGGCGCCGCTCACCGAGACCGCGCACGACCGGCTCGCCACGATCGCGCAGAACACCGAGCTCGGCGCCGGCATGGCGGTCGCCATGAAGGACCTGGAGATCCGCGGCGCCGGCAACATCCTCGGCGCCGAGCAGTCCGGGCACATCGCCGGCGTCGGCTTCGACCTCTACATCCGGCTGGTCGGCGAGGCCGTCGAGGCGTTCCGCAAGCACGCGGGCGCG
>DATMEB010000207.1:0-9254 GCA_035557095.1 Nocardioidaceae bacterium | reverse complement strand
GTCGTCGCCGGCGCCGGGTCGGTGTAGTCGTCGGCCGGCACGTAGATCGCCTGCATCGACGTGATCGAGTGACCACGCGTCGAGGTGATCCGCTCCTGCAGCGTGCCCATCTCGTCGGCGAGGTTGGGCTGGTAGCCGACGGCCGAGGGCATCCGGCCCAGCAGCGTCGACACCTCCTGGCCCGCCTGCGTGAACCGGAAGATGTTGTCGATGAACAGCAGCACATCCTGGTTCTGGACGTCGCGGAAGTACTCCGCCATCGTCAGACCCGCGAGCGCGACCCGAAGGCGGGTGCCCGGCGGCTCGTCCATCTGCCCGAACACCAGCGCGGTCTGACCGATGACCTCGGACTCCGTCATCTCCGTGATCAGGTCGTTGCCCTCACGGGTGCGCTCGCCGACGCCGGCGAACACCGACACACCCTCGTGGTCGCGCGCGACCCGGGCGATCATCTCCTGGATCAGCACGGTCTTGCCGACGCCGGCGCCGCCGAACAGGCCGATCTTGCCGCCGAGGACGTACGGCGTCAGCAGGTCGATGACCTTGATGCCGGTGTGGAACATCTCGGTCTTCGACTCGAGCTGGTCGAAGGCCGGCGCCTTGCGGTGGATCGGCCAGCGCTCCTTGACCTCGAGGCGCTCACCCTCCTCGAGGTTCAGGCAGTCCCCGATGGTGTTGAACACGTGGCCTTTGGTGACGTCGCCGACCGGCACCGAGATCGGGGCGCCGGTGTCGGTGACCTCCGCGCCGCGGACGAGGCCGTCCGTGGGCTGCATGGAGATCGCGCGTACGACGTTGTCGCCGAGGTGCAGCGCGACCTCGAGCGTCAGCGTCTTGGTCTCGCCGCCGATCTCCAGCCCACACTTGAGCGCGTTGTACATCTCGGGCATCGCGTCCGCGGGGAACTCGATGTCGACGACGGGACCGATCACACGCGCGATGCGACCGACACCACCGGAGGAAGTGTCTGCTGTTTCGTCGTTAAGCGTGGCAGTCATCTCTCTCACTCACTCCCCGCGTTCGCATCGGCCAGCGCGTTGACGCCACCGACGATCTCGCTGATTTCCTGGGTGATCCCGGCCTGGCGGGCCTGGTTCGCAACTCGGGTGTACTTCTCGATCAGGTCCTGCGCGTTGTCCGTGGCCGACTTCATCGCCCGCTGCCGCGCGGCCAGCTCCGAGGCCGACGCCTGCAGCAGGCAGAAGAAGATGCGGCTGCGCACGTAGCGCGGCAGCAGTGCGTCGAGGACCTCGGCGGCCGAGGGCTCGAACTCGTACAGCGGCAGCACGTCGGCGTCGTCCGGGGGCTCCTCGCCCTCGACGACCTCCAGCGGGAGCAGCCGCGTGGGGGTCGGCTCCTGTCGCAGCATGCTGACGAACCGGCTGTAGACGACGTGTACCTCGTCGACCTCGAGACCGGCCGGAGCATCCTCGTCCTCGCCGGCCATGAAGGCCTGCAGCAGCGCGTCGCCGATGGTGACCGCGTCGTCGTAGGTCGGGCTGTCGGAGAACCCGGTCCACGACTCCACGATCTCGCGGTTGCGGAAGGTGTAGTAGCCCACACCCTTGCGCCCGCTGACGTACAGCCGCACCTGCTTGCCCTCGCCGCGCAGCTTCTCGACCAGCCGCTCGGCCTCCTTGATGATGCTGGAGGAGTAGGAGCCGGCCAGTCCGCGGTCACTGGTGACCACCAGCACGGCCGCGACCGAGGGGTTCTCCTTCTCCGAGGTCAGTGGGTGGTCCACGTTGGAGAAGGTGGCCAGCGCCGACACCGCCCGGGTCAGCTCACGGGCGTACGGCGTCGCCGCCTGCGCCCGCTGCTGCGCCTTGATGATGCGCGACGCAGCGATCAGCTCCATCGCCCGGGTGATCTTCTTCGTCGCCTGGACCGACCTGATCCGGGCGCGAAGCTCACGGACCGACGCTGCCATCTCAGGCTCGCTTCTGCTTGACGATCTGCTCCTGCTCGACGTCCTCGTCCTCGAGAGCCTCGAACTCCTCCGTGCCGGCACGCAGCGTCTGCCCGCTGCCGGTCTCGAACTGGTCGAGGAAGGAGTCGTACGCCGTCTCGAGCGACGAGGCGGTGTCGTCGGAGAACTGCCGCGACTCGCGAATGCCGTCGAGGACCCCGCCGTGCTCGCGCTTGACGTAGTCGAGGAACTCGCGCTCGAAGCGCCCGACGTCCTCGACCGGGACGACGTCGAGCTTGCCGGTGGTACCGGCCCAGATCGACACCGCCTGGTCCTCCATCGGGTACGGGGAGTACTGGGGCTGCTTGAGCAGCTCCATCAGCCGCTGGCCGCGGTTCAGCTGCTGCTTGGACGCGGCGTCGAGGTCGGAGGCGAACATCGCGAACGCCTCCATCGCGCGGAACTGCGCGAGCTCGACCTTCAGCGAACCGGTGACGTTCTTCATCGCCTTGGTCATGGCCGCGCCGCCGACGCGCGACACCGAGATGCCGACGTCGATCGCCGGACGCTGGTTGGCGTTGAACAGGTCGGACTGCAGGAAGATCTGCCCGTCGGTGATCGAGATGACGTTGGTCGGGATGTAGGCCGAGACGTCGTTGGCCTTCGTCTCGACGATCGGCAGCCCGGTCATCGAACCCGAGCCCATCTCGTCGGACAGCTTGGCGCAGCGCTCCAGCAGCCGCGAGTGCAGGTAGAACACGTCGCCGGGGTAGGCCTCGCGGCCCGGAGGACGACGCAGCAGCAGCGACACCGCACGGTAGGCCTCGGCCTGCTTGGTCAGGTCGTCGAACACGATCAGCACGTGCTTGCCGTCGTACATCCAGTGCTGGCCGATGGCCGAGGCGGTGTAGGGCGCGAGGTACTTGAAGCCCGCCGCGTCGGACGCGGGGGCCGCCACGATCGTGGTGTAGTCCAGCGCGCCGGCCTCCTCGAGCGCGCCGCGCACGCCGGCGATCGTCGAGCCCTTCTGGCCGATGCCGACGTAGATGCAGCGGACCTGCTTGCTCGGGTCGCCGGTGTCCCAGAACTCCTTCTGGTTGATGATCGTGTCGATCGCGATCGCGGTCTTGCCGGTCTGCCGGTCGCCGATGATCAGCTGGCGCTGACCACGGCCGATCGGGGTCAGCGCGTCGATCGCCTTGACACCGGTCTGCAGCGGCTCGTTGACGCTCTGCCGCTGGACCACCGTCGGCGCCTGCAGCTCCAGCGCACGCCGCGCGGAGGTCTCGATGTCGCCGAGACCGTCGATCGCCTGCCCGAGCGGGTCGACGACGCGACCGAGGTAGCCGTCGCCCACGGGCACGGACAGCACCTCGCCGGTACGCCGGACGCTCTGGCCCTCCTCGATCCCCGCGAAGTCGCCGAGGATCACGACACCGATCTCGCGGATGTCGAGGTTCAGTGCGAGGCCGAGGGTGCCGTCCTCGAACTCCAGCAGCTCGTTGGCCATCGCCGACGGAAGTCCCTCGACGCGGGCGATGCCGTCGCCGGCCTCGGCCACCGTGCCGACCTCTTCGCGGCTCGCGGTCTCCGGCTGGTACTCGGAGACGAAGCGCTGCAGCGCGTCCCGGATCTCCTCCGGGCGGATCGTCAGCTCCGCCATTGTCTTCCCTGCTCTCTTGGGTACGTCTGTGTGTTCACGGTAGGGCGGTCAGCCCGCCAGCCTGCGGCGAGCGTCGTCGAGCCTGCTGGCGACGGTGCCGTCGATGACCTCGTCGCCGATCTCCACTCGCAGGCCCCCGAGCACGTCCTCGTCGACGACGACGTTGAGGTGGACGGGGTGGTCGTACTGACGGCGCAGTGCCTCGGCGAGGCGCTGCTTGTCGTCCTCGGGCAGCGGGCGGGCGACCCGCACGGTCGCGACGAGCCGGTCGCGGCGGTCGGCGGCCACCCGTTGGTAGACGTCCAGCGCGACGGCCAGCGAACGGTGCCGGCCCGCGAGCGCCTGCTCCACCAGGCGCACCGTCGGAGCCGTGGCCTTGTCGCCCAGCAGCGACCCGACCAGCTCCCTGCGGTGCTCGACGGGCACCGACCGGTCGGTCAGCACCTCGCGCAGCTCGCGCTCGGCTGCCACGATCCGGCCGAACCTGAACAGCTCGTCCTCGAGCTCGTCGGCCTGGCCGGCCTGCTCCGCGGCGACCACCTGGGCCACCACGCCGGCGTGCTCGAGAGCGTCGCCGAGGTCGCGGCCGGCCGACCAGCGCTGCTCCGCACCGGCAGCTGCCACCTCGGCGGCGGCCGCGTCGATCTTGCCGGACAGCAGCCCGCGCAGCAGCTCGGCCCGTGCCGTACCGGCCCTCGACGGGTCGGTGACCACCCGGCGCAGACCCGGTTCGGCATCGAGCAGCGCAGCCACCGAGAACAGGTCGGCACCGACACGTCCGGCGTCCGCGCCTGCCCGAACGGAGGCGTCGAGCCGCTGCACGACGACCACGCTCGAGTCGGCCGACACGCCGTGCATGCCTCGTGTTGCTCCGGAACCCATCGCCATCAGCGTGACCTGCCGGCGGTCGGCTGTGCCTCGAGGTCGTCGATGAACCGCTCGACGACCCGGCTCTGCCGGGCGTCGTCCTCGAGCGACTCGCCGACGATGCGGCCGGCCAGCGTGGTGGCGAGCGTGCCGACCTCCGCCCGCAGCTGCTGCACCGCCTGCTGCCGCTCGGCCTCGATCTGCGCGTGCGCCGTGCTGGTGATCCGCGAAGCCTCGGCCTGGGCCTGCTCACGCATCTCCGCAACGATCAGCGCACCCTGCTCACGCGCCTCCTCACGGATGCGCGCGGCCTCGTGCCGGGCGTCGGCCAGCTGGCGCTTGTACGACTCGAGGGCGGCGTTGGCCTCGGTCTGGGCCTCCTCGGCCTGCTTGAGGCCTCCCTCGATGGCCGCGGTGCGCTCGGCGTAGGCCTTCTCGAACGCCGGTACGACGTACTTCGAGACAGCCCACACGACCGCGCCGAAGACCACGACCGACAGGCCGACCTCGAACCAGGACGCCGGGATGAGCGGGTTGAGCTCGTGGCCGCCTTCCCCGGCGGCGCGAAGGTTCCTCATGGCAGTGACCTCGATCGGATCAGTTCAGGACGAAGGCGAGCGCGATACCGATGATCGCAAGTGCCTCGGCGAGCGCGAAGCCCAGGATGGCGATCGTCTGCAGGCGGCCCTGGGCCTCCGGCTGACGGGCGACACCGTTGATGTACGCGGCGAAGATCAGACCGATTCCGACACCCGGGCCGATGGCGGCAAGGCCGTAACCGATCATGTTGAGGGAGCCTGTCACTGCAGTTCCTTTCGTCGTGCTTGCGGTGTTGCGGGTCGGATTGCTCAGTGCTCCTCGGCGAGGGCACCCGAGATGTACATCGCGGTCAGAAGCGTGAACACATAGGCCTGCAGCGCGAGCACCAGGATCTCCAGCACGCTCACGGCGAAGCCGAGAAGCAGCGACAGGAAGCCCACCGGGATGTACCCGGCGTTGCCGGAGTCGAGGATGAGGAACTCGCCGCCAAGGGCGAACAACAGGAGCAGCAGGTGGCCGGCGAACAGGTTGGCCCAGAGACGAAGGCTCAGCGTGATCGGCCGGACCAGGATGTTGGACATGAACTCCAGCGGCGCGATCAGCAGCAGCACCGGGCCGTTGACACCGGCCGGCACCGACTGGTGCTTGAAGTACCCGAAGAAGCCGTGCTTGCGCATCCCGATGATGTTGTAGGTCAGCCAGCTGATGGCCCCGAGCGCGTAGACGAAGCCGATCAGCGACAGCGGCGGGAACTGGATGAACGGGATCAGCGCGAAGTAGTTGTTGACCAGCAGGAAGAAGAACAGCGCGACGAGGTACGGCACGAACCGCATGAAGTCGTGCGAGCCGATCACGTCGCGGGCGATGCTGTTGCGCACGAAGCCGTACGCCGCCTCGCCGGCGAACTGCAGCCTGCCCGGGACGACCCGTGCGTTGCGCGACGTCGAGACGAAGAACCAGACAACGATCACGCCGGCGAGCACCAGCAGGAAGTAGGGCTTGCTGAACAGCACGGAGTGCCCGAAGATCGGCGGCAGCTGGAAGTCAGCCGGGCTCGGAGGCACGAAGTGCGCGCCGCCGCTGGCAAGGCTCACGTAGCTCACGGACACTCCCTCGTCGCTGGTGTGGTGGTTCGGTTGTCGTTCAGTCGTGGTTCGTAGCCCGGAACCGCACCCAGGTGAGGTAGACCCCCAGCACGGCGCCGAGGACGATGCCCACCGGCAGCAGGAAGGACGTGCCCAGCCACTGGTCGAGGAGCCAACCCACCAGCCCGTACATCCCGACGCCCGTCACCAGGTAGCTGACTGCATGCCAGGGATCGCCTGATTTGCCTTGCGGTTCGGGGGTTTGCGGTGGATGACTCATCGCGTACCGGAGCGTAGCAGTCGGTCACGGTAGTGAAGTAATGCGGTCGCATCAGTCCACCTGCCCCGGGCCGGACAGGTCGTAGACCGGCTGTCGAGCCCGCACCGCGCCGACGGTCTCGCCGATCGTCCAGGTCAGCGTGCAGGCGATGGCGGCGACTCCCAGCGACAGATGGTCGGCGTAGCCGCGCAGTACCCCGGTGGCGTCCACCAACACGAACGTGCCGCCGATGAGCACGACCTTGCCGGCGTACAGCCCGAGCGCGATCACCAGCATCAGCGCAGGATCGAGGCCGGCGCAGCGGGCGAGGACGACCAGGCCGAGGCCGAAGAAGACGACGACGAGGGCGAGGCCGATCACCGCCCCCCAGAGCCCCTCGCTCCCGGCTGCCAGACCGGCCACGGCCACGGCGGCGGCACCCACGACCAGCGTGGGTACCAGCGCTGCGCGGAGCATCGCGGCGGCGGTGTCGGTCGTCATACGGCGGCCGTCCTGGAGCCTGGCGACCACGTGCTCGACGGGTCGCGATTGTGCGGGAACCACGCTCGAATCCGGTGGATGGGAGCGCTTGTGAAAAGTAGCACAAAGTCCCGGCCGGGGCGAAATCGGGGTCCGAGAACGCCGTCGAGGGGCGCTAGAGGGACGTCCGCTCCCGGGTGCCACGAGCACCCGGGAGGCCGAACGTGAGCACCACCGCCACCGCCAGGATGACGGCGAACGCGACCACCGACTGCCAGCCGGTGAACAGCGACACGAGCACGGCGCCGCCCGCGACCAGGCATGCCCACATGTACATCAGCAGGACCGCCCGGCGGTGCGAGTGCCCGATCTCCAGCAGCCGGTGGTGCAGGTGCTGCTTGTCGGGCGCGAACGGCGACCGGCCCGCGCGGGTACGCCGGATGACCGCGAGCCCCATGTCCAGGAAGGGCACCACCAGGATCGCGATCGGCAGCACCAGCGGCAGCAGCGCGGGCACGACACTGGCCGAGGCACCGCCGATCCCCTGGTTCAGCGTGGTGACGTCGTACTGCCCGGTGAACGTGATCGCCGCGCACGCCAGCACGAACCCGATCAGCAGCGCGCCGGAGTCGCCCATGAACATCCGCGCCGGGTAGAAGTTGTGCGGCAGCAGGCCGAGGCAGGCGCCGATCAGCGCCGCGGTGAGCAGCGCCGCCGGCGAGCTGCGCTCGAGGTTGTTGGCGGCGACGATGAGGTAGGCGTAGCCGAAGAACGCGATCGCGCCGATGCCCACGACACCGGCGGCCAGACCGTCCAGGCCGTCGACGAAGTTGACCGCGTTGACGGTGCCGACGATCACGACCAGCGTGAGCAGCGAGGCCTGGGACCCGTCGAGGCTGAACGGCGTGGCGCCGGAGGCGCCCGGGATCGGCAGCCAGACGAACTGCACGCCGCCGATCAGCACGATGCCGGCGGCCACCACCTCCCCGGCCAGCTTGGTGATCGCGTCGAGCTCGAAGACGTCGTCGATGACACCGACCAGGCAGACGACCGCGCCGCCGACCAGGACGACCGCGACGTCGCCGAACATCTGGCTGGTGCCCTCCCCGCCCAGGAACGGCAGGTTCCAGGCCACCAGGATCGAGATCACCAGCCCGCCCAGCATCGCGATGCCGCCGAAGTACGGGATCGGGATCGCGTGCACGTCGCGGTCACGGACCTGCGCGACGGCACCCACGCGGACCGCCAGCACGCGTGCCAGCGAGCACAGCAGGTAGGTGGCTGCCGCCGCGACCAGGATGACCAGGACGTACTCGCGCATCAGTCCTCGTCGACGAGATCGGGAGCGACCTCACGCAGGTCGTCCAGGCTCAGCGCGCCGGGTCGCAGCAGCCGCAGTGCCGGGGCCGTCACGTCCACGATCGTGGACGGCACCGCCCCGCTGGCCGGGCCGTCGTCGAGGTAGACGTCGACGGACTCGCCGAGCATGTCCTCGGCCTCCTCGATCGTCGTGGCCGCGACCATCCCGGTCCGGTTGGCGCTCGAGACCGCCAGCGGCCCGGTGCGCGCCAGCAGCGACAGCGCGACCGGGTGGTCCGGCATCCGCAGCGCGACCGTGCCGCGGGTGTCCCCGAGGTCCCACTGCAGCGACTGCTGCTCGCGGCAGATCAGGGTCAGCGGGCCCGGCCAGAACTTCTCCGCGAGCTCGCGGGCGGCGTCGGGCACGGCGACGGCCAGGGCGTCCATCGTGGTGCGCGCCGAGATCAGCACCGGCGGCGGCATGTCGCGTCCGCGGCTCTTGACCGACAGCAGCTCGCGCACCGCGGCAGGGTCGAACGCGTCACAGCCCAGGCCGTAGACGGTGTCGGTCGGCAGCACCACGAGCGCGCCCTCGCGGGTCGCGGTGACCGCGGCCTTGAGCCCGGCTTCGAGCTCTTCGGGGTCGGAACAGGCGTAGCGCTCACTCACGAGGGTCATCGTGCCAGGCACGAGGCCAACGCCGTAGACGGGACTCACCCGGGATGATCTTCGCGTCGAGATTGCGCGAATGCCCCCGCAGGCTCACGGCCACAGGTCCGCTGACCGGGCATTCGCGCAATCTCGACGCAAAACCGGGATCTACACCCGGGTCAGCCGCCGGCGACCACGACCCGGCGGGCTGTGACGTAACGCGAACGACCGGCGAGATCCGGCCGGTCGCGGATGTCGGACCAGTTTCCGGTCGCGGCGAAGACCGCGGCAGCCGTGCTCTCCTGCTCGTCGGCGTGCTCGCATCCGACCCAGCCGCCCGGCGGGAGCAGTCGCGCCGCGGTCGCCTCGACCGACCGGATCGCGTCCAGCCCGTCCTGACCCGACCACAGCGACTGGGGCGGGTCGTACTCGCGGGCCTCGGCCTCCACCGAGGAGTACGCCGTCAGCGGGATGTACGGCGGGTTGACCACCACCACGTCG
>DATMEB010000206.1:0-27620 GCA_035557095.1 Nocardioidaceae bacterium | reverse complement strand
TGGGTGATCGTGACGAGCTCGCAGCCCGCGTCGTGCAGGTCGACCAGCGTCTGGCTGACCTCGTGTCGTTCCTCGCCCATGCCGAGGATGAGGTTGGACTTGGTCACCAGGCCGTCGTCGCGGGCCTGGGTGAGCACGTCGAGGGAGCGCTCGTAGCGGAAGCCGGGCCGGATGCGGCGGAAGATGCGCGGCACGGTCTCGACATTGTGCGCGAGCACCTCCGGCCGCGAGCCGAACACCTCCGCGAGCTGGTCGGGCTTGGCGTCGAAGTCGGGGATCAGCAGCTCGACGCCGGTGCCGGCGTTGAGGCGGTGGATCTCGCGCACCGTCTCGGCGTAGAGCCAGGCGCCGCCGTCCGGGAGGTCGTCACGGGCCACGCCGGTCACGGTGGCGTACCGCAGCCCCATCGTCTGCACGCTCTCGGCGACCCGGCGCGGCTCGTCACGGTCGAGCTCGGCCGGCTTGCCGGTGTCGATCTGGCAGAAGTCGCAGCGACGCGTGCACTGGTCGCCACCGATGAGGAAGGTGGCCTCGCGGTCCTCCCAGCACTCGAAGATGTTGGGACAGCCGGCCTCCTGACACACCGTGTGCAGGCCTTCGGACTTCACCAGCTGCTGCAGCTCGCGGTACTGCGGCCCCATCTTGGCCCGGGTCTTGATCCACTCGGGCTTCTTCTCGATCGGGGTCGCCGAGTTGCGCGCTTCGATGCGCAGCATCTTGCGGCCTTCAGGAGCAACAGTCACGGCCCCAAGGGTACGCCGTATGCCGAGACGTCCCTAAGTGCCGGTGCCCGCCGGCGGCGCTCAGCCCAGCGGCTGCAGGCCGTAGGTGACGCCCACCGGCTCGGGGTCGACCCGGGCGATGTCGGGGGAGCGGTCGTACTCCTGCCACGCCAGCAGCCGGGCAAGGTGCCGCTCGGCGGGCCCGACGAGCTCGGTGACGGTGACCGTGCGACCGAGCTCGACCGACAGGCTGGTGACGCCCGCGTCGGCGATGCCGCAGGGCACGATCTGTGCGAACGCGTCCAGGTCGCAGTCGGCGTTGAGCGCGAACCCGTGCATGGTCACGCCCTGGGAGACGCGGACGCCGATGGCGCCGACCTTGCGCTCCGGACGCCGCCCGTCGGCGGGAAGCCATACGCCGCTGCGCCCCTTGACCCGTCCCGCGGTGACGCCGAGGTCGGCGCAGATGCCGATCATCGCCTCCTCGAGGCGGCGCACGTAGTCGACCACGAACACGTGGCCGGGAAGCCGGCAGATGGGGTAGCCCACCAGCTGGCCGGGGCCGTGCCAGGTGATCTTGCCGCCGCGGTCGACGTCGACGACCGGCGTGCCGTCGAACGGCCGCTCCTGCGGCTCGGTGCGCTTGCCCGCGGTGTAGACCGGCGTGTGCTCGAGCAGCAGGACCGTGTCCGGTGCCTCACCGGCGGCCACGCGGGCGTGCAGCGTGCGCTGCCGCTGCCAGGCCCGCTCGTAGTCGACGGCGTCCTCGCCGAAGCCGACGTGGCTGAAGGTCGGTGAAGTCACTACGCCAGACTAGCGCCGGGGCACTAGCTCGCAGGCACACGGCCGCCCGGTCACGGCAAGGGCCAGGGCGCCACCCATGGGAGGGACATGAGCGCACCACACGACGAGGGCTCCTCGACCGATCCAGAGGGCTCCACCGTCGCCGGCAACGGCCTGGACCGGACCCGGGACCGCCGGCGATGGTGGCTCTGGCCGCTCGTCGTGGCCCTGGTCTGGCTGTTCGTCGGCGGTCCGCTGGGCACGTACGCCGGCAAGCTGAGCGAGGTCCAGACCAACGACAACGCCGCCTTCCTGCCGGCCTCCGCCGAGTCGACCGAGGTCATCGACTGGCAGGCCCGGTTCTCCGACCAGGAGGCGCTCCCGGCGGTCGTCGTGTACGAGAACTCCGGCGGCCTCGACCGGTCGGTGACCCCCGAGATCCAGGACGACCTGCGGGCCGTCGCCGACATCGACGGTGTGCTGCAGGTTTCGCCGCCGATCCCGTCGCCGGACGGGCAGGCGGTCCAGGCGGTGGTCGCGATCGACTCGACCATCGGCGACGACGTCTCGACGGTGGTCGACCAGATGCGCGACCGGGTGGCCGACTCCGGTGTCGACGCCGAGGTGTACGTCACCGGCCCGGCCGGTGTGCTCGCCGACTTCGTCGAGGCGTTCGGGGCCATCGACGGGCTGCTGCTCCTGGTCGCGCTGTGCGTGGTGCTGGTGATCCTCCTGGTGGTCTACCGCAGCCCGGTCCTGCCCTTTCTGGTCTTGTTCTCGTCCTTGCTGGGGCTGGGTGTGGCGTCCGCCGTGATCTACGCGCTCGCGGACGGCGGAGTGCTCGACCTGAACGGTCAGAGCCAGGGGATCCTGTTCGTGCTGGTGGTCGGGGCGTCCACCGACTACGCGCTGCTGCTGGTGTCGCGGTTCCGTGAGGAGCTGCGCGAGCACCGGTCGCGGGTCGTCGCGATGCGCCGCGCGTACCGCGGCGTGGTCGAACCCATCGTGGC
This sequence comes from Nocardioidaceae bacterium, assembly GCA_035557095.1. GTDB lineage: Bacteria > Actinomycetota > Actinomycetes > Propionibacteriales > Nocardioidaceae > JALZDI01. The sequence goes on along the minus strand of DATMEB010000206.1, from coordinate 25,105 downwards.
CTCCGGGATGACCGTGATCCTGGGACTGCTGTGCCTGCTGCTGTCGGACCTGACCTCGAACCAGGGGCTCGGACCGGTCGGGGCAATGGGCGTCGCGGGCGCCATGCTCACCTCGCTGACGTTCCTGCCAGCCGTGCTGGTGCTGCTCGGGCGGGCGGCGTACTGGCCCTTCCGCCCGGCGCTGGGTTCGGAGCACCCGGAGGTGACCGGGGCATGGGGGAGGGTCGCGCGGCTGGTCGGGCGTCGACCGCGTGCGACCTGGGTGGTGACGCTGCTGGCACTGGCCGCCGCGGCCGCGCTCGTGCCCACGTTCGACGACGATGGCACGGCGCAGACCGACGTGTTCCTGACCGAGGTCGACTCGGTGCAGGGGCAGGAGGCGCTGAGCCGCCACTTCGAGACCGACGCCGGAAGCCCGGTCACAATCCTCGGCCCCGCGCCGCGACTGCAGGACATCGTGACGACCGCGACGGCGACGCAGGGAGTCGCGTCGGCCGCGCCCGTCACGACGCCGCCGGGCCGGCCGGGAGCCCAGCCCACGGTCGTGCAGGGACGCGTCATGGTCGAGGCCACCCTGTCGGTGGCCGCCGACACGCCGGCCGCGCAGGACGCGGTGCTGGCGCTGCGTGACCAGCTCGACTCGGTCTCGCCCGACGTCCTGGTGGGCGGTCAGACCGCCATCCAGGTCGACACCATCCAGACCTCCACCGACGACCGCAACCTGATCGTGCCCGCGATCCTGCTGGTGATCTTCGTGGTGCTCGCACTGCTGCTGCGCGCGCTGGTGGCTCCGCTGCTGCTTCTCGTCGCGAACGTGCTCAGCTTCGGGGCGACGATCGGCATCAGCGCACTGGTGTTCAACCACCTGTTCGACTTCGCCGGGGGGGACCCGTCGATCTCGCTGTTCGGGTTCGTGTTCCTGGTGGCGCTCGGGATCGACTACTCGATCTTCCTGATGACGCGGGCACGCGAGGAGGCGATGAAGCAGGACACCCGGCCGGCCATGCTTCGGGCGCTGTCGGCGACCGGTGGGGTGATCACCAGTGCGGGACTCGTGCTGGCGGCGACGTTCGCGGCGCTCGGCGTGCTCCCGATCCTGTTCCTCGCGCAGATCGCCTTCATCGTGGCGTTCGGGGTGCTGCTGGACACGTTCGTCGTCCGTTCGCTGCTGGTCCCGGCCGTCTGCTACGACATCGGCGGGGCGATCTGGTGGCCGGGCCGGCTGTGGCGGCGCTCGCAGTTCCGCCGCTGAGGCCTGTGGACGACCGCCGACGTGCGGCGGCGTACTCCGCCACAGTGGGTCGGTGCGACATCGCCGCCCCGCCCGCCGGTCCGGCCGCGGAGCCCGCTGGCTCGCGGCCGCCAGCGTGCTGCTGATGGCCGCGAGCGCGGCGGTGCTCGTGTCGGCGCTGTCGTCGTCGGCGCCGGACCCCATGGCAGCGGCGCGACCCGATGCCGGGGGTGCCGCGCCTTCGCCGTCGAAGCGGGCAGGTGTGGTTCCGGCCGCCCGGGCAGACGACGAGCACCGATGGCGGGCCGTGCTGACCGGGCTCGACGACCTGAGGGCGCGGGCGTACGCCCACCTGCGGCCGGCGCTGCTACGTCGGGTGTACGCACCCGGATCGCGGGTGCTGCGGCACGATCGGGGGCTGCTCCTGCGCTACCGGCAGCGCGGCCTTCGCGTGGTCGGTCTGCGGGTCCGTGTGCTCGCGCTGCGTGAGCACGCCCGCCGTGAGGGCCGAGTGGTGCTGCACGTGCGGGACCGGGCGACGGCCGGGACGATCGTCGGCGCCACCGGGCGCCGGCGCCTGCCCGTCGACGCCGCGGACGCCCGCGCGATCACCCTGCGGCGCTCCCACGGCCGCTGGGTGATCAGCGAGGTCGCCCCGGCCTGACGTCTCGTCCGCGGTGGCCGGTCGCTCAGGCGAGTGCGGCGTCCACGATCGCGCCGACGTTGCGGTGCTCGAAGAGGTAGCCGGTCGACTCCAGCGCTGCGGGGACCACCCGGAGGCTGCCGAGTATCTCACCGGACACCTCCCCGAGGGTCTTCTGCAGCGCGAACGCCGGCACTCGCAGCTTGGTCGGCCGGTGCAGCTTGGCACCGAGGGCCTTGGTGAACTCCTCGTTGGTGGGCGGCAACGGCGCGGTGAGGTTGAAGTCGCCCGCCGCGTCGGCTTCGCCCTGCTCGCCCCCGGCGGCGAGGAAGCCCACGGCGCCGACCCAGTCGGCCAGCGAGATCACCGAGAAGTACTGCTCACCGCTGCCGATCGGGCCGCCGAGGCCCAGCCGGAACGCCGGCAGCATCAGCGGCAGCGGGCCACCCTTGCGGTCGATCACGACCCCGGTGCGCAGGTGGCAGACACGGGCGCCGGCCTCCTCGGCGGGAGCCGTCGCTGCCTCCCACTCACGCACGACGCCGTGCAGGAAGCCGCCGCCCTCGGCCGGCGTGGACTCCTCCAGCACCGTGTCCCCGCGGTCGGAGCCGTACGCCGCGATGGCACTCTGCGCGAGGAACGCGGGTCCTCCGCCGACGTCGGCGACCGCGCGGGCGAGCGTGCTCGTGGTGTCGACCCGGCTCTTGCGGATCGCCTCGCGTTGCGAGGAGGTCCAGGGCCGGGCCAGCGGAGCACCGGCGAGGTTGACGACCACGTCGGCCGAGGCGATGACGTCGAGGTCGACCTGCCCCGAGGAGGGGTCCCACCTCGAGTCGGACGGCGACGGCGAGTCGCCGCGCAGGAGGCGGACGACCTCGTGGCCGTCACGCGCGAACGCCTCCCGCAAGGCCGTACCGAGGAAGCCCGACGAACCTGCGATCACATAGCGCATGGTCAGACGTCGAACTGGCCGTGCTCGAGGCGCTGCTTCACCTCGCTGAGGAACCTGGCGGCGTCGGCGCCGTCGACCAGGCGGTGGTCGTAGGTCAGCGCGAAGTAGCACATGTGCCGGACGGCGATCGTCTCTCCCAGGTTGGCGTCGTCGATCACCACCGGCCGCTTCACTACCGCACCGGTGCCGAGGATGCCGACCTGCGGCTGGTTGATGATCGGTGTGTCGAACAGCGCGCCCCGGCTGCCGGTGTTGGTCATCGTGAACGTCGCACCCGACAGCTCGTCGGGCTTGACGTTGTTGTCGCGGGTACGCCGTCCGAGGTCGTCGATCTTGCGCGCGAGCCCGGCGATCGACAGGTCGCCGGCGTCCTTGACGGTGGCGACGAGCAGCCCGCGCTCGGTGTCGACGGCCATCCCGAGGTGCTCGGCGTCGTAATAGGTGATCTCGCCCTTCTCGGCGTCGATCGCGGCGTTCAGCTTCGGGTGACCCTTCAGCGAGTCGACCACGGCCTTGGCGAAGAACGGCGTGAACGACAGCTTCACGCCCTCGCGCTGGGCGAACTCGTCCTTCTTGGCCTGACGCAACCGGGCGATCGCGGTCACGTCGACCTCGACCACGGTCGTGAGCTGCGCGGAGGTCTGCAGCGACTCGACCATGCGGGCCGCGATGACCTTGCGCAGTCGGGTCATCTTCTCCGTCTTGCCGCGCAGCGGGCTGGGCTCCACCGGTGCCGGCGCGGACTGTGCCGGCGCGGCCGGGGCCGCCTGCGCGGCCGGTTCGGCCGGGGCCTGCTTCGACTTCGCCGCCTCGATCACGTCCTGCTTGCGGATCCGGCCGCCGACGCCGGAACCCGTCACGTTGGACAGGTCGACCTCGTGCTCGGCGGCGAGCTTGCGCACCAGCGGAGTGACGTACGCCGACCCGTTGCTCGACGGCTCCCCTTCGGCCCTGGCCGCGGCCTTGCCCGGTGGCTGGCTCGGTGGCTGGCTCGGGGCCTGGCTGGGGGCCTGCCCGGGAGTCGGCGCCGGTGTCGGGGCCTCCTGCCGCTGCGCGGCCGCCGACTCGGCCACCTTGGTCTCCTGCGCGCCGGACTCCTCGCGCTCGCTCTGCGGGGTGTCGCCCTGCCCGGGCGCCGTGTCGCGTGCCTCCTGGGTGGTCGCGGCCTGCTCCGGCTCGGGCTCGGCCTCCGGCTCCTCGGGCTCGGCCGCCTGCTCCTGCGGCGCCTGCTCCTGCGGCGCCTCCTGCTGAGGTGCGGCCTGCTGAGGAGCGGCCTGCTGGGGGGCGCTGTCCTCCGCACCGACCGTCGCCAGGACCGCGCCGACCTCCACGGTCTCGTCCTCGCCGACCTTGATCTCGACGAGGACGCCGGCCACCGGCGAGGGGATCTCGGTGTCGACCTTGTCGGTGGAGACCTCGAGCAGCGGCTCGTCGACCTGCACGGTGTCGCCCGGCTGCTTCAGCCAGCGCGTCACGGTGCCCTCGGTGACGCTCTCGCCCAGGGCGGGCAGCGTGACCGGCGTGGTCTCGCCACCACCGGCGGACCCGCCGGACTCACCCTGGCCGCTGGGCTGCGGCTCCTCCTGGGGTGCCTCCTGTTGCTCCTGCTGGGGCTGTTCCTGGGCCTGCGCCGCCTCCTCCTGGGGTGCCTCCTGCTGCTCCTGCTGAGGCTGCTCCTGCTCCTCCGCCGCCTCCTGCTGCTCGCCGCCGCCCTGGTCGCCGCCCTGCTCGCCGGCCTCGGAGGCCTCGCCGATCGTGGCCAGCTCGGCGCCGACCTCGACGGTCTCGTCCTCGGACACCTTCACCTCGAGCAGCGTCCCGGCCGCCGGCGACGGGATCTCGGTGTCGACCTTGTCGGTGGAGACCTCGAGCAGGGGCTCGTCGACCTCGACGGTGTCACCCGGCTGCTTCAGCCAGCGGGTGACGGTGCCTTCGGTGACGCTCTCGCCGAGGGCGGGGAGAGTTACGGAGACCGGCATGGGGATCGTGTGCTCCTTCGTCGCTTTCGTCGAGGTCTGACTGACGGATGCTGCAGGCCACGCTATTACGTGTGCGCGTGCAGTGGCTTGCCGGCGAGTGCGAGGTGGGCCTCGCCGAGCGCTTCGTTCTGCGTGGGGTGCATGTGCACCAGGGCGGCGACGTCCTCGGGGAAGGCGTCCCAGTTGTAGATGAGCTGGGCCTCGCCGATGAGCTCGCCCACCCGGGCCCCGACCATGTGTACGCCGACGACGGGGCCCTTGCGTTCGCGGACGAGCTTGACGAAGCCCTGGGTCTTCAGGATCTGGCTCTTGCCGTTGCCGCCGAGGTCGTACGTCAGGGTCTCGACGGCCTCGTCGCCGTACCGCTGCCGGGCCTCGTCCTCGGTCAGGCCGACCGAGGCCACCTCGGGCTCGCAGTAGGTGACGCGCGGGATGCCCGCGTCGTCGATCGGCGCCGGACGCAGGCCCGCGATGTCCTCGGCGACGAAGATGCCCTGGGCGAAGCCGCGGTGCGCCAGCTGGGGCCCGGGCACGATGTCGCCCACGGCGTAGACGCCGTCGACCGAGGTGCGCAGCCGCTCGTCGGTCAGCACGAACCCGCGTTCCATCCGCACGCCCTGCTCGTCGTACCCGAGTCCGTCGGTGCTGGGTCCGCGGCCGACGGCGACCAGCAGCAGGTCGGCGTCGTGGACCTCACCCGACTCGACGGTCACGGAGACACCCGAGCCGGTGGTCTGCACGCTCTTGAACGGCGTCGCGGTCTTGAACGCGATCTTGCGCTTGCGGAAGGCCCGCTCGACCGCCTTGGAGCTGTCGGCGTCCTCGGCGGGAACGAGGCGAGGGAGCGCCTCGAGGATCGTGACGTCGGCGCCGAACGACCGCCATGCGCTGGCGAACTCCACCCCGATCACGCCGCCGCCGAGCACGATCGCCTTCCCCGGGACCGCGTCGAGGTTGAGCGCCTGGTCGCTGGTGAGCACGTGCTTGCCGTCGACGTCCAGCCCCGGCAGTGACTTGGAGTAGGAGCCGGAGGCGAGTACGACGTGCCCGCCTTCGTACCTGGCGCCGTCGACCTCGACCGTGCGCGGGCCGACGAGCCGGCCGAAGCCTTCGACGACGGTGATGCCACGGCTCTTCACCAGCCCCTGCAGACCCTTGAACAGCCGGCTGACGACACCGTCCTTGTAGGAGTTGACCCCGGACATGTCGACGCCCTCGAGGCTGGCCTTGACGCCGAACTGGTCGGCCTCGCGGGCCGCGTCGGCCACCTCGCCGGCGTGCAGCAGTGCCTTGGTGGGGATGCACCCGCGGTGCAGACAGGTGCCGCCCAGCTTGTCCTTCTCGACCAGCGCGACGGTGAGTCCGAGCTGGGCCGCGCGGAGTGCACACGCGTAGCCGCCACTGCCCCCGCCGAGGATCACGACGTCGAACCTGCTGCCGGGCTGCTCTGCCACCGCTTACCTCCGTCGCCGGGACGAGCCGGGAAGTGCTCGGTGCCTAATCCTTGCACCCGGCCGGCGCGCGGAAGCACTCACCCTCGGCCTGGCCGGCAGGGCCGCAGGAGCCGCCGCGGCCCGCTTGGGCCTGCTCGCCGGCAAATGGGGCCGAACGGGACCCGAGGTTGGCACGGTGCGAGACACTGGAAGGTGTCGAGGCTGTACAGGAGGGTCCACGATGGCGCGATGGTTACGTCGACGGCAACGCCCGGGTACGCCGCGGCAGCACGACGACGAGGACACGCGCCACCTGAAGGAGTTCGTGGCGACTCGCGAGGGCGTGGAGGGCTTCGTGGAGCCGCGCACGACCGTGACCGAGCCGACCATGGTGCTGGTCGCGGCCGACGGCGAGTGGACCCGACGGCGTGTGCCGACGCCGCAGTGGGCGCACGACTTCGCCAAGCGACAGGGGATCGCGTCCTACGACGCCCAGGTGTCCGGCTACCCGTCGCGCATGCGTGAGTGGAACCGCCGGCGCTCCCAGGAGCGCAAGAACCTCGACATCCCCGACGACCTGAGCGGTATGTAGGGGCGGGTCCGGCCGAGCCGTCGCCGGTCAGCGACCCGCGCGCTCGGCCGCCATCCGCACCAGCGTGCGTACGGCGGCACCCGTGCCGCCGTGCGGGGTGTAGCCCCAGGGACCGCCGTCGTTGAACGCGGTGCCCGCGATGTCGAAGTGCGCCCAGTCGACGCCCTCGCCGACGAACTCCCGCAGGAACGCCGCGGCGTACAGCGCACCGCCCCAGCGCTCCGGGTTGTGCTGCGCGAGGTCGGCGACCTTGGAGGAGCGCACCTTCTCGCGCATCTCCTCCGGGATCGGCAGCGGCCACATGCTCTCGCCGACGCTCTCCGCGGTGGTGCGCAGCGACTCCGACAGCTCCGGGCGGTTGGACATGATGCCCGAGGTGCGGGTGCCGAGCGCCATCACGCAGGCGCCGGTGAGCGTGGCCACGTCCACCAGCAGATCGGGCCCGAGCTCGCAGGCGTTCGTGATCGCGTCGGCGAGCACGAGCCGGCCCTCGGCGTCGGTGTTGAGCACCTCCACGGTCTTGCCGCCGTACATCTTGAGCACGTCACCGGGCCGCGTGGCGGTGCCCGACGGCATGTTCTCGGCCAGGCTGGCGTAGGCCGTGACCTGCACCGGCAGCCCGAGCTCGGCGATCGCTAGCGTCGCACTGACGACAGCAGCCGCGCCCGACATGTCGCACTTCATGGTGGTCATGCCGGTTGACGGCTTGATGGAGAGACCGCCCGAGTCGAACGTGATGCCCTTGCCCACGAGCGCGATGTGCGCCTTCGCGCCACGCGGCTTGTACGACATCGTGACCAGCCGCGGCGGTGTCTCCGAGCCCTGACCGACGCCCAGGATGCCGCCGTAGCCGCCGCCCTCGAGCGCCCGCTCGTCGAGCACCTTGACCGAGACCTTGGTGCCTCGGGCCTGGTCGACGACGTAGTCGGCGAACGTGACCGGGTTGAGGTCGCTGGCCGGGGTGTTGACCAGGTCGCGCGCGGCGTTGACCGAGCGCGCGACCGTCTGCGCCTCCTCGACGGCGTTGAGCGCCACCTTGTTGCGGGCCAGGCCGGTGAGAACCACAGCCTCGTTCGGCGGCTTCGTGTTGTTCTCGCTGAGGTAGCGGGTGAAGGCGTAGCCGCCGAGCAGCAGGCCCTCGGCCACCGCGCGGATCCGCTCGACGGAGTCGGTGGGGAGTGCGACCGCTACCGACCCGACGTCCTTGAGGTCGCGCACCGCCGACCCGACCGCACGACGCAGTCGCTCCTGGTCGACCTCGGAGCCCTCGCCCAGGCCCACCAGCACCACGACAGGTGCCTTGACCGCGCCGGCGCCGGGCAGTTTCGTGACCTCGCCGGCCGAACCCTTGACGCCGAGCGACTTCAGCGTGGACGCGAACCGGCCGAGCGCCGACGCGACGTCCTCACCACCGGGGGCGACGTCGACAGAGCTCCCGCTCTTGACCACACCGACGATCACGGCGTCGGCCTTGGTCTTGTGGGGTGCGGCTTTGCTGAGGCTGATCTTCGTCACGGCTGTCCCTCGTCGTCGTGGCTGGGGCGCTGCGGCGGCCCGGTGGCGATGGTAGTGCCCCGCCCGGCAACGTTAGCCCTGCTGCGCGCCGCCCGGCGGGCACCCCGCGGCGTTGTCGTCACTCGACGATGCTCCGCATCGCCTCGCTCCTCCGCCTTGCGGTGCACTCCGCCGGACAACGCTCGCGACGAGCAACGCTGCCGGCCGGGGCACTAGCCCGTCCTGTGTGACCGGCCGGCTGCGGTAGCGTCGCGGCCATGGCAGAAAGCACCTCCGCACCGGACGACATGCTCCAGTCACCGGTGCACGACCGGCACGTGGCGCTGGAGGCGAAGTTCGCCCCGTTCGGCGGCTGGCAGATGCCGCTGGAGTACGCCGGCGGCGGGGTGCTGAAGGAGCACGCGGCCGTGCGCGAGGCGGTCGGCATCTTCGACGTGAGCCATCTCGGCAACGCCACCGTCGCCGGTCCGGGCGCGGCCGACTTCGTCAACTCCTGCCTGACCAACGACCTCGGCAAGATCGCGCCGGGCAAGGCGCAGTACACGTTGTGCTGCGACGACACCACCGGCGGGGTCGTCGACGACCTGATCACCTACCTGCGCGGCGACGACGAGGTCTTCCTGATCCCGAACGCCGCCAACACGGCCGAGGTGTGTCGCCGGCTCGCCGCTGCCGCGCCCGACGGCGTGACCGTGACCGAACAGCACCGCGACTTCGCGATCATCGCGGTGCAGGGTCCGCGCAGTGACGACGTGCTCGCGAAGATCGGGCTGCCGATGCCCGAGGACTTCATGGCGTTCACCGATACGGAGTACGCCGGCAGGGCGCTCGTGGTGTGCCGCACCGGGTACACCGGCGAGCGCGGCTACGAGCTGGTCGTTCCCAGTGACGGCGCGGGCGCGGTATGGGATGCGGTGATGGAGGCCGGCGCCGAGCACGGAATCCGGGCCTGCGGGCTGGGGGCTCGCGACACGCTGCGCACGGAGATGGGGTACTCACTGCACGGCCAGGACATCTCGCCCGAGATCACGCCGATCATGGGCCGCCTGGTGTGGGCCGTCGGCTGGGACAAGCCGGCGTTCTGGGGACGCGAGGTGCTGACGCAGGAACGGGCCGCGAAGTCCGGTCCGCTGGCGCGTGGGCTGCGTGCCGCCGGCCGTGGCATCCCGCGTCCGCACATGACCGTGCTCGACGCGGACGGTGCCGAGGTCGGCGAGGTGACCTCGGGCACGTTCTCGCCGACGTTGCGTCGCGGCATCGCGCTGGCGCTGCTCGACCGGCGGATCCGCGAGGGCGACCAGGTCCGGATCGACGTACGCGGTCGCGCCGAGATGTTCGACGTGGTCAAGCCGCCCTTCGTCCAGCCCGGCGTCCGCGACTGACGCTGCGCGCCGTTCGCGCAGTCTCGGCGCGAAGCGGCGCCGCTAGGCGGCGAGGGCCACCAGGGCGACAGCGGTCGTGGTCTCGACCAGCGCTCCGAGCGTGTCGCCGCTCATGCCGCCGAGGCGGCGCCGAAGGTAAGCGGTCGCCGCGAGGGCCCACAGCACCGCGAGCACCACCGCGACGAGGGACGAGAGCCATCCGAGCCCCGGATCGGCGGCCACCACGAGCGCGGCCACCAGCACGGCGACGCCGGCGCCGAGCGCCATCTGTGCGACACCGACCGAGCCGGCGACCGCCCAGCCCAGGCCCACACCGCGCGCCGCCGGCACGCCACGACGGCAGGCCACCACCAACGCACCGCGTCCGAGCACGACGCCGACCAGCACGCCGCCGACCGCACCCTGGGCGAGCAGCTCGGTCAGCGCGCCCACCTGCAGTGCGAAGACCAGCACGATCGCGAACACGCCGAACGGGCCGATGTCGCTGCGCCGCATGATCTCCAGCGCGCCCTCGGCCTCCTTGCCGCTGCCCAGCCCGTCGGCGGTGTCGGCCAGCCCGTCCCAGTGGATCAGCCGCGTCGCCACACCGAGTACGCCGACGACGATCGCCGCCACCAGCAGCGGGGCGAACACCTCGCGCAGCACCAGCGTCGCTACCAGCCCGCCCAGCCCGAGCGCCGTGCCGACCAGCGGGCCCAGGCCCATCGCCCACCCCGCCACGCTCCGGTCGACCCTCCGGGGCGGGCGCACCGGAAGCGCGCTCATGGTCCCGAACGCCAGCCGCAGCGCGTCGTTCATCGAACGTCCCTCATCGCGAGTCCCTCACAGCTGCACGACCCGGCCGGCCACGCACAGCAGCACCTGCTCCGACTCCGCGGCCACTACGGCGTTGAGGCGCCCGAGCAGGTCGCGGAACCGGCCGCCGGACGACGTACCCGGCACCACGCCGCTGCCCACCTCGTTGGTCACGGCCACTACCTGGCGGCGGGCGTCGCGCCAGGCACGCACCAGCGCGTCGATCTCGGCGTTCGCCGCCTTCTCCACCCGCACGCCGTCGGCGTCCTCGGACCACGCGCCCAGACGGTCGAGGACTCCCGCGAGCCACAGGGTCAGGCAGTCCACCAGCAGGGGCGGGCCCGGCTCGGCCAGCAGCGGCACCAGGTCGAGCGTCTCGAGGGTGTGCCAGGACTCCGGTCTGCGCTCCCGGTGCGCGGCCACACGGCGTTGCCAGTCGGCGTCGACGCCGGAGCCGAGCCCGGTCGCGACGTAGACCACCGCGGGCTCGGCGAGCAGCAGCCGCTCGGCCTCGCGGGACTTGCCCGAGCGCGCGCCGCCGGTGACCAGCGTGCGCCGATGCGCCGGCCGGCGGTGGGCCGTGGCACGACCCACGAGGGTGCCGTCGGGCACGACCCGGGCGCCGTACCCCTGAAGCCTCCGCTGCAGCTCGGGGCCCGGCGGGTTGTGGTGCGACAGGTGTACGGCGAGCACGTCGGTCCGCTCGTCGACCGCACCGGCAGCACGCAGGTCCGCGAGCACCCGGGCGAACGTCTCCAGGTCGAGGTGGTCGGTGCCGTGCGTGGTGAGGTCGCCGAATGTCTCCTCCAGCAGCACCACGGAGTAGGCCGGGTCACCGACGCCGGCCGAGCCCGTGACGTCGCCGAAGGCCAGGTCCCGGGCACCGAACGCGGCGGTGTCGGTCGCGTACAGCAGCCGGTCGCCGTCCGGCGCGGTCACGTCGTACAGCAGCGCGCCGCCGGGCGCCTCGTGCCGGGCCTGCAGAGCCCGCACCCGGTAGCCGGCAACGTCGACCAGGTCACCCGGTGACAGCGCCGTCAGCGCGACGCCGGAACCCGGCGGCAGCCAGTCCGCGCACCGGTCGACCACACCGCGCGGGCCCAGCACCTGCAGCGGCCGGTCGTCGACCCACGTGCGGTACAGCAGGAACGACGGGTCGAAGTGGTCCGGATGCGCGTGCGTCACGAGCACGGCGGCCAGGTCGCCGAGCGCACACCCTGCCCGCTCGGCCTGCCGGGGTGTCTCGGGACCGCAGTCGAGCAGGAGGACGTCGTCGACCAGCGCGCTGGTCTGGGCGCGTACCTTCCCGTCGGCGCGTACCGACTCGCACGACGCGCAGCCGCAGAACGGGTTCGGCCACCCGTCGGCCGAGCCCGTGCCCAGGAGCCGGACCTGCATCAGACCCGCCCCGGACCGGTTCCGGTGTCCTGCCCGGCCGGGGTGGGGACGAACTCGGGCCGCGCGTCGAACGCCGCCCGCCGCGCCGTACGTCTCAACGCCGCCAGGATCGGGCGACCCGCGACCAGCACCAGCGCGGCCGAAAGCAGACCGCGCGGGACGTCCCAGCCCAGCGACGTGGTCAGCCAGAACAGCAGGTAGCTGTGCAGGTTCTCGGCCAGCGGGGCGCCGGCGACGAAGCTGACCTCCGGTCCGTAGGCCGCGAACGGCCAGAACCACATGTTGAGCAGCATCCCGTAGACGACACCGGAGACCAGGCCGTAGGCCGCGAGCATCAGCACCTCGGTGCGGCCACCGCAGCGGGGCAGCGACCCGGCGAAGAACCCGGTCCACGCCGCCCCGAACATCTGGAACGGCAGCCACGGCCCGACGCCGCCGGTGACCAGCCCGCCGGCGAACACCACCAACGCACCGAGCACGAAGCCGAAGCCGCGTCCGAAGACCCGGCCACCGAGCAGGATCACGACGAAGCTGGGCTCCAGACCGACGGTGCCCGGGCCCAGCGCGCGCAGCGCGGCGCCGACCGCGGCCAGCATGCCGAGCAGCGCGATCGCCTTGGCGTCGATGCCGCCCTCGGTGAGCTCGGCCAGGATCACCGCGGCCAGCAGCGGAAGCAGCAGCACGAACAGCCACGGGGCGTCCGCCGAGTGCGAGGTGTCCAGTGCGCTCCCGGGATCGGTGAACAGCGGCCAGGCGAACGCGACCAGCCCGACCAGCGAGGCCGCACCCAGGGCGGTCGCCGAGCGGGCGTGCAGCTGCACCACGTCATGGGAGCCATGGGAGCCGGCGGAGCGCGGGAGCCGCGGGAGCATGGTCATGACGCAGTCTCCAGCGCCGTTCGCACGTCGTCGACGGTGAGCCACGGCTGCGGTGCGAGCACCTTGGCCACCTGCGGCGCGAACGCGGGGGAGGCCACGACGACCTCGGTCGCCGGGCCGTCCGCGACCACCTCGCCGTCGCCGAGCACCACCACCCGGTCGCTGACCTCCGCGACCAGCTCGACGTCGTGGGTGGCGAGCACGACGCCGTGACCGTCGGCGGCCAGCCGGCGCAGCACCGTGACCAGGCGGCGCTTGGCTGCGTAGTCGAGGCCGCGGGTCGGCTCGTCCAGCAGCACCAGCGGGGGAGAGGCGGTGAGGACGACGGACAACGCCAGCGTCAGCCGCTGGCCCTCGGACAGGTCACGGGGATGGCGCTCCGGGGGCACGTCGGGTGCGAGGCGCTCGAACAGCGAGGCGCACGTCCCGTCGGGTACGCCCGCGTCGCGGTCGGCCTGTGCGCACTCGGCCGACACCGAGTCGGCGTACAGGAGGTCGGCCGGCTCCTGCGGGACCAGCCCGACGGACCGGATCAGCTCGGCCGGCCGGGTACGGACCGGGTCGCGGCCACCGGCCGTCACGGCGCCCGACGTCGCCTTCACCAGGCCGACCAGCGACTTGAGCAGGCTGGACTTGCCGGCGCCGTTGCGGCCCATCAGCGCGACGATCTCGCCGGCGTGCAGCGAGAGGTCCACACCGCGCAGCGCCGGCACTCCGCGATAGCTCACGACCAGGTCGCGGACCCGGGCAAGTACCCCGTCGAACGGTGCCTTCCGCAGGCTCGCTGCCCGGTTCGTCCCTGCCGGGCTCGACACCGGACGCACCTCGGCCAGCCGGTTCCGCAACCCCGCGGCCTGCCGGCGGGCGTCACGTACGGACAGCGGCGGGGGAGCCCATCCGGCCACCCGGCCCAGCTCGACGACCGGCGGTGCGAGCGTGGACACGGCCATCACCTCACCGGGCTCGCCGACCACGACCGGTGCGCCGCCGCCGGGCAGGTAGACGACCCGGTCGGCGTACTGCAGGACCCGTTCGAGCCGGTGCTCGGCGAGCACCACGGTCAGACCCAGGTCATGCACGAGCCGGGTCAGCGCGGCGAGCACCTCCTCGGCGGCCTGCGGGTCCAGTGCGCTGGTCGGCTCGTCGAGGACCAGGACCCGCGGGTGCATGGTCAGCACCGACCCGATCGCCACGCGCTGCTGCTGCCCGCCGGACAGGGTGGCCAGCGGGCGCTCGCGCAGCTCGCTCAGGCCCAGCAGGTCGAGGGTCTCCTCGACGCGTTTGCGCATCACCGAATGCGGCAGACCGAGCGACTCCATGCCGTACGCCAGCTCGTCCTCGACCACGTCGGTCACGAACCCGTCCCTCGGGTCCTGGCCGACCAGCCCCACGACGTCGGCAAGGTCACGGGGCCGGTGCGTGCGGGTGTCGCGTCCGTCCACGCTGACCCGTCCGGACAGCAGCCCGCCGGTGAAGTGCGGTACCAGGCCGTTGACGGCCCGCAGCAGTGTCGACTTGCCCGAACCCGTCCGTCCGATGACCAGGCACAGCTCGCCCTCGGGGATGTGCAGGTCGACACCGGCCAGCGTCGGGCCGGAGGCGCCGGCGTAGGTGACGGACACGCCGTCGAACTCGATCACGCCGCCACCTCCCTCGCCCGCGAATCGTCGGCCACCTCGACCGGTGCCACCCGCGGGGGCGCCGGGGCCGCCACCGCCGGCAGCAGGGCGAACAACACGGTCACCACCGGCAGCCACGGTACGGCGGGGACGGCGAGAGGCCCGGGCAGGTGCAGCGAACCGGGGTCGACGGCCCCGGTCACGAACAGCCCGGCGGCGGCCACCAGCCCGCTGCCGGCGACCAGCCATTCCGGGAGCGCCCACGGGTCCGGCCGGTACCTCGTGCGTTTCGTGCGCCGGCCGCCCAGCGCCAGCCCGGCCGAGGCCAGCACCGATCCGAGCAGCAGGCTGGGCATGCCCAGCCACGGCGAGGTGCTCGCGTCGAGCAGCCCGTAGATCCCCACGCACACGCCCAGCAGCCCGCCGAAGGTGAGCAGGGCGGTCATCCGCCGGTCGACGCGGCTGGCGTCCGTCGTCCGGCCGTAGCCGCGCGAGTCCATCGCCGCCGCCAGCTCCACCGACCGGTCCAGCGCACCCTCGAGCACCGGCATCGCTGTCCGGCCGAGTGCCCGCAGGCCGCCGCCGCTCTGGCCGCGCAGCCGGTGCGCGGCCCGGACGCGGGCGGCGTCGCTGACCAGCTGCGGCGCGAACGTCAGCGCGACCACCGTGGCCACCCCGATCTCGTACAGCGCGGCCGGCACGCAGCGCAGCAGCCGGCGCGCGCTCGCGAGCGCGTTGGCCGCTCCTACGCAGCAGATGATCGTGGCCAGCTGCAGCCCCTCGTAGAACGCCCGCAGAACCGCCTCGGCGGTGACCACCCCGCCGAGCTTCAGACCGGCGAGGAACTCCGGCAGCGGAACCTCCGGCATGGTGAACAGCACCGTGACGCCCTGCGCGCTGCTGGAGAGCACCGCCTGCAGCAGGATCCGGACCGCGATGATCACCAGGGCGAGCTTGAGGAACGCGGCGTACGCGTTGCCCCAGGGCGCGTCGCTGCGTCGCGCCGCGACGACCATGCCGGTGACCGCGAGCACCAGCGCGAGGATGACCGGGTTGGTCGTGCGGCTGGCCGCTGCGGCCAGGCCGATCGCCCACAGCCACCAGGCTCCCGGGTGCAGGTTCCGGGAGTACGACGGCAGGTGCGCGGGGCGCATGACCCGGCGTCAGCCCCGGCGTCGGGCCAGCGTGACCGCGCCGGCGGCCAGCACCACCACCAGCGCACCGACACCGAGCAACGGCCAGGAGACGCCACCGTCGTCCGCCGCGGCGGACTGCTGCTGCTCGCTACCCGACGCCTCCGCGGGGAGCGCGAAGTCGACGGCCGGCTCGTTCTGCGGGATCTGCACGTCGCTGACGGGGTCACCGCAGCCGGTCGCGGGGTAGCCGTTGACGGCGCAGCTCAGGCCGCCCTCGACCCGGACCTGTGCGACCGACTCCAGCACCTGCTGGCCGTTGGCGTCGTCGGGCACGACCGCGCACGCGGCCTCCGGTTGGGGCGGGGTGTCCCCGTCGTCGGCCTCCGCGGCCGTGCCGTAGTCGATGGCGACCGCGACGCGCTTCTGCCCCTGTTCGGCCGTCGTGTCCGTGCAGATGTCCTGGAAGGTCGCGTCGGTGCGCGGGGGACGGTCCGGCTTGGTCGTCGTCACCGCGTAGTGCCACCCCTCGACCGCGCCGTCCTTGGGGGTGAGGCTGTCCGCGCCCTTCTTCGCAGCGGTCCACTGGCCGCCGGTGACCTGGTAGTAGCCCCAGTACTTGAAGCCGTCCTCTGCCTGGGCGGGCGCGGACGTCGCCACCGCGGCGGCCAGCGCCGCGAGAGTGGTGAGTACGACGGTGATGAGCCGGCCGGGGAGCGCCATCGGTGGAGTCCTTCTGCTGCACGGTTCCGAGACCGAACCGGACCGGGCTCCCGGCCAGCGTTCGTCGCTGTGCTGCCAGAAGGCTGACCCGGCTCCGCCCCGCAGACCTCGGCGGTTGTCAGGAGCCGCGGCCACTCGCAGGTGCTCCGGCTCGCCGCTCCGGCGGTGTCCGCCGGGAGGCCTACGGTTGCGGGTCAGCGCCGGACTCGGACCGGCTTCCCCTGCTCGTGGTGTCGTTGCTTTGCGTTGACAGTCGCACGTGGTGTGATCCGGCGTCAAAGGTGGTGCGGGTTAGGCTCACCACACCCGACCCGACTGATCCCCGAGAGAACCGAGAGGACACGGCGATGGCGTGGAAGTGGCGGTTCGAGGACGCCTCCGGCGCGGAGGTCTCGGTGGCCGAGCACGACGGCCAGGAGTTTCCCGCGCAGGGTGACGCCGAGAGCTGGCTGGGCGAGGTCTGGCGTGACCTGGCCGACGGCGGCGCCGACGCCGTGCGCCTCTTCGAGGACGGCCGCGAGGTCTACGGCCCGATGAGCCTGCACCCCTGAGCCTGGCCCGGGCTGACCCCCCGACCGTCCCGGCACGAGGCGAGCCCCGACGCCGGCCGGGCGGTCAGCCGAAGTCGCGGCGGGGCGGCGACTGGGTCTTCGACGGGTCGCGCTCGACGACCGGGTCGAGGATCTCGTCGATCTGCTTCAACAGCTGCGAGTCGAGCGTCTTGCCGGCGGCCTTGACGTTCTCGGTGACCTGCTCGGGCCGCGAGGCGCCGATGATCGCCGCCGAGATGTTGCGGTTCTGCAGCACCCACGCCACGGCGAGCTGGGCCATTGACAGCCCGGCCTCGTCCGCGAGCGGCTTGAGCTGCTGGACCCGCTCGAGTACGTCACCCTGGTCCAGGAAACGCCTGATGAAGCCGGCACCACCCTTGTCGTCAGTCGCACGCGAACCCGCCGGCGGCTCGGCACCCGGTGGGTACTTGCCGGTGAGCACACCCTGCGCGATCGGCGAGAACACGACCTGCCCGATCCCGAGCTCCTCCGACGTCGGCACGACCTCGGCCTCGATGACCCGCCACAGCATGCTGTACTGCGGCTGGTTGGACACGAACGGGATCTTGAGCTCGCGGGCGAGACGGTGTCCGTCACGCAGCTGCTGCGCGGTCCACTCCGACACCCCGATGTAGTGCGCCTTGCCCTGGCGTACGACATCGGCGAAGGCCTCCATCGTCTCCTCGAGCGGAGTCTCGTGGTCGTACCGGTGCGCCTGGTAGACGTCGACGTGGTCGGTCTTGAGGCGCCGCAGCGAGCCGTTGATCGACTCGTGGATGTGCTTGCGTGAGAGCCCGTGGTCGTTGTGGGCTCCGGGCCCCGTCGGCCAGTAGACCTTCGTGAGGATCTCCAGCGACTCGCGACGCTCGCCCTCCAGCGCCCGGCCGAGCACCTCCTCGGCCGCGGTGTTGGCGTACACGTCGGCGGTGTCGAAGGTGGTGATGCCCTCGTCGAGAGCCTGCCGCACGCAGGCCTTGGCCTGGTCCTCCTCCACCTGCGAGCCGTGCGTGAGCCAGTTGCCGTAGGCGATCTCGGAGATCTTCAGACCGCTCGATCCAAGGTTGCGAAATTCCATGGGCCGACCTTACAGGCGCGAAAAGCACGCCGATTCGCCCCGAAAGGGGCCTTACGCGCCCTCGCGGGCAGGGGCAGCCAGCGCGGCCCGGCGGCCGCTCAGTAGCGCTCCGGCAGCTTGGTGCCGACCTTGACCTGCGACTTGGGCATGCGCAGGAACCGCATCTGGCTGCTGCGTAGCAGACCGTAGAACTTCGCACCCCGCGTGGAGGTGTCGGGGAAGCGCGCCCTGAGCGCCCGGCCGAGCCGCCACGTCAGGAACACGCTGTCCAGTGCGGTCAGCACGATCGTCAGCATCCACAGCGTCACGGTCGCGTTGACGGCCCAGGTGGCGTCGCGCGGGACGAAGCTCAGCGCCAGGATCACCACGAGCAGCGGCAGCAGGAACTCGGCCGCGCTGCGCCGCGAGTCGACGAAGTCGCGCACGAAGTGCCTTACGGGTCCCCGGTCACGCGCGGGCAGGTAGCGCTCGTCGCCGGTCTTCATCGCCTGCATCCGCTTCTCACGCTCCGCGCGCATCCGCTCACGCTGCATCGCGGAGGCCTGCTTGCGGTCGCGCGGGGGAGTCATGCGCTTCTTGCGCGCCTTCTCCGCCTCGCTGCGCTTGGGTGTCGGACGGCCCTTGCCGCCGAGCCGGTCAAGCGACTCGTCGACGGTCTCGGCCTCGCTGCTGTTCTTCGCCGTACGACGACCAAACACGGATGGTGCCTCACTAGTGACAATGCCGAAGGGGACGGTTTCAGCCTACCCACGGGACTTCTCGCGCGGTGCCCGCGCCCGAAGTAAGGTGGTTTTGACCGCCGCGCAGCGGCACCTACGACTCGAAGGGGCGTCGCTCCAGTCATGAGCATCATGAAGCGCATGGGCCTGGTCTTCCGGTCCAAGGCCAACAAGGCACTCGACCGCGCCGAGGACCCCCGCGAGACGCTCGACTACAGCTACCAGAAGCAGCTCGAGCTGCTGCAGAAGGTGCGCCGGGGCGTCGCCGATGTCGCGACCAGCCGCAAGCGTCTCGAGCTCCAGCTCAACCAGCTGCAACAGCAGCAGCAGAAGCTGCACGACCAGGCGCAGAAGGCGCTGTCGATGGGCCGCGAGGACCTCGCGCGCGAGGCGCTGACGCGTCGTTCGGGCCTGCAGCAGCAGGTCGACTCCCTCCAGGAGCAGCACGCGCAGCTGCAGGGCGAGGAGGAGAAGCTGACCATGGCCTCGCAGCGGCTGCAGGCCAAGGTCGAGGCCTTCCGCACCAGGAAGGAGTCGATGAAGGCCACCTACACAGCCGCCGAGGCGCAGACCAAGATCGGCGAGGCGTTCTCCGGCATCTCCGAGGAGATGGGCGACGTCGGCTACGCCATGCAGCGGGCCGAGGACAAGACCGCACAGATGCAGGCACGCTCCGGCGCTATCGACGAGCTGCTGGCATCCGGCGCCCTCGACGACGTCACTGCTCCGGGCGGGCAGGACGACATCAGCCGTGAGCTCGACTCCTTGTCGTCGACCTCCGACGTCGAGCTCGAGCTGGCACAGATGAAGCAGCAGATCGGGGGCAGCGAGGAGAAGCCGCGCGAGATCGACCCGTCCGCGCAGGCGCCGACGGGCGCGGAGGAGACCCAGCCCAAGCGCGAGGGGGAGCAGGCATGATCGTCCGGATCCTGGGGGAGGGCCAGTGGCGGATCGAGGACGGTGAGCTCGCTGCGTTGAACACGCTCGACGACAAGGTCGAGGCCGCGGTCGACGCCGGCGACGAGGGCGCGTTCCGGCCTGCGCTGGAGGAGCTGCTGGCAGCGGTACGCCGCACCGGCAGCCAGCTGGAAATCGAGGAGCTGGTCGACTCCGACCTGGTGCTGCCGCCCGGCGACGCCTCGATCGACGAGGTGAAGGACCTGCTCAGCGACGACGGCCTGATCCCCGGCTGACGCCCGACCCACGAGCCCGGGACGTCGGGAACACCGGGACGTCGGGAACAAAGCACGGCGTGCGCGCGTCGTACTGGGTAGTAATTCAGGAGAAGGGCGCGGGACGATCGCGATGGCGAGTTCGAGATTCATCAAGGACCGGGGACTGACCTCCCGGATGACGCTGGTCATGGCGCTGATGGCCGTGCTGTACCTCGCGTTCATGGCGCTGCTGATCACGCAGGGCGTGAGCACGGCGGCCATCATCGTGATCGCGGCCGCCTTCGCGGTCGGCCAGTGGTACTTCTCCGACAAGGTCGCGCTGGCCGCGATGCGCGCCCGGCAGGTGACGCCGGAGCAGGCGCCGGAGCTGCACGGCATGATCGACCGGCTCTGCGCGATGGCCGACATGCCCAAGCCGCGGGTCTACATCACCGATATGGACATGCCGAACGCGTTCGCCACCGGGCGCTCGCCGAAGCACTCGGCGGTGTGCGTGACCACCGGGATCATGCGCCGGCTCACCGCCGAGGAGCTCGAGGGCGTGCTCGCGCACGAGCTGTCACATGTGGCGCACCGCGACGTCGCGGTGATGACCATCGCGTCGTTCCTCGGCGTGGTGGCCGGTCTGATCACGCGCTGGGGGCTCATCTTCGGCGGTGGCCGGGGCAACAACAACGGCGGCGCGCTCCCGTTCCTGGTCATCTGGCTCGCGAGCATGGTGGTTGCTGCGATCGGCTTCCTGCTGACCCGGGTGCTGTCGCGCTACCGCGAGCTGTGCGCCGACCGCTCCGGTGCCTTCCTCACCGGCAAGCCGTCGGCGCTCGCGTCCGCGCTGACGAAGATCTCCGGCGACATGGCGCGGATCCCCACCCGCGACCTGCGCCAGGCCGAGACGATGAACGCCTTCTTCATCGCTCCTGCGCTCAAGGGCGCCGGCCTCAACTCGCTGCTGGCGACCCACCCGCCCCTGGAGCAGCGGCTCGACCAGCTGGCGAAGGTCTCCGCCCAGCTCGGCCGCCCCCTCTGATGCGCACTGTGGTGGTCTGTTGACATGGGTTTCATGGACGCCATCCTGGGTCGGCGCAAGCAGGTCAAGCCCGACCTCGACCAGCTGTTCGCCGTCCCCTCGGCCGCAGTGACGCTGCAGGTGTCCGGCGGGTTCACCCCGACCGGCGTCGGGTCCGTCTGCTACCGGGCCAACGAGGGTGCGGCGTTCGCGACCATGCAGAACGACGTCCAGCGCCTCCTCGACGCCGACGGCGGGCCCGCGGTCGAGCGGGTGACCGACAGCTTCGGCTTCACCTGGCTGGTGTGCCGGCAGGAGCCCGAGGCGGTGTCGGAGCTGGTGACCGAGCTGCACGCGGTCAACCGTTCGCTGGAGGAGGCCGGCTTCGGTGCGTCGCTGCTGTGCTCGCTGGTGGTCTTCGAACACGCCGACGGGCGACGGCTCGGCCTCGTCTACCTCTACAAGCAGGGCACGTTCTACCCGTTCGCGCCGGCCGCCGGCGGCCGCGAGCAGCGCGACAACGCGCTGGAGCTGCAGATGCGCGGACTGCTCGGCAACGACCTCACCGTCGAGCCGGACCTGTCCCGCTGGATGGCGATCTGGGGCGCGCCGGGTCTTTGAGGCCGCCGCCACTCGACGGCGCGGCCCCGCTCAGGCCCCGGCGGTCTGCGCGGGCAGGTCGAGCATTCGCTGCAACGCGACCTTCGCCCAACGCTCGGTGTCGGCGTCGACGTCGATGCGGTTGACGACCCGCCCCTCGACCAGGTTCTCCAGCGCCCACACCAGGTGCGGAAGGTCGATGCGGTTCATGGTCGAACAGAAGCACACGGTCTTGTCGAGGAACACGATGTGCTTGTCGGTGTGCCGGCGGGCCAGCCGCTGCACGAGGTTGAGCTCGGTCCCCACCGCCCAGGCCGAGCCCGGCGGCGCCTCGTCGATCGTCTTGATGATGAACTCCGTCGACCCCACCAGGTCGGCCTTGGTGACCACCTCGTGCTTGCACTCCGGGTGCACCAGCACCTGTACGCCGGGCACTCGGGCGCGTACGTCGTCGACGCGCTGCGCGGAGAAGCGGCCGTGTACCGAGCAGTGCCCGCGCCACAGGATCATCCGCGCCGACGCGAGCTGCTCTGCGGTCAGGCCGCCTCCGGGGCGGTGCGGGTCGTACACGACGCAGTCCTCGAGCGAGAGGCCCATCTCCAGGACCGCGGTGTTGCGGCCGAGATGCTGGTCGGGGAGGAACAGCACCTTGCCCCGTCCGGGCTCGCGCTGCTCGAACGCCCAGGTCAGCGCCCGCCGGGCGTTGGACGACGTACAGACCGCGCCGCCGTTGCGACCGCAGAACGCCTTGATGTCGGCGCTGGAGTTCATGTACGTCACGGGGACGGTCATGTCGGCCACGCCCGCGTCGGCGAGCACGTCCCACGCGTCCTCGACCTGCCGCAGCTGGGCCATGTCGGCCATCGAGCACCCCGCCGCGAGGTCGGGCAGGATCACCTTCTGCTCGTCGCTGGTGAGGATGTCGGCCGACTCCGCCATGAAGTGCACGCCGCAGAACACGACGTACGGCGCCTCGGGCCGCGCCGCCGCCTCCCGCGCCAGCTTGAACGAGTCACCGGTCACGTCGGCGAACTCGATGACCTCGTCGCGCTGGTAGTGATGGCCGAGCACGAACAGGCGGTCGCCGAGCGCGGCCTTCGCCGTACGCGCCCGTTCGACCAGCCCCGGGTCGGCAGCCGCCGGGAGCTCGCCGGAGCACTGCACCCCGCGCTCCGCGTCGGGGTCGGCACCGTGCCCGAGGACCAGCAGCGGGAGGTCTGTTGTCGTCATGACAACATCTTAGGCGAGTGAGCGTGAGTGGCCGAACGGGTCGGTTGCGGGAGCGCTCCGCTCGGCCAGCGGCGACCCGGCTGCGGGCCGAGGCGCCCTGCTGGAGAGGATGTCGCCATGCGCGTGCTGATCGCCCCTGACAAGTTCGCCGGCACCCTCACCGCGGTGGAGGCCGCCGAGGCGATCTCCGAGGGCTGGCTGCGGCGCGCCCCCGGCGACGAGCTCGTGCAGGTGCCGATGGCCGACGGCGGGCCCGGATTCTGCGACGTGCTGCACGCGAGCCTCGGCGGCGAGCTGCTGGCGGTGACCGTCACCGGACCGTACGGCGACGCCGTCCCCGCCACCGTGCTGCTGACCGGCGACACGGCATACGTCGAGTCCGCTCAGGCCTGCGGGCTGCACCTCACACCGCGAGAGCAGCGCGATCCTGAACGGGCCACCTCGCAGGGCGTCGGCGAGCTGCTGGCCGCCGCCCTCGACGCCGGCGCCCGCCGGATCGCGGTCGGCCTCGGCGGCAGCGCCACCAACGACGGCGGCGCGGGCATGCTGGCCGCGCTCGGTGCCAACGCCGACGCGCCGCTGACCGCCGGCCCCGCGGCGCTGGCTGAGGTCGGCCGGGTCGACCTCGAGGCCGCACAGGAGCGGTTGCGCGGTGTGACGCTGGTCTCGGCCAGCGATGTCGACAACCCGCTGCTCGGGCTGACCGGCGCCACCAACGTGTTCGGCCCGCAGAAGGGCGTCGTCGAGGAGCGCAAGCAGGCGCTCGACGCGGCGCTGGTGGCGTTCGCGACCGCGACCGACCGCCGGATGGCAGACGCCAAGGGTGCCGGGGCTGCCGGCGGCCTCGGGTTCGGGCTCTTCCTGCTGGGCGGTACCCGCACGTCCGGGGTCGACATGGTCGCCGAGGCGGTGGGCCTGGCCGCGCACGCGGAGAGCGCCGACCTGCTGGTCACCGGCGAGGGTGCGTTCGACTTCCAGTCGCGCTCGGGCAAGGTGGCCTACGGCGTCGCCACCGTGGCCGGGAAGGCGCTGCGACCGTGCATCGCACTGGCCGGTCAGGTCATGGTCGGTTCGCGCGAGATGCGCGCTATGGGCGTGGAGTCGGCGTACTCGATGGTCGACCTGGTCGGCGAGGAGGCCGCGTTCGCCCAGCCCCGTGACAGTCTGGCCAGGCTGGCCGAACGGGTTGCGCGCACCTGGTCCTCGGCGCGCTGAGCCTTCCGGCGAGCCTTCTGGATGGGTTGCGGGCCCTCACCGCGTACGATGGGGAATGAACTCGGCGGGGTGCCGTGTTTTGACTGGCACAGCACCCGCCGACGCACGCTCAGACTTGGGAGACACGCAATGACGGTTCAGGGCGAAGCCCAGACTCAGGCCTCCGGTGTCCAGCTGTCCGACACCGCCGCCAGCAAGGTCAAGAGCCTGCTGGAGCAGGAGGGGCGCGACGACCTGCAGCTGCGCATCGCGGTGCAGCCGGGCGGCTGCTCGGGCCTGCGCTACCAGCTGTTCTTCGACGAGCGCCAGCTCGACGGCGACACCGTCACCGACTTCAACGGCGTCAACGTGGTGGTCGACCGCATGAGCACCCCGTACCTCAAGGGCGCGACGATCGACTTCGTCGACACGATCGAGAAGCAGGGATTCACGATCGACAACCCCACCGCGACCGGCTCCTGCGCCTGCGGCGACTCCTTCCACTGAGTCCGCGCCCTGGGCTTTTCCCAGCGCACGGCAGCGTCCCCGACCCGCACGGGTCGGGGACGCTGTCGCGTGTGCGGGTTCCTGTGGCCGGGTCGGTCAGCCCGGGGTGGGGAAGTGGCCCCGGCGTACGGACCGACCGGAGGCGCCGTCGACCACCGCGCGGTCTCCCAGCGGCTGGTCGAGACGGACGAGCGTGTCCTCGACCATGGCGATGTCCGGGCACGGCTCGCTCGGAGGCTGCGCGACCGGCCGGACCCGCAGGGTGACCAGGACCCGGTCGCCGGACTCGCTCACGTACGCGCGGTCCAGAGCGCCGTAGCACTCGGGTAGCCCGGTCGCGTACCGCATCTGGAGCCGGTCCGGAGCCACCAGCTCGTAGGACTGGATCGCCAGCGCCAGCGGCAGGTCCGGGCGCGGAGCCTGTGCACGGGGGGCGACCACGGACGGCCGAGGTCGCGGCTGCGGTGGCCTGGTTGTCGCGGGCGGGGAATCCCCCGTTCCTGGGTCGCCGGAGCTGTCGCCACCCGTCGACGCGGCGCCTCCGGCGTCAGCGCCGGTGCTGCCGGCAGGGTCGCTGCCGGAGCCGGGCGAGCCGGCGCTCATCACCGCCACGACCCCGATGAGCGCGGCCACAGCGACTCCCGCACCCGCCGCGGCCCACCACGACCGCTGCACCATGTCGCACCTCGCCTCACGTCCGTGTAGTCACCCGCTCGCGTCGACGATGGGACGCGCATACGCGGACGGCGGTTCCCGGTCGGGCGCGGGCACGAAG
>DATMEB010000205.1:0-7627 GCA_035557095.1 Nocardioidaceae bacterium | reverse complement strand
GCCTGGGCCTCGTCGGCAAGGGCGATGCAGGTCTGGTACCGCCCGCCTGAGCCGAATGCGTCCCCGCTTCCGACGATCGTCACACGCACGCGACAACCCTCGCAGTGCGGCGAGCGGGCGGGCAAGCTCCCTGGATCCTCGTCTGCTCCGGCTCGGGGACCAGTCGCAGTGGCCGTTCCGGTTGCACGGCCCCGGCCTGTGGTAGCGGCCCTTGCCCTTGTACCACCACCACAACCGACGCTGTGCGCCTGCTACGGCTCGGACTGCACCCGCTGCACCCGCTGCACCTGCGGCTGCGGGTCGGACCTCGCCGACGACGGCTCCATCGTCAGAGCCCCAACAGCGACGACGAGGGACGTTCGCCACCGCCAAGGTCGTGATCATCCTCCTCATGTCGGTCTCGCTCTCGTGAGACCCCCCTGCCCCTGCTATCGACCTCCTCTCCCCATGTCCTGCTCGATGATCTCGGCTCCGGTCGGACCCAACGTGTTCTCAGTCGTAACGCCACCTGCGATGCCAGGCGGTTCAACGCCAGCAGCATGACGAGCAGCGCAGCTTCCTCACGTTGTCCATCGGGGAGGTCGCATGCCCTGGGGTACGACGTCGATGCGCGTCGCGCCTTCCCGCCGCACCTCCTCACTTGCCTCGGTGCCAACTGGTCGAGGATCGAAGGAATGCGCGAGCGTCCCACCAGTCGAGCACTCTGGTCGCGAAGAACGTCAGCCATTTCGACGCCTCCCCCGCAGGTGCATCCACCTCGAACCACACCCGGCCGGGATGCCGCCGCCCCTGGAGCCAGGTGCCGTCAGGTAGGCGTGCGACACGAATCTGCTCGATCGCGTCCGCCATCCGCTCGTCGGGCGCGGTGTCGTCGTGGATCGACGCCGCTCGGAAGTAGTCGGCGGCGTTCAGCACGCTGTAGAACCAGCGGAACGGGTACGCGAAATGCAGCGCCCACGGCGCGACCACCTCGCCCGTCGACAGCCGGCGGTACAGCCCGCGCGCGAGCAGGTACTCCTCCCCCGTTCGTCGCGCGTCTGCCACCCGCGCACGATCACCGGTCACGCGCTCGTAGTCGAGCAGACCCTTCAGCGCGTTCAGCGTCGAGTGGAAGGACGACCTCGACGACCCGTCCACCCACGCACAGTTCCACCCGCCATCGGGCAGCCTGTGGGCGAGGAACCAGTCCACGAGGCCGTCCACGTCGGCCCCGAGCCAGAGCCCGTTCGAGAGCGTCCATGCGTTGATGCAGCAGTCGACCTCGCCGCCCCAGTACGGCAGGTCGCCGTACTCCCAGCGGCTGTTCTTCACGAGCCGCTCCGCCGTGCCCGCGAGCACACCCGCGTCGAGGCCCCACTCCCGCAGCGAGTTGAGTGTCCACGTAGTCGCGGTCCATGGCTGGCCGGCGTCGTCCTGCGCCTCCGGCCCGTCGAAGTCGAACCCGGCGGGGAAGAAAGCCCCGCCCGCCCACTGCCCGTCGGGATCCTGCAGGGCGAGCAGTCGCGCGCCGAATCCCTCGGTCGCGACCCTGACCCTCGTCGCGGCCCACACCGACTCCGGCAGGCGGAGGAGATCCCGCTCGACCTGCCAGCGCAGGGCCGGGTCGGAGTCGAGCAGCCAGTCGGTGAGCGCGGTGTCCCCCATCGGCGGAAGGTAGCACCGCCGCCGACGATCCAGGCGCAAACGCAGCGTTGCCATTCCGCGGGGTGCCGATATATCGTGAGGACTCGGGTTGTTACGGAGAGGGACGCGACCATGGGACATCATTGGCACGGCGGCGCCTGGGGCGCCGGCCCCTGGGGGAGCCCACCACCGTGGGCAGAGTTCATGCGCGGTTTCGGAGCGTTCCGCGACCCACGCAGTGGCGGAGGTCCGAAGGTCCGCCGCGGTGACGTGCGCCTTGCGATCATCGATGTGCTGGCGGCCGAGCCCATGAACGGCTACCAGGTGATCCAGGAGATCGCGCGGCGAAGCGGCGGCGCCTGGAAGCCCAGCCCCGGCTCGGTCTACCCGACCCTGCAGCAGCTGCAGGACGAGGGGCTGATCAGCGAGCGCGGCGAGGGCGGCCGCCGCAGGTTCGAGCTCACCGACGAGGGACGCGCCTACGTCGAGGAGCACCTCCGCGAGCTGGCCGAGACGTGGCGCTCCTTCGAGGAGGCAGACAGCGTGGTCGACGCCAACGACCTGCGTCCGGTGATCGGGCAGGTGATGGGGGCGTGCTGGCAGGTCGCGTTCACCGGCACGATGCCGCAGCAGCAGAAGGCGTTCGAGATCCTCTCCGACACCAAGACCAAGTTGTACCGCCTACTCGCCGAGGGAGGCGAGCGATGAGTCCCACCTACGAGAACCGCATCGGCGACGCAGAGCGCGACGCGGCCATCGCCTCCTTGGGCGAGCACTACGCCGCTGGGCGCATCACCCGGGAGGAGTTCGACGAGCGAAGCGACCTCGCCCTGCACGCACGCACCGAGTCCGACCTGAAGCCGTTGTTCGTGGACCTGCCCAGTTCGGCGGGCCGCCCCGGATTCGGCGCGCGCAGCACGGAGCCCTCCCGCCATCGGCCGGCGCGGCCGCGGTTCGTGTTTCCCATGCTGCCGGTCCTCGTCGTCCTGGGTGTGGTGCTCCTGGTCAACACCCAGGCGTGGTGGCTGATCTTCGTGGTCGGCGGGTTGTTCTTCTGCAACCCCTGGCACTACCGACGCTGGCGCTGACCGACTGGTCGTCCTGCTCGCCGTCGGCCGGCTCAGTGTCGACTTCCTGGTGGGGGAAGCGCCGATCGCACCGCCCGAGCAAACCAAGCCGGTCGCCGGGTTCCATGGCTGCGCATCGGTGACATCCCACGAGTAAGTCGGCACACCGTCCTGGACCAGTGTGGAGAGCTCGGGAATCGCGAGCTCCGCTGCTGACCACGAGTAGAGCAGCCCGAGCCGAGGCTGGATCATGCCCAGGTCGAGAATCCGCCCGATCCCCCGCTCGTTGTCGATGTACCACCGAAGATCCCTGGTCAGCGGGTACCGGTCGGGCATCACCCGCGAAAGCGAGACGAAGATCCTCGTCATCGCCAGTCGGGGGTCGCCCAGGATGTGGCCGCCCGGGCACAGCCAGCTCAGCGCCATCCGGGGTGCGGCGACGAGGGCGTGCGCGAAGAGGACCCGGGCCAGTATCAGGTTGAGGAAGAAGCGCTCGGCACTCGTCTCGGACGCGGCCAGCTCGCGGTGGTCGAGGTACGTCGTCACGATGCTGGCGTTGTGTGCTCGGTACCACGACCAGGCCGACGGCTCGTTGGCGAACTCGGCGCAGCATGCGGCACTCCAGGTCGACAGCGGGCCGCTCAGGCCTAGAGCCTGGGCGCGCGTCTCTGCCGTGTGCCGCAGCAGCCGCTCGTTGACGGCCCGCCACCAGGGACTGCCGGGTGCCTCACCGTTCAGTGGGTCGAGGAGGCCGCGACGCAGCTGCCAACCCATGAACCCCAGCGCGGCCCGCCGGTACGGCAGATACAGCTCGGAACGCCCGGGCTCCGCCTCGTACAGAGACCGCATCAACGCCACCCGCGCTGTCGGATCATCGCGCACCGAGGCGACGAGGTCAGCGGTGTACTCAACGGCGGTCGTCAAAGGTCATTATCGGGCGCAACTGAAGGTCGTCGGGCGACACCCGAGCAGTCGCTAGCGGACCTGATGCGTCTCAGGCGTTCTCGGCCGCCTCGGTCGACGTCGTTCGTCCCACGCCTCGATGAACTGGGACAGTGCACCCGCGAGCAGTAGCCCGGCCAGGGTCTGCACGTCCGAAGGTGAGAGCCCGGACGGGAAGACCCCGAACAGGTACATGGCGGCCACACCTGCTAGCAGCCCGCCGGCTATCAGCGAAAGCACCAAGTACGTGCTCTCGTACGAGCGCACCCGGTTCCTGCGGGCCCGGTCAAGCGTCCAGCCCCACGGCCAAGCCGAGCCGACGAGCGAAATCGCCACTAGGGCGATGATCACCGCCGATTGTGTGGCACCCGTGACCATCAGCGCCGTGGTGAGAGTCAGTGCGACCACGATCTGCACCAGCCCGATCCAGCGCAGCGCGATGACTCTGTCTGAGTCACCGATGTCGGGCCGTGCCCAGTACCAGCGGACCAACGAAGCCGCGCCGGCAGCAACGGCTATGTACAGGAAGAAGCCCGAGCCCAGACCCAAGGGCGTCGAGCCGCCGATGGCCAGCGCGACCAGCAGGAAACAGACGGTCGCAGGAATAGGCGCGAGCCAGATCCTGCTCACGAACTCGTCGTTGCCACCCACGCATCGCCACCTCAATTCGCCCACTCGGCGCCACGCGGCCCTTGAGCCCTTCGCCCCGAGATCTACCCTCTGGTGTTTCGCGTGACACCCGGGGATCCCGCGGTTGACGCACGGCTCACCCGTGAGAGAAACCTCTTGGCCTCCGTGCGAGACCCGGCAGAGGGCAAGGCGGGCCAAGGTGCAGGGACCGGCCAGGCATCGACTTCTGCTGCGACCTTCGCACAACCTCTTGCAGTTTTGTAGCGAACACTCCATAATACTGTCTATGGCCAGACCCCGCGCGTTCGACGAGCAAGAAGTCCTCACGGCCGCCATGCACGCATTCCGCCGGGAGGGTTACGCCCACATCTCGGTGGTCGACCTCGAGGCGGCCACCGGGCTGCGCACCAGCAGCCTCTACCACGCGTTCGGCGACAAGGCAGGACTGTTCCGGCGCGCTCTCGACCACTACGTCTCGTGCTTCGTCGCGCCGCGACTGGCGACGTACGCGGGGGGCGAGGCCACGCTCGACGACTTGGAGCAGCTGTTCCTCACGCTGTTCCACGCCCCACTCGACGACGGGTACGGCTGCCTGGTCGTCAACTCCGCCGCCGAGTTCGGCAGCGCCGACTCGATTGCCAGCGACGGCGTTCGTCTCGCGATGGGCCTTGTGCATCGCCATGTCGAGGACGTCCTCCGCCGCGAGCTCGGGACCGGGGCAGCGGAGGCACACGCGGCTCGCCTTGTGCTGATCTACCAGGGCCTGCTGGTGCTCAGCCGCGCCGGCCTGCTCACGTCGGACCACCAGGACGCCATCACCCACGAGTTCCACACGCTTCGCCAACTGAAGGAGAACGACCGATGACCAGCACCGCACTCAACCCTGAGACCGTGCCCACCTCGCCCTTCTACAGCCAGGGCACCGAGATCCGTGACTCCGGCCGGCTGGTCTTCGTGTCCGGTCAGGTGGGGATGACGAGCGACGGCAAGGTACTCGAAGGCATCGAGGCACAGACCGCGCAGGCGGTCAAGAACCTCAACGCCGTACTCGACGCGGCCGACCTCACTCCCGCCAACCTGGCCAAGCTGACGATCTACCTCACCGACCCGGCGGACGTGGAGTCGTTCCTGGGCGCCGCCGCCGGCAGCCTGCCCGACCCCCCGCCGGCAACCACGATGCTCATCGTGAGCAGCCTGGCCTCTCCCGAGCTGCGCGTCGAGATCGAGGCGGTCGCGGCGAGCTGAGTCGACAGCCGGCGATCGGCCGACCCGGGCACAGCGCTCGCGGCCGGTCGATCGTCGGTGTCGTTCTGCGTTGCAGGCTTGGGGTTCAGAGCTCCGCCCGCCGATCCGCAGTCACTGCCTGCCGCCTTGGACTTGATCAGGTCCTCGACTGCCATCAAGATCGTGGCCTCGAAGTCCAGCAGCTGCGGGTCGATGGTGAAAGCGGATTGGCCACGATCCCGGTGGCGTTCATCATCGACTGCTCATCGAGGTCGCCACATGCCGGTCAGGTTACGCCGCTGGTCGAGCGACGGAGCCGGGTTGCTCGCCGGTCAGCCTCTTCAGCAGCGCTTGGTGCTCCCACCGTCCGAGAGGTACTCGTCCCAGATCCAGCCCTGGATGTCGGTGCCTGCGCGCCGCGCGTGGGTCCACGTGTTGCCGTCGGCGTTGATCGTGTAGCAGTGGTAGTACAGCGTGGTGCCCCCAGGGAGCCAGTTGACCAGGCTGCAGGAGCTGTGTGGCCCGGTCCGCAGCTTCGCGGTCGGGTCACTCCAGATGGCGCTGCCGGTACCGGCGTCCTTGTTGGACCAGGCGTGGCTGCAGTCCGCCTGCGCGGGGGCGGAGGACACTCCGATGAGTCCCGCGGTCACCAAGGGGAGGGCTGCCGCTGCCACCGAGAACGGGGTTTTCATTGCCGGACCTTTCGTCAGTTGGACGCGATCGGCAATGACGCTAACCACGGGCCGCGCCCGCGCGCGACCGATTTATCGCTTGCTCGGCGCGGACTCGACGATCAGTGGATGCCGCTGGCTTCGGCCTG
Source organism: Nocardioidaceae bacterium (assembly GCA_035557095.1). Lineage (GTDB taxonomy): Bacteria > Actinomycetota > Actinomycetes > Propionibacteriales > Nocardioidaceae > JALZDI01. Next base: position 1,321 of record DATMEB010000205.1, on the reverse strand, counting down.
CTCGATCGCGGACTGCAGTTGCGTGAGCAGCGCGCGCCCGGAGTCGAGGTCGAGCTCGAGTGCCACGCGGGCATCTAGGCCCAGGTCGTAGTTGGTGAAGTCGATCAGTACCGCGTGCTCGTCGGCGCTGTGAGTCGTGTGGTCGTAGCCGACGGTCGCGCGGTTGACCGGGAACCAGCCGTTCGGTCCCTTCCCCATCCCACGCACCGGTGTCGTGCTGGCGATCATCGTGCACATCGCGTCCTCCTTCAGGTGAGTGGTCAGGACTGCAGCCGGTCGGCGAAGAACCGGAAGGTCTTGTCCCAGGCGTCCATCGCCTGCGACTGCCGGTACAACGGCGTGTGGTAGTAGATGAAGCCGTGTCCGGCGCCGTCGTAGCGATGGAACTCGTACTCCTTTCCGGCTGCCTGCAGAGCCGCCTCATGCGAGTCCACCTGCTCCGGGCTCGGGCTCTGGTCCTCGTTACCGAACAGGCCCAGCAACGGTGCACTCAGCTGCGTGGTGTACTCCACCGGCGCCACCGGTCGCGCGGGGGTCGCGTCCTCCTTCGCGGCCACAACCCCACCTCCCCACATGTCGATCACCGCGTCGAACCCCGCCACCATCGAGGCGACCAAGAGCGCGTGGCGCCCACCCGAGCAGGTGCCCATGATCCCGGCTCTGCCGTTGTGGGTAGGCCGGCCCTGAAGCCATGCCAACGCTGCGGTCGCGTCTGCGACCACTGAGTCGTCACGCACGCCCCCCTCGCTTCGCACCTTGGCGTACACGTCATCGGGAATGCCGTGCCCGAACCGGCAGTACAGGTCCGGGCAGATCACGTCGTAACCGTGCCGGGCCAGCCGCTCGGCGCACTCGAAGTAGAACTCGTCCCATCCGGGCATGTGATGCACCAGCACGATCCCAGGACGGGGCGAGCTCGTGACCGGAGAGGCCACATAGGCATGGATCTCGTCCCCGCCGCCCCCGGCGAACGTCGTGATCTCGGCCGTCACTCCGACCGGCCCATCCGTCGAGTACGAGTTCCACATCTCGATCTCCTCAGCCACGAAACGACGTTCTTCCTTCGTGGCCGATCGTTGCACGCCGCACACGGGGCCGCGGCCGAGGAGTACGAAGCGCGGCCGCGTCCGTCCACGGTCGGCGCATGGCCGGCGGCGTCACAGGCACAGGCCGTCGCAGTCGTACAGCCAGCCACTCCCACAGCCACCGTCGGTGTGGTCGCAGAAGTCACCCTGGTCGCACTGGAGGGACCCGCTGCAGTAGTCGCTGGCGTTCGAACACGTGCAGTCGTCCCAGTCGTCTTTCGCGAACCGGGTAGACG
>DATMEB010000204.1:0-4834 GCA_035557095.1 Nocardioidaceae bacterium | reverse complement strand
AAGGGCATCGACACCTCGTTCGACAACACGTTCGCCGACAACAAGTTAGGCGTGCGGCCCGACGGCCTGCGCGACCCGAACGGAAACGACTTCTGGTGGGACGAGGAAGGCCGCGGCAACTGCTGGAGCGGCAACATCGGGCCGGCGGGGGGGACGCCGTCCTCGAACGTGCTGACCGGCCTGCCCGCCTGTCCGGGCTCGACCGTGTTCAGCCCCGGCGTGCCGATCAAGACCGCCAGCCAGGCGACCTGCGCGACCTGGGACCCGTACGAGAACCCCGACCCGCCGGGCTGTGACTGGTTCACTCGGCCCGAGGAGCCCCGTTGAGCACCATCACAACCCCCGCCCCGGCAGCGACGTTCAACCGCCGCCGCGCCGTCGCAGTGCTCCTGCTTGCCGCGCTTGGCGTGGCGGTCTTCCTCGGCCTGTCCAGCCTCGGTGGCAGCGATCGCATCGGCCCGCTCGCCTGGTCGGGCGAGGCCGAAGTGTTCACGCATCCGACGCTGCCCGGCGACCGTGTGCTCACCGCCAAGCTGCGCAACGACGGCCTGCGCCCGCTGCGCATCCACATCGACGACGTGCGCCTGCTCGACGGCGCGGGCCGCGTCGTCGCCTCGACGCCGGTGTTCCTTCAAGCCTTCGGCAAGTCGCTGTGGGCTGGCGGGCGCGGGCCGCAACAGGTGCCCGACAGTGAGTTGCTGCGCACGGGCCGGATCGCATTGCTCAAACCGGGTCAGGAGGTGCCGCTGACAGTCGCCTGGCACGCGGCCGACGGCGACCCGGTGCGCGTGGCCCACGAAAGGGGATCGCTCGCTCTTCCGCGCTAGCGGTCGTGCCTCTTCAGCCAGTCGACGTAGTCCGGTACGGCGTGCTCGACGTCGTACTGCGGCCGGAAGCCGGTGTCCTCCCGCAGTCGGGTGATCTCGAGGTAGTTGTCGGAGGGCCGGTCGGGGTTGCGGCCCTCCGGAAGGGTGATGTTCGCGCCCGGGACAGCGGCGTTGATCGCGGCGACGACCTCGCTGTATCGCACGAGCCGCCCGGTCGAGACGTTGTAGGTGCGGTGGTTCAGCTGCTCCGTGAGCATGAGCAGCGCGATGGCCTGGCCGCAGTCCTTCACGTAGCAGAGGTCTGAGGCGTCCTCGGCGAACGCCGGCGGGCGGGGCGGCGTGAGATCGGGGTCCTCGCCCCAGACCGCGGCGCTGAGCAGGCGGGGAAGCGCGAAGAACGGTGAGTCGGGCAGGCCGAGGGGCCCCCAGATGGTGCCGATCCGCAGGCTGACCGCGTCGAACCCGGCGCTGTCGCCGGCCAGCGCGGCGAACAGCTCCGCGGTCTTCTTGAACGCGTGGATCTGGTGCGGTGCCACCACCGGCAGCGGGGCGTCCTCGCGCCACGGGACCTCGTCCACCCCCGCGTACGCGCCGATGGTGCTGGCGACGGAGAACCGCCGCACGCCCCACACGGTCGCCGCCTCGAGCGCGTTGAGCATGCCGACGCTGTCGGCGCGGAGGTACGCGATCGGATCGGGCAGGTCGTGGCGGGCCGCCGCGAGGTGCACGATGCCGGTGATCTCGTGCCGCTTCCCGATGTCGAGGAACATCGCCTCGTCCGTGGTGTCCAGCGGCTCGACGACGACCCGGCCACCACGCTCCTCGGCGAGGAACTCAGGCGGTTCGGTGGACCTGTGCGCGGTGAGCACGACGGACTCCCCCAGGTCGAGCAGCGCCCGTGCCGTGTGCGAGCCGATGGAACCCAGACCGCCGGTAACGAGGATCACTCGCACCCCTCCCCAGACGAGCGGACCCCTTTCATCTCCACCGCGCCGTCCTCGGTCAGTCGCCCACGTACGCCGCGAGGTGCTCGCCGGTCAGCGTGGAGCGGCCGGCGACGAGGTCGGCGGGCGTGCCCTCGAAGACGATCCGGCCGCCGTCGTGGCCGGCGCCCGGTCCGAGATCGATGAGCCAGTCGGCGTGCGCCATCACCGCCTGGTGGTGCTCGATGACGATCACCGACTTGCCGGAGTCCACCAGCCGGTCCAGCAGGCCCAGCAGCTGGTCGACGTCGGCGAGGTGCAGGCCGGTGGTCGGCTCGTCGAGGACGTAGACCTCGCCCTTCTCGGCCATCTGGACGGCCAGCTTGAGCCGCTGTCGCTCGCCGCCTGACAGGGTCGTGAGCGGCTGCCCCAGCTTGAGGTAGCCGAGGCCGACGTCTGCGAGCCGGTCCAGAATCTTGTGGGCGGCCGGCGTACGTGCGTCCCCGTCGGCGAAGAACTCCTCGGCCTCGGCCACGGACATGGCCAGTACGTCGGCGATGTTGCGGCCTCCGAAGGTGTACTCGAGAACCGCTGCCTGGAACCGCCTCCCCTCGCACTCCTCGCACGTGGACTCGACGGTCTCCATGATCCCGAGCTCGGTGTAGATCACGCCGGCGCCCTTGCACGCCGGGCACGCGCCCTCGGAGTTCGAGCTGAACAGGGCCGGCTTCACGCCATTCGCCTTCGCGAACGCCTTGCGGATCGGCTCCAGCAGCCCCGTGTACGTCGCCGGGTTGCTGCGGCGCGAGCCGCGGATGGCGCCCTGGTCGACCACGACGACGCCGTCGTGCTCGGCGATCGAACCGTGGATCAGCGAGCTCTTGCCGGAGCCGGCGACACCGGTGACGACGCACAGCACGCCCAGCGGCACGTCCACGTCGACGTCCTGGAGGTTGTGGGTCGTCGCGCCGCGGACCTCGAGCGACCCGGCGCCGTCTCGGACCTCGTCCTTGGGCGAAGCCCGGTCGTCGAGGTGGCGGCCGGTGGTGGTGTCGCTCCCCCGCAGCCCTTCCAGGGTGCCCTCGAAGCAGATGGTCCCGCCGTCGCTGCCTGCCCCGGGCCCGAGGTCGACGACGTGGTCGGCGATCGCGATGGTCTCGGGCTTGTGCTCGACCACGAGCACGGTGTTGCCCTTGTCGCGCAGCTGCAGCAGTAGCTGGTTCATCCGCTCGATGTCGTGCGGGTGCATGCCGATCGTGGGCTCGTCGAAGACGTAGGTGACGTCGGTCAGCGACGAGCCGAGGTGACGGATCATCTTGGTCCGCTGCGCCTCACCGCCGGACAGCGTTCCGGCCGCCCGGTCGAGCGAGAGGTAGCCCAGGCCGATCTCCTGGAACGCGTCGAGCAGGTGCTGGATCCCGCCGAGCAGCGGTGCCACGCCCGGCTCGTCGAGGTCACGCATCCACCCGGCCAGGTCGCTGATCTGCATTTGGCAGAGCTCGGCGATGTTCTTGCCGTTGACCTTCGACGACAGCGCCTCCTTGCTGAGTCGCGTGCCGTCACAGTCGGGGCAGGTCTGGAACGTGATCGCCCGCTCCACGAACCGGCGTACGTGCGGCTGCATCGCGTCGACGTCCTTGGACAGCATCGACTTCTGGATCTTGGGGATCAGTCCCTCGTACGTGAGGTTGATCCCCTCCACCTTGATCTTGGTCGGCTCGGCGTAGAGGAGGTGCTGCAGCTCCTTCTTGGTGAACTTCGCGATCGGCTTGTCCATCGGGAGGCCGGCGCCGCTGAATATCCGGCCGTACCACCCGTCCATGCTGTAGCCGGGGACCGTGAGCGCACCGTCCTCGAGCGACTTGGACTCGTCGTACAGCGCGGTGAGGTCGAAGTCGCTGACCGAGCCCATGCCCTCGCAGCGGGGGCACATGCCGCCCTGGTAGACCGCGTTGCGGACGACCTGCTTCTCCTCCTTGCCGCCCTTCTCGGTCTTCATCACGCCGCTGGCCACGCGGGTCGGCACGTTGAACGCGAACGCGGTCGGTGGCCCGATGTGCGGCTTGCCGACACGGCTGAAGAGGATGCGCAGCATCGCGTTCGCGTCGGTGGCGGTGCCGACCGTGGACCGCGGGTTGGCGCCCATCCGCTCCTGGTCGACGATGATCGCCGTGGTGAGCCCGTCGAGGAAGTCGACCTCCGGCCGCGACAGTGTCGGCATGAAGCCCTGCACGAACGCGCTGTAGGTCTCGTTGATCATGCGCTGCGACTCGGCAGCGATCGTGCTGAACACCAGCGAGCTCTTGCCCGAGCCGGAGACGCCGGTGAACACCGTCAGGCGCCGCTTCGGGAGCTCGACGCTGATGTCCTTCAGGTTGTTCTCGCGCGCGCCCTGCACGCGGATCAGGTCGTGGCTGTCGGCGGCGTGCTGCCCAGACGGTTGCGCCTCCGTGCCCTGCGCCTTCGCCTTCTGCGCCTTCGTCGTCTTCGTTCTCGTGGCCGGGCTCATCGTGTCTCCCTCTATGACGCTGGCCGTCTTGGCGGCAACAGCCCCTTGTCTACCTGATCGGCGGTTCGGCTGGGCTGGGTTCCTGGCAGATTGCTCGAGCCGTCTAGACCAGCCAGGTGCCGTCGCGCATGAGCGTGCGGCCGGCGATCTCGTTCACCTCGCGCCACGCCTGCACCCGCACGGGCCGAAGCACGAGGAACACGTATCCCCTGCTGCGACGCGGATCCCAGTCGGCCTGCGCGACGTAGGCCGCACCGAGGGCATCGTCGGCCGCGACGTCGACCGTCCGCTCGAGGGCGGCGTCGATCATCACCACGTCGCGGGTCGGTCCGACGGCGAGCCGGGCTGACCCGGACGCGGTCAGGTTGCGCGCGGTGGCCGAGGCCCCGTCGATCGCGATGACGGCCAGCTCGTCGACCCAGGCCAGCGACACAGGCACGAGGTACGGCGCACCTGCCGACGAGGCCGTGGCGACCCACACGTCGATCGCCGGGGACGCCAGCATCGCCAGCGTGTCGGCCTTGCGGGAGACCGGGTCTCGAGGCTCGGGCGCCACCGCGGTCAGTGGACTTCCT
>DATMEB010000203.1:0-7180 GCA_035557095.1 Nocardioidaceae bacterium | reverse complement strand
GGCCTGGGTGACCCGGCGGTCGATCCGGTCGGACTCCACGAAGTACGCCGCCATGCCGGCACCGACCAACGCCAGCGCGGTCAGCAGGACCACCCAGACCGCGATGCGGGTGCGTACCGCCCGGGCCTGGGTGGAGAGCCGGTGCCGCAGCGACTCGTCAGCGGCCATCGCCGGGCTGCTCAGTCGTCGCCGCCGCTGTCATCGTCGCCCCCACCGTCGTCGTCGCCGCCGTCGTCCCCACCGTCATCGTCGTCGTCGATCACCCGGGGCGAGGGCCCGATGGTGCGCACGTCGTCATCGTCGCCCTCCCCGCTGCGTCCGCGGCCCCGACCGCGACCCTTGCCGCCGTCGTCGTCGCCGTCTCCGGGCCCGCTGTTGTCTTCGTCCTCGGCTGTGGGGCGTACCCGGCCGCCGGGTCGGGTGCGCTCGTCACCCGGGGACCGCTCACCGCGCGGGCGAAGCGTCGTCGGGTCGCCGGAGGGTGTGGGCTGGGCGGAGGGACCGACGTTGACCGGGCCCCTGACCCCGGGGAGCGGCGCCGGGTCGGCGACCACGCGGCCGACGAAGAAGCCCCCGAGCACGGCCAGAACCGTGCCGGCGAGGGCCACCCTCCAGATCATGTTCACGCCGCCAAGTCTTCGCCGTCTGGACGAGACCAGCATGACACGCAGATGAGAACACTTTCATGATTCCGGTGTCCTAGGGTCTGGGGCGTGGTCGTGAAGAGGAGTCCCCGCCAAGGCGCTGCGGAGGTGACCCCGCTGGTTCGGCTGCCAGAGCGGACGCGTTCGCCGCTGGCGGAGCTGGGCCGGCGCATGCTGATGGCGCTCGGGCTGCTGGCTGCGATCGTTCTGGTCGTCTTCCTCGACCGCGAGGGCTACACCGACCAGACCGATCCGGAGGACAAGGTCACGTTCGTGGACGCGATCTACTACGCGACCGTGACGATAACCACGACCGGCTACGGCGACATCGTCCCGGTCACCCCCAGTGCCCGGATGGTCAACGCGCTGCTCGTGACCCCGTTGCGCATCATGTTCCTGGTGCTGCTGGTCGGCACCACCCTGGAGGTGCTCGCCAGCCAGGGACGTGACCTGTGGCGAGTCTCCCGTTGGAGGAAGCACATGCAGGACCACATCGTGGTCGTCGGCTACGGCACCAAGGGCCGCAGCGCGGTGGACACGCTGCTGAACAGCGACATACCGCGAGAGTCGATCGTCGTGGTCGACCCCAGCGGGTCCGCGCTCACCGATGCCCACGGCCACGGGCTGGCGATCGTCAACGGCGACGCGACCCGCCGCGACGTGCTGCGGCGGGCCGAGGTGAGCCGGGCGCGCCAGGTCATCATCACGCTCGACCGCGACGACTCCGCGGTGCTGACCACGCTGACCGTGCGCCAGCTCAACCCGGACGCCTACGTCGTGGTCGCCGTGCGCGAGCAGGACAACGTCCCCCTGATCCGCCAGAGCGGCGCGGACTCCGTGATCACGTCGTCCGACGCCGTCGGGCGACTGCTGGGGCTCTCCACCCTGAGCCCGAGCCTGGGCTCGGTGCTGGAGGACCTGCTGGCGTACGGCGAGGGGCTCGAGGTCGCCGAGCGCCCGCTGCTTCCCCGCGAGGCGGGCAAGCAGCCGCAGTCGCTGCCTGACCAGGTTGTGGCGGTCATCCGCGACGGCTACGTCTACCGCTACTTCGAGCCGACCGTGACCCAGCTGCAGGCCGGCGACCGCCTCATCGTGATCCGGCCGTCGGAGGAGCAGCCGTGGGCGCCCCGCCCGGGAACCCACGAGCACGATCCCACCTAGGGCCGGCTGACCCTACCTGGGCAGGTCCACGTGGGGACCGACCCGACGCCGGGCTAGGCCCCCGTGCCGTGCCGGGGCTGCGGCTCCCCGGGCATCAGGTCGCGTGCCTCCGCCGCGCTCAGCCCGGTCATCTGCAGCAGGTCGACCACGATCGAGCGCACCTGCGCCAGCACCACGGCCGCCGACAGGCCACCCTGCAGACGCAGGATCGCGGTCTGCTGGGCGATGTCCGCCAGCGGTTCGCGCGCCGCGACCGGCAGCCGGCCGGCCGTGAGCTCCACGGCGATGACGTCGCAGGCCTCGGCCACCCGGTCGACCAGTGCCAGGTAGGCGTCGGGCACGACGTCGCCCGCGCGGGTCGCGGTCACGATGCGGCGTACGAGCACGCGGGTGTTGCGCATCGCGCGGTCCAGTGGCACGACCAGCTCCGCCATCTTGCGCAGAGCGCCCCGGTGCCGGCGTCGCAGCGGCGACGAGCGCACGATGTCCAGGCCCTCGCGGGCGGCCGTCCGCAGGTCGTTGAGCGCCGCCTCGGTGGCCCGCGCGTCCTGAAGTGTGCGTACGGCGTCGTCGACGTTGCCGTCCTCCACGCTGTCCGCCGCGGACCGCAGCAGCCGGCCGAGGTCGCGCACGATCCGCGCGGCCTGCTCGCGCGGCCGCCGCAGGGGGGCGCGGGGTACGACGGTCGCGGCCACCAGCGCGACGCCGCCGCCGACGAGTGCGTCCACCCACCGGTTGAACCCCTCGGCGGCAACCGGCAGCAGGATCGCCACTGTCACCGACTGCACGGCCGCCTGGGTCACCATCAGGTTGCCCGCGTCCAGCAGGACCGCGACGGTCATCGCGACGGCCACGATCACGGTGATCTGCCACACGCCGGTGCCCGCCCAGGCGATGAACAGGTCGGCGACGCCCACTCCGAGCGCCACACCGACGGTGACCTCCGCGACCCGGCGCAGCCGCTGCCCGTACGACACCCCCAGGCAGACGATCGCCGCGACCGGCGCCAGGAACGGCTCGGGGTGGCCGAGCACGTCCGACGCCAGCAGCCACGCCACGGCCGCAGCAACCGCGCACTGCCCGATCTGCCACCCCCGCGACTGCAGCCGCGCCAGGCGATGGCCCAGAGAGTTCCGGCACCGGGCCCACAGCCTGGGCACGAGCGCACCCTGGTCGCGCCGGCCTGCGACCTGCCCGCGCCCGTGCCCGCTCACAGCCGACATCATCGTCGGTCGCCCGGCCCAGCCCAAACAGGCGACGCGAGAAGGCAGGCTCAGCCGGTGCGCCGCAGCGCCCAGCGGCCAAGCAGCGGCTGGCGGAGGCCGCCGGTGGACAGGTCGTACCCCGGTTCCCACGGCAGGCTGCCGCACAGGTCCGGCCAGACCAGCTGCAGCAGCGGCCGCACCGGACGACGCCGGCGGGAGACGTCCCACTGTCCGAGACCGAGCAGGAACTCTCCGTCACCGACGGCGAGCAGGCCGAAACGAAATGTCTCGTGCAGGTCGTCGACGACGCTGCCGGCGCTCAGGTCGCCACCAGCACGGACACGCTCGCCGAGCGCGTCGAGGTAGCGCGCGGCGGTCGGTGACGGCATGTCGAACACGAGCACGTCGGGATGCCCGCGCAGGCGGCCCATGCCGCTGGTCAGGCTCATCGCCACCTCGACCTGCGGTGGTGCCACGTGGACCAGCCGCCAGGGGGTACAAGCACGCTCGTGCATGGTGCGCTCCTTGGTTCGCACCATCAGACGCCACGACGCCCTGTCGACGCCGCGCCGGCGGGCCCGGCTGTGGACGGCTCCTGTGGGGGCCACAGGCCCAAGCGGTGCTTGGTCAGCGGCTCAGGTCACGCTCGCGGCGCCGAACCAGGCCAGCGCCGCGATGAGCGTCCCGACCAGCTCGATCACGACCGCCAGGCCGGCGACCCGGGCGGCGAGAAGCGTGGCCCGCCAGGCGGCATCGTGCGTACGCAGGCGACGGCGCTCGGCGACGTAGACGCCGCCGATGAACCCGACGAACAGCCCGATGACCGGGATCACGAAGAACCCGACGAGCGCGAGGAGACCGCCGACCACGATCGAGCTTCGGGGGACGCCTGCCTCGCGCAGGCGGCGGTCGGGTACGACGTACTTCACGACCTGAACGCCCGCCACGCACAGGGTGGCCACGGCGAGCACACCCCAGCCGACCGCCGTCTGTGTGAAGAGGGCCCAGACCAGGATCGCACCCCAGACCAGGAGCGCACCGGGCAGCACAGGAACGACGACCCCGACCAGGCCGACCAGGATCGCGAGCCCGACGACGACCTCGCCCGATGCACTCATCGCGACAACTGTGCCCTAGCCGCACTGCGCCCAAGCCGCCGGCGTAGCCGAAGCCGAGGGACGACGAAGGCGGCCACCGATCGTGGTGGCCGCCTTCGTGAGGTCGTAGGTCTTGCTGTCGGTCCTGGCTCAGCGCTCGTCGGGCGATGCGACGGTCGGAGTCTCCTCCAGCCGCTCGGACTCGTCGTGGATCATCTGCGCGACGTCACGCAGCTTGTCTGCGTGGGCGCGTCCGTGGTGGGCGCAGAACAGGAGCTCGCCGCCGCTGTTCAGCTCTACGCGGATGTACGCCTGAGCGCCGCACCGGTCGCAACGGTCCGCGGCAGTCAGGGATCTACCCGGGGCTACTGCTGTGGTCACGTGTGGCCCTCTTTCCGACTCGGTGTCAGGCTCCACAAACGACAACATCCAATCATCTCGGATGCTTCCCGATCGAAGCGCCTGTCTGCAGTTGTGACGTATCTCGCGTGATGCCTTGTCTGAATGGTGCCCCCCGAACAGCCCCTCGGTGCGCATTTTCCAGAATCTGGTTGCCTTGGCGTGTCCGGGTTTGACGCGTTGTTGTTACCCACAGACATACGTTGCAACACCCGGCATCGGATTGGTGTTCCCAGAGTCACAACCAGCGTCACGTCCAGAGTCACGTCCAGGGTCAGGTCCTGGAGGTCACGGCGTGGGTGCCCACCGGCGTGGGTCGGCGGCCCTGGGGGTGCACGAAGGTAGCCTTGCGGCGCATCCTCGTCCTGTTCGGTCATCGTCAAGGAGCCAAGTGGCAGCCCAGGGGGCCAGCACCAGCGTGGACAACACCTACAACGCCCATCACCTGCTCGTACTCGAAGGGCTCGAAGCCGTGCGCAAGCGGCCGGGGATGTACGTCGGCTCGACCGACACCCGCGGGCTGATGCACTGCCTGTGGGAGATCATCGACAACGCGGTCGACGAGGCGCTGGCCGGTCACTGTAAGTCCATTCACGTAACCCTGCGCGACGACGGGTCGGCGGAGGTCGTCGACGACGGCCGCGGCATCCCGGTCGACAAGGAGCCCCGGACCGGCCTCAGCGGCGTCGAGGTGGTGTTCACCAAGCTGCACGCCGGTGGCAAGTTCGGCGGTGGCTCCTACATCGCCACCGGTGGCCTGCACGGTGTCGGCGCGTCGGTGGTCAACGCGCTGTCCGCTCGCCTCGACGTCGAGGTTCACCGGTCGCCGTCGACACAGGCCATGTCGTTCCGTCGGGGTGCACCGGGCGTCTTCGACGGCGAGGGCCCCAAGGCGTCGTTCTCCGCCCAGTCGGGGATGCACAAGGGCAAGCGGGTGAAGAAGGGCGTGACCGGCTCGCGGATCAGGTTCTGGCCCGACCGGCAGATCTTCACCAAGGACGCCGCGTTCAGCTACGACGAGCTGGTGACCCGGGCGCGGCAGACCTCGTTCCTGGTGCCCGGGCTCGAGCTGACCATCCGCGACGAGAGGGGCCTGCCCCGGCACACCGACCCCGGCCAGGGCAGCGGTGCCAGGGTCGAGGTCTTCAGGCATGACGGGGGGATCACCGAGTTCTGTGACCACCTCGCGACCGACGAGCCCGTCACCGACGTACTCCGGCTGCAGGGCCAGGACAGGTTCACCGAGACCGTGCCGCTGCTCGACGACAACGGCCACATGACACCGCAGGACGTCGAGCGTGAGCTCGCGGTCGACATCGCGCTGCGCTGGGGGAGCGGCTACGAGACCGAGACCCGCTCGTTCGTCAACATCATCGCTACGCCCAAGGGCGGCACCCACATGCTGGGGTTCGAGCAGGGGCTGACCAAGACGCTCAACCAGGTGCTGAAGTCGTCGCGGACGTTGAAGTCGGGCGAGAAGGAGATCATCAAGGAGGACGCGCTCGAAGGGCTGACCGCGGTCGTGACCGTGCGCCTCGCGGAGCCGCAGTTCGAGGGGCAGACCAAGGAGGTGCTCGGCACCCCGCCGGTGCGCCGCATCGTCAACAACGTCGTCTCCCAGGAGCTGAAGGCGTTCCTGACCAGCACCAAGCGCGGCCAGAAGCCGCAGGCCAGGGCGGTGCTGGACAAGGTCGCCGGCGCCTCCCGCGCACGCCTCGCCGCCCGCCAGCACCGTGAGACCCAGCGCCGTAAGAACGCCCTGGAGTCCAGTGCGCTGCCGGCCAAGCTGGCCGACTGCCGCAGCAACGAGGTCGACCGCAGCGAGCTCTTCATCGTCGAGGGCGACTCTGCCCTCGGCACCGCCAAGCTGGCGCGCAACTCTGAGTTCCAGGCCCTGCTGCCGATCCGCGGCAAGATCCTCAACACCCAGAAGGCCTCGGTCGCCGACACGCTGAAGAACGCCGAGTGCAGCGCGATCATCCAGGTGGTCGGCGCCGGCAGCGGCCGCACCTTCGACCTCGAGCAGGCGCGCTACGGCAAGATCATCTTCATGGCCGACGCCGACTCCGACGGCGCGCACATCCGGTGTCTGCTGGCCACGCTGTTCTTCCGGTACATGCCCGAGCTGATCATCAAGGGCCGCGTCTACTCCGCCGTGCCGCCGCTGCACCGCATCGAGCTGTCCAACCCGAAGAAGGGCATGGACAAGTACGTCTACACCTACTCCGACACCGAGCTGCAGCGAAAGCTCGCGGAGCTGTCCAAGAAGGGCGTGCGCTGGAAGGACCCGGTGCAGCGCTACAAGGGGCTCGGGGAGATGGACGCCGACCAGCTCGCGGAGACCACGATGGACCCGCGTCGCCGCAGCCTGCGCCGCATCACCGTCGACGACGCCGACGCCGCCGCCTCTGTCTTCGACCTGTTGATGGGCAACGACGTCGCGCCGCGCAAGGAGTTCATCGTGCAGGGCGCCTACGAGCTCGACGCCGATCGCATCGACGCATGATTCCGCCGATGCGGGCGTGCACCACCACGTAATCTGGGCGTATGCCCGACTACCGCCTTCCGACGCGTGGCCTCGGGAGTCGGCTCGCCCGGATCGTGCCGATCCTGGTCCTGGTCGGGGCGATGTGGCTGCTCGAGCTCCTCGACTCCGCCATGGGCTCCCAGCTGG
>DATMEB010000202.1:0-11717 GCA_035557095.1 Nocardioidaceae bacterium | reverse complement strand
CGTAGGGCATCGGGAGCGGCGGAACGAGCGTGGCCCCTGGGATGCCGCGGCCGCCAGAGCCGGGCTGCACCCCGAGGTGATGTCACTGCTGGCCGAGCGACAGGTGGCGGTTCTGGGCAGCGATGGGAACAGCGACACCGCGCCGAGCGTGGCCGACGGGGTGGACTTCCCCGTGCACGTGCTGGCCATCAACGCGCTAGGCATGATGCTGCTGGACTACCTGCAGTTCGGGGATCTCGTGCCGGTGTGCAGGGACGCACGGCGATGGTCGTTCCTGTGTGTCATCGCGCCACTCCGGCTGCCGACCGCAACAGGGTCGCCCATCAACCCGATCGCGGTGTTCTGATCGCTGACGTCAACCGGACTCCGCGGTGCGCCTTACCGCCGCGAAATGTTCATCGAGCGAGGCCAACCTGCAGATCGACGAGGCTGAGCGTCCGGGGGTCTGCCGTGTCGCCGCCGGTACCACCTCGGGCACTATGCGGGGTCGGAGCTGTCAGGCCAGGACGAAGTAGCGGACGAAGACATAGAGCCACCTCGTCGCGGATCGTCAGATCTTTGAGCCAGACCGCGCTGCGCCGCCGCACGCTCGCACCACCGTCCTGCACAGAGCGTCGAGCTTGTCCCACGGGTCACCCACGCCTGCCACCGTGCGACGCAGACGAGCGATCAGGGCCCTCGGAACAGCGCCGGAAGCCCGCGACGACCAGGTTCTCGCGGCTCTCGAAGTAGTACTGGTGCCTGCCGAGGCGACGCGGGCGAAGGCACGCAAGCTCCTCGACACCGCCGTCGGGCTCAGCCCTACCTCGCCGGTGATCGACCCAGTCGCCCCGCGCACAACCGGCAGGCAAGGAGCCGATCTTCAGGGGCGAGGCGACACTGGGCCGAAGGGTGGCACTCCATACCGTCTAGAGTCCACCGGCCACCTGACACCTCGTGAGCTATGGGTGTCTCATTAGCTCGAACAAGCTTGCGAAACTTTCCGCTCCCTGGCCGTCGGCCACCTGCCGGTCTAGGAGGGCTCGGAGCGGGCCATGCAGGTCGGTGTCGATACCGCGGGCCCGGCTGGCATGCGCGAGGTTGGAGACAGCGACCCGATTCATGGCCACGGGGGACACGCCAGTCGAGTAGTCTCCCGACGCGATTTCCTCGGCCAGCTCGGACATGAAGGTGATCATGCCGTGTAGCCAGCGCGTCACCAACGGCACAAACTCCGGCGGTGAGACGTTCGCGGTGTTCAGCAGAGCGGCGCCGTGGAGGAAGCCGGTCAGGGTGGCGTAGCCGCTATCGAGAAGCGCCAGGTCCCACAGCTCGGCCACCGCGGCATCGGCGCCGAGGTAATGGCTGGTGGCCAGGGTTTCCAAGAGCTGCCGGTGTGCATCGAACGCGTCCTCGGCTCCGCTGTAAAGGAAGAACGCGTCGGGCGTGGCAACGGTCTGCGGGACGGCCATCATTGCGCCGTCGAGATATCGGGCACCCTGGTCACTCGTCCAGGCGGCCATGGCTTGGGCGTCCTCAGGTGTACCGGTGGTGAGATTGACGAGTGTGCGACCTGCCAGGTCGGACACGTTCGCGTCGAGAACCTGACGGACTGCGGCGTAGTCGTCAACGCAGACGATCACGAGCGGGCTCGCCTGAACGGCATCGCGAACCGTGCTGGCGCGCACGGCACCTTTGCCGACAAGATCGTCGGCCCTCGCGGGGGTGCGGTTCCAGACGGTGGTTCGATACCCGGCCGAGATCAGGGCGTCGGCAAGTGCCGAGCCCATCCTGCCCAGACCGAGGACGCTCACCTGGGCTTGCCCATTGGGCATTCCTTGAGTAGCCATGCCGGTAACGTAAAGCTTCACGCCAGCGTCAAGGTCAACCCGAAGGGTGGGTGGGGTCATGCGCATCGGGGAGTTCGCACGACGAACAGGGACTAGTCAGCGGGCGCTGCGCTACTACGAGGAACAAGGGCTGCTGCAGCCGCTGCGCCAAGACAGCGGCTACCGCCAGTACGCATCCACCGACGTCCGCGTGGTGCGCAAGATTCGCATGCTGCTGGCGGCTGGCCTGAACACCACCACGATCGCCGATCTGCTGCCATGCATGGGTGAAGACGACGAAGACTTGGTGCCTGCCTGCCCAGAGCTCGCCGCTGTCCTCACCCAGCACCGCGACCGCATCAGCGCTGCCATCAACAACCTGACGGGCGCCCGGGACGCACTTGACGCGATCATTGCCACCGCCGACTCACAACCTGATCTCCAAGCTACGTCAGCGTGACTCGCGGCGACCATCGTCGAGAGTGGCGAACGTTCCCACCGCGTCTCGTTGGCGTAAGGGCATCTCGGCGTTGCGGCACGCTGACACACCGAGTTTCACCGGTGGGCTGAGGCTAAGCAGTCGGCCTGGCCTCATTGTCACCACGCATGGGCCGGCAGCACGTTGACCCATGGCTCAACCAACTCGTTGGATGGGACCAGCCGTGCCTAACAGCAGCACGAGGACAGGCCCCGGTCAGGGCTCATCGCCGCGGACCAGCGCGCCGTCTCGGGCGACCACGCGGCCGTTCTTCATCACCCACGAGCGGGGCGGACACGTCGCTACGGCTGCGGCTGGGCTGTCGGCAGCCACGGCGACGATGTCGGCAGGGGCGCCGGGCGCCAGACCTGCAGGCGGAAGCCCGAGGATTCGGGCGTTCTGAGTGGTGGCGGCATCCAGGGTGAGACCGATCAGCTCGTCTCGACGGAACCCGCACCGGTAGGCGACGAGCATCGCCCGACGCAGCATGTCACCGTCACCGTATGGTCCCCACAAGTCTCGTACCCCGTCATTCCCGATCCCCAAGGCGACGCCCGCCGCGCGCATCACGTCCACCTGAGGGACGGGAAAGTCGTAGACGGCGGCGGTGACCAGGCTCACGCCGGCATCGGCCAACTTGGCGCCCCAGAGCCGCTGGGTGTCCACGTCGGCCTCGCCCAGCGCGTAGGCGTGGCTGACGTTGACCCGGCCCGCGAGATCGAAACGCGTGGTGTGCCGTGTGATCGCCTCAAGCTGCCACAGGCCGAGCGTCCCGTGATCGTGGAGGTGGATGTCGACGCCGATTCCGTACTGCGCTGCGATCTCGAACAGGGCATCCAGCGCAGCCACCGGGTCGCCCTCGACGCCGGCGGGGTCGATGCCACCGACGGCGGCGATGGACCCGTCGGCAGCAAGCTCCTCGAGCACGCCGCGAGTCTCCGGGCTGGACAACACGCCGTACTGTGGGAAGCCGACTTGCTGGATCTCGATCTGGTGCCGGTACCGGTCAGCTACCCGCTGCACAGCTCGAACGTGTGCTCCGCCGACCTCGGGGAACACGTCCGTGTGGGTGCGGGCGACCGTCGTGCCGCTCGTGACCATCGCCTCGACCAGGGCGGCCATCGCAGTGTCGCTTGGCACTCCGAGTTCGCCGCGGCGAGCTCGCTCGGTCTCGATCCGGTCCCGCAGGTCCGCTCCCGCGGTGTGGGGCACCCAATCCAGCCCGAACAAGGTCTTGTCGAGGTGGCAGTGGGCGTCGACCAGCCCCGGCACGAGCAGCAATCCCGACGCTTCGATCCGGGTGGCGTCGTGGGCCTCGATGTACGGCTCGATGGCAGCTATGTGCCCGTGCTGGATGAACAGGTCAACGGGCTCGTCCGCCGCACCGAGCCGGCCTCCGCTGACTACCGCTTGGTTCATCGTGCCTACCTCCATCACGTGGGATGTTGTCGAGTTGGGAGCCTCCCGGACTGATGTGTCGCCCGTGGCCGCGCATGGTGGCGCGACTCGCGCACTGAAGTCGTGAGGCTCGCTGCTGAGTGAGGAGTCCTGGCCGGCACGGACACCTGGCCCGGGTCAGCGATCTCGTCCCACGCCTCGCGTCGTGCCTTGAGAGCGGCGGACATGCTCAGACGAGTTGGACGAGAACGGAGCCGGCCAGCAGCAGCGCAAGTCCCAGTCCACGCTGCCAGGTCACCGACCGGTGGGGCATGCCGAGCCAGCCGTACTGGTCGATCGCCGCGGAGGCGAGCTGTTGACCAGCGACGGTGAGCGCGACGGTCACTGCGGCGCCGATGGTGGGGATGAGAAGGAAGGTCGCGGTGACATACGCCGCGGCGCAGAACCCGCCCAGCCACCCCCACCACGGCATCGACCTCAGCGGTCGCAGTTGTGGCGTCGAGGTGCGATCCAGAGTCAGCAGCGCGGCGAGAACAGCGGCGATGGCCAGGGTGGCCACGACGAAGCTGATCGTTCCGACCGCCAGTGGCGAGTTGACTTGTCGCTGAAGCTGCGCGTTGACCGCACCCTGCACCGGCAATGCCGCCCCGGCGCTCAGACCGAGCACGACCCAGCCGGTGAGCCTCCGTGAGGTTGACCTTGCCGCGGATGACGGCGTGCCGGCGGCTGCGGATCTACTCGCGGCGCCCGACGCACCCACCGGCACCGGTACGGGTTGCGCGGCCTGCTGCTGGGCACGTACTACCACGGTGATTCCAGCCACTACGGCGGTTGCACCGAGCACCATGCCCAGGCTGACCCGCTCCTGGGGCACGGCCAACCACCCGAGGATGTCCAAGACCAGCGAGGCGAAGACCTGCCCCGTCACGAACAAGCCCACCGCGGTCAGGGCGCCGAGCCGGGGAAACAGCACGATGCCGGCGGTGATGTAGAGAGGGCTGGCCAGCCCGCCTAGGAACAGCCACCCCGGGCTGACGTCGGGGACGGCGGTCAGCGCACCGCGCATCCCGGTCGCGGCGGCGAGCACCCCGAGCACGAGCGCCGCGACCGACAACTGCACCGTCGAGGCGCCGAAGGGAGTGCCGACGGCCTTGTTCAACTGCTGGTTCACCGTGGCTTGGACGGCCAGGAGGCAACCGGCGACCAACGACGCCGCGACGAAGACCGCATACATGACGCCTACCTTCACCCATGAAACGGACACCGTGTCCGCATCACCCTAAGCCATAACTGAACACCATGTCCACATAACCTAGGGTGAGCATGTGAGTGACCAAGCAGCGAGCAACCGCGCCGACCCGGCCGTGGTCCCGGAGTCGGTTGGAGACGAACGAAACCTGCTGGTCGGCTCCGAGGGCATCAACAGGGGCGGGCGCGAGCGCGCCGATGCCGCCCGGAACCGGCAACGGGTCCTCGATGCCGCCCAACGGCTGTTCTCCGAACGAGAGCCTGCCTCGGTGACGATGGGCGACATCGCCAGCGCGGCGGGCGTCGGCCGCGCCACCTTGTATCGACGCTTTCCCGACACCGCCTCAGTCGCGATCGCACTCCTCGACTCCCACGAACGCGAGCTGCAGCAGCGAATGATCAGCGGGCCGCCGCCGCTCGGCCCCGGAGCCTCCCCCGGGGAGCGGCTCGCGGCCTTCTACACGTCGATGGTCGCCCTGCTCGATGAGCACCTCCCGCTCGCGCTCGGCGCCGAGTCCGGAGCCAGCCGGTTCACCACCGGTGCCTACGGAATCTGGCGCCTCCATGTTCGAAGCCTCCTGGAAGCCGCCGACATAGCTGACCCCGATGCCCACGTCGACGCCCTGCTCGCCCCGCTAGATCCGGAGACGTTCCGCTACCAACGCCACCACCTAGGCCTGGCGGCAGGGCGAATAGCCCACGCCCTCGCGACCCAGGCCTACCGCATCCTCGAACCCATTGCGGCAAACGACACCGAGACGCTCACCCGCCGAGTGCCGACCAGCAAGCCATCAAGAGACGACAACCCGGGTCGAAGACGACCGCCGCGCCAGGGCTTGCGCGAGTGATCTGGTCAGACATCGCCGGTGCGGGTCATGGTCGACGCGTGTTCGCGACGGCCGCGGCGACGTCTAGGAATTCGACCCAGCGGCCCCGCAGGCACGATCGTGACAATCCCGCTGGTAATCATTGTGCTCGTCTTCCAGCGCCGCATCGTCACCGGCCTCGATGATCCCATCACCTTGCCCGGATCCACCGCCACGACCACCGTGGCCGGATCCAGGGCTACGTCCAAGATCGACATGAACCGCCTCCTCTGATCGGACTCTGCAAGAGCCCGCTCAGCTACGGCTCATGAGCTTCCAGCTAGCGCAGTCTCGAGCTGGTCGCGGGTCGGCTGAGACATCGCCGGCGGTGACTCGTCGGCAAGCACGGAGCGGACCCGGTCGACGAGTGCGGGATCCTGGTAGGTGTCCGCGGGCGTGCCGAGTGCGGCCATGGTGGAGAGGACGGCGCGGAATGCGACCGGGTCGGTCCGGGCCGCCGTCCGGAGCTCGGTGAAGGTGACGCGGTCCGCGGCCGGCGTCGGCGCAGGCGGGGGTGGGGCACCGAGCACGGTGTGGCGCAGCATCGCAAGCCGCGCGGCGTCAGTTTCGGCCTGGTCAGCGAACCACGGAGCGACGTGATCGGTCACTGCGCGGTCCATGGCCAGGGCCTGTGCATGAGGATCGTCGGGGTGGGCGGTGAGCGTGTCGGCGAGGTCGGCGACCATGCGCATCACCATGCTCAGGCCCCGCCCGAAGGTTGGGTTGGTGGTGCACACCGCGTCGCCGACCGCGTGCAGCCCGGTCGCGACCGGCTGTCCGCTTGTGACGAGGCGGCGCAGCGTGTTGTGCAGGCCGCCCATGACCGCGACGTCGGTGATTGGTTCGAGCACCTCGAGCCAGGCCGCGTAGTAGGGGACCGTGCCCACCGCCGTGGTGAATACCTCCGGGTCGCGCACCGCCCGGAATCGTCGGTCACTCGCCAGCGGCGCGAGGGCCAGCTGCATCGTGGCGTTGTCCCCGGCCCAGATGCCGATGGTGAACTCGTCGAGCCCAGCGACCATCCGGGTGGTGGGAGGCCCGGGCAGGTCGCCGGGGCGCAACCGGTACTGGCGGCCAAAGTAGGCGAGCCCGCACTCGGCCACGGTTGTGGTGGTGGGGTTGGCCCCGACCGCGGTGAGCCATCGGTCCAGCGGCACCCGCCGCCCGGCGGCGACGACCACGAGGTCCGCGGGCAGGTCGCCGTGGTCGGTGCGCACGCCCCGGACCTGGGGCGGGTCTCCCGGCTTGGCCATCAGCCCGCTGACCGCGACGCCGTGACGAACGTCGACGCTGGGCTCGGCGGCGGCGGTACGCGCGAGGACCCAGTCGACGGTCGACCGGCGGGACATCAGCGGGCGCAGTCGCTCGTCGCCGCGAGCAGCCCGACGATCGCGGAGGGTCGGCGGCATTTGGCTGTCCAGAGTTGCCTCGACGACCCCCGCGTCGAGCAGGCCATCGTGGACGTCGGGCAGCCGCTCGCGCAGGATCTCCCTGAATGTCGTGAGCAGGACGTGCGGCTGCAGGATCTGCGGAGCCGACGCGCGAAAGGCGGTCGCGGCGGCGGTCTCCACGTCCCCAGACAGTTGCAGGTGGTCCCGCTCGAGCACGGTGACCGCATGCCCGTCGCGGGCCAGGACCAGCGCGGACGCGAGGCCGGCCACGCTCGCGCCAATCACAACGATGCGCACTCGACACCCCTCCTGTTCGTCGACATCGCGCCCGGGATCCGGCCCGGCCGATCGACACCAGAGTCGGAGGTCGCGCCGTCTTGCTCTTGGACGGAATTCACCACGTCGCCGTGGGTGCGAGCTGCCGTTCCCAAGGTCTCGAGGAACCAGGTCGGCCGCAGGATGGCTCACCGAACGTCCCGCGTAGTCAGCGCTGCCTCCGCAGCCGCGAGCGGATCCCCGCTCGGCGCGCCACCGGCGTCCGGCGAGGAGAGCAGCACGATCTGCGGGCCCCTGCAGTGCCGGCGGCACGCAACACGTTCGGAGTCCGCTAGGCCGCACCTGGGTGATTGGACGGGATCAGTACGCACGCGGCGTCGAGGTTGCAGCGGCTACCGGGTCGTCAGCGGCCTGCTCGAGGTTGCGGTTGGTGAGACGGACCGGGTAACACTCAAGGCCGGCGACGGTTTGCGTCAGGTGGTGGCGATGTAGAACGGGTCATGCGTAGTAGTCGCCGATGGCCGCCGCGGCCTCGGCGTGGAGGGCCGGGCCGTCCAACCGCGGTCGGGAACGATCTGGTGGGTTGGGCTGGCGCTCCTCGAGCTGTCGGCTCGACAAGGCGAAGACCACGCGACCGATTCCCGCACGAGCCAAGGCCTCCGAACACATCACGCAGGGCTCGCAACTGGTGTACAGGGTGCAGTGCGCTGCTTGTTCGGCCGTCAGGGTGGCTCCTGCCAAGCGGCCCAGCTTGAGTTCCGGATGCGCCGTGACGTCCTTCTCCGACAGCACGGTGTTCCAGTCCTCGGCGAGCACCGTGCCCTTCTCGTCGACCAAGACCGAACCGTAGGGCTGCTCACCGCTCGAGCGGGCGTACGTCGCCAAGTCGATGGCACGGCGCAGGTGCTCCTCGTCGAGCGGTGTCAGCGTCATGGCGCCTCCGTATCGGTTGGGTGAGCGAGCATTCAGGTGACCGCATTGACACACCGGCGCGAGAGGCGCACGCCGTCGTCGGTGGCCACGAGCCGCAGTTGACTGGGGCGACCCAGGGCGCGGCCCTGATCTACAGACACCGTGCGGCCGATCAGGTTCGGCGTGCGGCTGGCGAGCACCGCGGCCAGGGATCAGGCTGCACTACCCGTGGCCGAGTCCTCGTGGATTCCGACCGTGGGGTTGAAGAAGCGCGCCGATGCGGCGTCTCACTCGCTTGCTGCGAGCCCAGTGTCGTCGTCTGAGTCCTTGACCATCGTGGACTCGTATCCGCCTCCCGGCCAGGACCACGAGCCGGAGTTCCTGGTGAAATCGTCGTTGAAGGTCCCGACGAACTTCGCTGGGGAGTCCGCGCCTCCGTAGTAGATCGTCAAGACGGAGCCGTCCAGCGAGTAGGTGTACTCGAGGAACTCGCCCGAACCGCCGAAGAAGTGTGATCGGATGCTGTCCGTCTCGCGGTCGTAGCCGATGTACTCGACCCCGTGAGTGTGTTGGGTGTCGGCCACGATGTCGACGTGCTGTACAAGCCATCCGCCGAACTCGGCCCAGGTGTAGCGAACGGCCCCGGACGTGCCGGATCCCTCGATCCGCCACGTCCCCACCAAGGGTTCGAGAGATCGCAGTTGGTTGGCATGGTCTTCGGTCATGGGTCTCGGGTCCCTTCTTGCGAGGCAGTCATCACTGAGAGGCGGTCATCGAGTGCGGTGGAAGAACGCGAGGCTGTGGCGGCGAAGGGTGGCTACGCCTACCGCTAAGGCCAAGAAGATCAGTGGAGGCACCGGGCTGATGTGCAGCACGACGAGATTCGTGACCACTGCGCCGAGCATCAAGAGGATCAGTCCGGCGGCCGCCAGTCCGGCGACGCGTGGAAACGCAAGGCCCACGGCGCCCGCTATCTCGAGCCCGCCCACCAGAATTCGAAGCCATTGCCCGGTCCCGATATCGGTGAACATGTCGACCATCTGCTGATCACCGAGCAGCTTGGCGACGCCGCCCATGGCTACCGGGAGGGCCAGGGAGGCAGACAACAGCCAGAGGGCAACGGTCGCGACGACCTTACGTCCGCCACTCGCAGGCGGCGCCCCACAGGACGCACCACCTGCAGAGTCGACCGACGCTACACGGGCGACGAATGGGAACCGGAGACGAGCCATGTCACAAGTAGACCGTGAGGCGAGCCGATGGGCCATGGTTGCGAGACGCATTCGCATGTCTCTACGTCTCAAGTTGACGTAGCGTGACCGACATGGACGAGCTCGATGGCCTCTTGACCGGAGCCAGGGCGCGCGGCGGAGTTTTCAACCTGACAATCCTGGATCGGCCGTGGGGTCTAGAGATCGTCGACGGGGCCCCGCTCGCGCTTGCGATGATGGTCCGGGGATCGGGGTGGGTGCTACGCGAGGGTGCCGAAGCGGTCCGAATGGCGCAGGGCGATGTCGTCGTGCTGTCTGGCGGCAGGCCCTATGTCGTCGTAGATTCGCTGGACACGGCACCGACGCTCCGCATTCATCCCGGTGGCGTGTGCGAGCCGCTACCCGGGGCCCCCGTCGATTACAGCGCTCGCCTGGGGGTGCGGACTCATGGCGCAAGGCCCGACGGCGAGACCATTCTGGTTAGCGGCACCTATCAAATGGACTGCGACGTTGGCCGCCGTCTGCTCAGCGCGCTGCCCGCGACCACCGTGGTGCCGGCCGTTGAGGTCGGTGAGCCGGTGATGCGGCTGGTGCTGGATGAGATCGTGCGGGACCGGCCCGCCCAGCAGACCGTGTTGGACCGTTGGCTCGACTTGGCGCTCATCACCACTTTGCGGGCGTGGTTTGACGGGCGAAAGGCACAGGCGCCAGGTTGGTACCGCGGCCATAGCGACCCGGTCGTGGGAGCCGCCCTCCGGCTGATCCACGACGACCCAGCGCGCGGCTGGCGATTGTCGGAGTTGGCCAAGGCTGTCGGTGTCTCCCGAGCCAGTCTGACCCGGAGGTTCACTGTGCTCGTCGGTGAGCCGCCGATGACCTACCTCACTGGATGGAGGCTCAGTCTGGCTGCCGATTTGCTCCGGGACACCGATCACACGGTCGGGTCGATCGCTGAGATGGTCGGCTACGCCAACGCCTTCGCGCTCAGCGCCGCCTTCAAGCGGGTCCGCGGCATCTCGCCGACGGTGCATCGCAGATCAGCCGCGTCACCAGACGAGTACCTCATCTCTTCGAACGAGAGATAGCGAACGCGGGCGGGTCTCGACGTGACGAGCGAACGTCTGCACGAGCGAACGGGGTCAATGCGATCCTGATCGAACGCCGGGACATCCTCCACGTGTGGGTGATCAAGCTCGAGTCGTCCTAGGCACTCGTCGATCAGCTCGCCTCTGGCGGAGACGGCAGCCACCAACGGCGCCCCTCGACCTCGGGGCCGTCCGGGTCGGCACCGGGACCAGTCACGGTCACCGGTCCCTGCGAAGATGACTCCCGCGACTGGACTCCAACCAGTAACCCTTCGGTTTCACGTCGGCACTGCCGACCAGTTCTCGGCGAACCTCGAATGTGCGGCTGGCCTGCGCGCTCGTCTACCGGGGTCGCCCGACGCCTCCCAACGGCACCGGCGAGTTCCCAACGAAAGGCATGGGATAAAGCATGAGCTTGCGCCGCGCCCGAGATGCTCGCTGTGCTTGGACTAGGCCTTGCCGAACAGGTCACCAGCACTCCCCCACTCCGGCCTCGAGACAGCCCAGCGCGAACCTTGGCCACCTACTACCGCCGACGTGCCGATTTCCGGTCCTTCGCACCTCCGGTCGAATGCTCTTGATGCCTTGGAAAAGAAGGCCGTGATGTGACCCCGCAGACTGCCCCTGGTGTGGTTCGTCGTCGCAAGTTCAATCAGGGTTCACCCCGCAGGGGGATCTGGATCCTCCTGCCGAGGGATCCAGGGGTGGCTCCGTGGGCCGCAGACTCCAAGGGACCTGGCCGGAAGTCACAGACCCTCGGAGTGTGTTCGACGTGTCCGATCCTTCGTATCCACGCACAGACCGCCCCACGGATCGCCGCAGGGAACACGCGAGCCGGCCACCACCGCCGGCGCACGTCGTTGCTTCCGCCAGCCCGGCTGCCGCGGCACGTGCCACGGTCTGGGCTCTGGTCTGGGCGGTCGCGTTCGTCGCCCTGCATGGCTACTGGGCCCTCGGCGGCCGTGTGGGGTTCGGCGACCAGACCGACCCGATCCCGGTCACCACGGACAGCGTGGCCGGCTGGGCCTTCACCGTGGTGGTCGC